>SPJV01000093.1 GCA_006844765.1 Alphaproteobacteria bacterium | reverse complement strand
GAACGAACTGGCCGCCAAGCACGGCGTGAACCCCGCAGACTTGGCAACCTATATCCAACCAAGGTTGCAGGGCCGCAATTGCAGCATCGAAATCATGCTGCCTATAGATGCAGGCTCGGCAAGCGAGGTTGACCCTTTCATGGCTGAGCTGGCGCAGGCCACCTGCGATGCGGGTGGGTTTTACAGCCGGCCTTACGGGGATTGGACAGACATGGCTTACGAGAAAAATCCAGAGCTGGTTCCTTATCTTCACCACTGCAAATCGATGTTCGACCCCGATGGGATTTTGCATCCCGGCCGGCTTGGCTTCTGAACAGTTTTTAAGAATTTGGGAGGGCAGAAATGACTCTGCAAGATCGTGAACTTTCGATGAAGAACTGCATGCGATGCTCGTTTTGCAAATGGGTGCCCAGCATGAACACCGAAGAATTTGGGCATATCTGTCCAAGCATCCGCTATGGAAAATTTCATTCTTATTCTGGCGGGGGCAAGGTGATCACTGCCTTTGGATTGATGCATGGGGTTGTCGATTACGACAACAAGATGCTCGACACGGTCTATGCGTGTTCGGCCTGTGGCGGCTGTGGCACCGGGTGTTCGGCCAACCTAAGCGACCTGGTCGAGCCGATGGAAACGATCTACGAGTTGCGTGCGCGCATCTTCAAGGACGGTCAGTTGCCTGATGCGCTAAACGCGCTTTTGAACAACCTTAAATTCGCTGGAAATCCGCAAGGCAGCACCGTGTCCCGTGGTGAATGGGCCGAGGATCTTGGGCGTGGAGCCACAAATGACATCGCGCTGATCGTCGGCGAAGCGGCTTTTGATCAATTGCAATGGCCGCAATTGCATAGCCTTGTGGGACTGTTGGACGGCGCAAATGCTGATTTTGTTGCTCTTGGCGCGAATGAGGTGGATTGCGGCGGGCTGGCCTATGAGCTGGGCGATGTCGATCTGGCCACCTCGCTTGCCAAGGCATTTTTGGCGAAGGTGCAGGAAAGTGGCGCGCGCCGGATACTTACGCAAAGCGATGCGGTTTTTGCTGCGCTGCGTAATTACTTCCCCCGCCTTGGAGTGGATTTGAGCGGGATTGAGGTGATCCATGCCTCTGAATG
>SPJV01000060.1 GCA_006844765.1 Alphaproteobacteria bacterium | reverse complement strand
CTCAATCGCAAATCTACCGGCCTCATCGGCGTCATCATTCCCTATCTCAATGATCTGTTTTTCACCAAGCTGCTCGAAGCGATTGAGGTCGCAGCCATGCAGGCCGATATGACGGTTCTTACAAAGTGTTCACACTCGGATCCGGCCATCGAAGCACGCGCGGTAGAGTCCTTTATGTCCATGAATGTTGATGGTGCTTTGGTCGCGCCTCTTGGCGATTACAGCGATAAAGCGGCTCATCTCAGGTTGAAATCACGCATACCATTTGTATTGGTGGATTCACGTCCGCACACCATGCCCGAGGTGGATTACGTCGGCACAAATCACATGCAAAGCACTGGTTTAATAACAGAATATCTTTGCCGCGTGGGGGAACCACCCGTGTTCCTCGCGATGCCCCGAGTCAACTTCAACGCTATGGAACGTGAGGATGCCTACATTGCCGCGATGGAGCGGCAAGGGTTCACACCAGAAATTTTGGGCACCGAAATGCTAGCTGAAAACTGGCATTTTGAAAGCCACGGCGAGGCTGTGCTTGATGCAGAATTTGCTAGCGGGCGCCTGATCGAGCGGTCGATTCTTTGCGCAAATGACCGCGTCGCGATTGGCGCATTGCGCGCCGCAGCGCGGCACGGCCTCACCCCTGGGCGTGGTGCCAAGGGAGGCTTGCGGATAGCGGGGCACGACGACTACCCGCTGTGCCCTTATCTTAACCCCGCCTTAACCACGGTGGCGCAGAACACCGATGCGATTGGAAAGAAAGCAGTTTCCCGCCTGCTGCAAATTATCAATGGTGAAGCCATCAGTGACACGCCCGAAGTTACGCTGTTCGACGGCCTCCTAAAGCTTCGTGAATCTGCCTAGGCATCGCGCTACGCCGCATTGCAGTAATTCGGCGCTCGAAAGTTTCACTTGACTCGTTAACCAGCGCCTCCCAATATTTACATGCGTAAAAAATGGGAGGACGCCATGTCTATCAAAAGAACGCTACTGACGACTGCGGTTGGCTTTGGGTGCGCAATCACAAGCGCATCTGTCGTTTCGGCCGACGAGATCACAATCGCGACGGTGAACAACGCCGACATGATTACGATGCAAGAACTTGCCCCTGCT
>SPJV01000217.1 GCA_006844765.1 Alphaproteobacteria bacterium | reverse complement strand
CGTCGCATTGGCCAACAACTCCGCTGTCGTGATCGTCAGCGCATTATCTTCCGTACCGGCAAGCGCTATCGGCCCGGACACATCCGGTGCGTCATTCGAAGAGGCAAAGCTCACAACGCCGCTTGCTGCCGACTGTACTGTCCCGTCGCTGACGCTATAACTCAAATTGATATCGCCATTGAAGTCAGCTGCAGGTGTCAGGGTGAAAGTGCCGTCGAGGTTATCGACAAGCGTACCGCCATCTGCACTCAAGCCCACGATAGAGAGCGCATCCCCATCAACGTCCGACGCATTGGCTAACAACTCCGCTGTCGTGATCGTCAGCGCATTATCTTCCGTACCGGCAAATGCAATCGGTCCAGACACATCCGGCGCATCATTGACTGAGGTGAAGCTCACAACACCGCTTGCTGCCGTCTGAACCGTCCCGTCACTGACGCTATAGCTCAGATTGATATCGCCATTGAAGTCCGCTGCTGGCGTCAGGGTGAAAGTGCCGTCGAGGTTATCAACAAGCGTACCGCCATCAGCACTCAAGCCCACGATAGAGAGCGCATCCCCATCAACGTCCGTCGCATTGGCCAACAACTCCGCTGTCGTGATCGTCAGCGCATTATCTTCCGTACCGGCAAGCGCTATCGGCCCGGACACATCCGGTGCGTCATTCGAAGAGGCAAAGCTCACAACGCCGCTTGCTATCGTCTGAACCGTCCCGTCGCTGACGCTATAACTCAGATTGATATCGCCATTGAAGTCCGCTGTTGGCGTCAGGGTGAAAGTGCCGTCGAGGTTATCGACAAGCGTACCGCCATCAGCACTCAGTCCGATCACCGACAACGCATCCCCATCAACGTCCGACGCATTGGCTAACAACTCTGCCGTCGTGATGGTCAGCGCATTATCTTCCGTACCGGCAAGCGTTATCGGCCCGGACACATCCGGTGCGTCATTGACCGAGGAGAAGCTCACAACCGCAGAGGTTGCGATTGGCGTGGTTCCATCTGTTATACTGTAGCTCAGATTGATATCACCATTGAAGTCCGCTGCCGGCGTCAAGGTAAAGGTACCGTCGAGGTTATCGACAAGCGTGCCGCCATCGGCGCTCAAGCCCACGATAGAGAGCGCATCGCCATCAACGTCCGACGCATTGGCTAACAACTCCGCTGTCGTGATCGTCAGCGCATTATCTTCCGTACCGGCAAACGCAATCGGTCCAGACACATCCGGCGCGTCATTCGAAGAGACAAAGCTCACAACGCCGCTTGCTATCGTCTGAACCGTCCCGTCGCTGACGCTATAACTTAGATTGATATCGCCATTGAAGTCCGCTGTTGGCGTCAGGGTGAAAGTGCCGTCGAGGTTATCGACAAGCGTACCGCCATCAGCACTCAGTCCGATCACCGACAACGCATCCCCATCAACGTCCGACGCATTGGCTAACAACTCTGCCGTCGTGATGGTCAGCGCGTTATCTTCCGTACCGGCAAACGTAATCGGCCCGGACACATCCGGTGCGTCATTGACCGAGGAGAAGCTCACAACCGCAGAGGTTGCGATTGGCGTAGTTCCATCTGTTATACTGTAGCTCAGATTGATATCGCCATTGAAGTCCGCTACCGGCGTCAAGGTGAAGGAACCGTCGAGGTTATCGACAAGCGTACCGCCATCAGCACTCAGCCCAACGACAGACAATACATCGCCGTCAACATCGCTCGCATTTGCAATCAGTTCTTGTGTTGTGAGTGTGCGGACAAAATCCTCTGTGCCCACCAATGTTATGGGCGCGGATATCGTCAATTCATCATTGACTGGTGCGAATGAAACCGTCGCCGTTGTTAGAACAGGCGTCGTACCATCCGTCACACTGTAAGTGAGCGTGATATCCCCATTAAAATCGGCGGCGGGGACTAGGGTGTATGATCCATCCAAGTTATCAATTAGTGTTCCTGAACTTGCTGTCACCGCCTGTACGGAAAGGCTGTCACCTTCCGCATCGGATGCATTTGTCAAAAGTTCCGAAACAGTAATGGTTCTTGAGATATCCTCCGTGCCATCAAGAATAACGGCGCCCGAAATGGTCGGCGCTTGGTTTCCAAACGTGGTTACATCCCATTTAAAGGCCAAATACTGTTCAATTCCTTGTCGCTGTTCATCCGTGAGAACACCATCAACGACAATTATTTCAGCTATTTCTCCCCCAAAAAATGATTCTGCATCATAGCTTCGTCCGACAGCATTTATTGCAGCTCCCGTTGGGCCGACATCTCCGGTCGCAGTTAAATCCCCATCTTGGTACAAGGAAACAATCCCGGTCTCCCCAGAATAAATGGATGAAACAATATGTGAGACCCCATCGTTAATCACATGTTGTCCCGAAACCTCATGCCAACTCCCTTCATGATGCCTGAAGTTTGCGTTTTCACCCTCTACTCCAAGCCCCTGACTTACACCACCGCCGGTATCGCCGAGGAGTGTCATGCCGGGGGAGCCTTGATAGGCTGATTGGTCATCAAAAATCGACGTCTTCATCACAACAAACATCGATGAATTCACGAAAACCGTTCGATCAAACGCGAGTGCATCATCCAAGTGATCAAAACTAATAGCGCCTCTGCCACCAAATGCAGACGCGTTAAAGGCCGGTTGATCGGTGCCAGATGCGGTTGCATCCAAGCTATTGCCGCTCTTGTCTGTCCATGTATCAACAGCACCGTCATTGTTGCTATCGATTACCGTCGATGCATCAGAGGCATCCAGCCAAAGCGCCAAGTTAGGCAAATCTGGAGGCACGATACCGACATTCACACGTACAGTCGCAGTATCAAGTTCCCCATTACCGTCGTCTATTGTATATTCGAAACTTGCCTTGCCAATAAAATGCTCGTCTGGGTCGAACGAGATACTTCCATCTCCGTTCAATACGACAGAACCGTGTTGTGCATTTTGAACAGACACAATTGACGCAGTATCCCCTGGCTCAATGCCGTCATTGGCTAGGAAGTCTGCGCCTGGGGCAGTCAAAATGGTGTCTGCATCGACAAACAGCTCATCGGGATTCGCAGCGCCTGTTCCCCACTTACCGTCAAGATAGTCTTCAACTTCTCGACGTTCGACGTCAGTCAGAACCGATGGGTAAACGATAATCTCAGCAATCTCACCGCCAAAGAATGAATCTTCACCAAAACTCCTCCCAATAGCGCTGATGGAACCACCCCGCGTTCCAACATCTGTGGCTCCGGCCAAAAATCCATTCTGATAGAGCGACACAATGCCTGTGTTGTCGGAATAGACAGACGTCAAGACGTGAGCAGACCCATCCGTCAAACGTGTAGTTCCTGTCGCCTCATGCCAGGAACCGTTATGGTGACGAAACTGAGGGTTATCACCTTCAATGCCCAGACCTTGGCTGACACCGGCGGAGGTATCTCCCACAAGCGCCATGCCCGGTGACCCGTCATATTCTGATTCATCGTCAGAAATTGACGATTTGAGAACGACAAAAATCGTAGAGTTTTCAAGTGTTGTTCTGGAAATATTGAGGAAGTCGTCCTGATGATCGAAAACAATTCCGCCTTGTCCATCAAACGCAGTTGAATCGAAGGTAGGGCTAGATACTCCACTACTGCTTGCATGCAAGCCGCTTCCACTTTTATCTAACCATTGCTCAATAGCTCCATCACCATTGGTATCAATGATTGTTGATAAATCAGAAGCATCGAACCACAAAGATGCAGGCGCGATATCTAATGGAGATGAAATTGGCATCGATCCCTCCTACGATAGCATTTCAATCGCATAGAGGTTATTCTCACATCAATGATTTTATCAAGTTAATTTATGGTTACCGATTTTGTTTTAAACGTTGCTTTTCAAGCAACGCCGAATCTTCGACTAATTACAAAAATGCGTTGTGCCGTGTTGTCTCTGTTTATCCGATTCAAAATGGTACGTATGTTAGTTCAATGGTAAAATGAAACACTCTCAAAACGCTAGCCTGTCAGGAAAGCACATGAAAGCTATACACAATCAAGCGGATGGCGTTCTGGAGGAGGTTTTAGCTGGTGCGGATCTTCGTATTTTCCTACAGCCAGACGATACGGTCATTGGCAGATCAGGAACCCACTCTTATATCGAAACATTAGATCTATCCCATATTATAATAAACGGGGGGGACTTTTGGGGGTGTCAGCGAAATCTCGTCGTACACAGCCATTCCAAGCCGCAAAATCTCTTAAAATCATACTACTCATACTATTCCGGATTAGACATATTCTCAAATAATGTCGACCATAAGACGTATGAAACCACGGTCAAATGTACTTGTGGATCACAAATAATGTCGACCGGCCGCTATAAAACACTGCGCTGGCACACAGTCCCAACATACGAGAAAGTATTCGATAGTGATTCCCCAGAAAATGTATCCGATTTCGTCGAAGCAATAACGGATTGCCGAAAATTCAAAGCAGCAATTTTTCACAACGAGGGACACATACAAATCCATCCCATAATTTATCCATTTTACTATAAAGACCTGAACTTAGTGGACGTTCAGACAGAAGTTCAGTTCTTCCCAATTTTCATGAGAGGGACTAAAGACGAACTCGTGAAAACTGTTTTTGGCTCGCCGTCTCGAGTTCCTGACTTTAGGGATGAAAAAGGTCGAGAAATTAATATAAAAGGGGAAATACCAACATTTAGTTCGTATTTTCAAATATTCGGTGATGGAAGGGCCAAGCGCCCATATGACCTTGGGACCGACAACACAGTCCAATTGAAAAAAGTGATGATATTTGCATCACGCAACTAGGCTATAGATGCATCCTCTCCGCATCTAAATCAGTGTTATGGCAAGTGTGAGTACAGCGGCATTGATGGCGGTGTAGTACTTTTCACGCGTGGAGATCCAGAGGGAGCATTTGTTACGATTGAAGAACCGTTCAAGACAGCAGCGTTTAGAGTTGAACAATTTTCTGAAGCCCCCAGTCCCGGCAACGCCCCCTAGTAACCAACCTGTGTAATACTCCATTACAGTATTCGCACGGCTGGAGTTAGAATGGCTGGTAGGAAACAAGCGCAAGAAACCGAGAAACAGGGCACAAGCTTGGCGGCTCAAGTCTTGAGCATATTCCAGTTGCGCAATTTCTTGGCAAACAAACTGGCAAACATTTTGAGAAACACATGACTTTCGAAAGAACGAAAATTGGTTTATTTTCATAATGTTACAGAGTTTTCAAAAAATAGTTAGGCGGACTCTCTCTCCGCCACAACGCTTTCGCCAGAAAGCGTCACATCCTCCCGACAGGTACCTAGCGGCAGCTGTTTGCAAAGCAAACTGCGAGAGCTCTAGGAGTTCTTGGCGGCCTCACTAAAGTCGCCATCCACTTCATTAACGATCAAAATTTCCCCAAATTTCAAACCTAGGAGAGGTTCATTCCAGCTCCGGACTTATGTTGCTGGTTCTCGAAGAATGTCGCGCTGCGGTGAGCCGGATTGGGATCAGCGCCGCGCCTGGACGAAAATTTCGGTTCGCCGAATTTCATCTCATCTTGCCATTCTAATCGAACAATATTTTTTCCTGATTCTATCCATTCGCTCTCCCGATCATCAATACTAGCACAGTCTGGTGATATACAAATTCGTCGCGCTTCCCGTCGTGATCGCTCCAGAATGGCGTTTGAAATGCGCGGATCATGAAGGATAATATCAGCGTTGAGAATGAGACGGGTTGCTTTGACTGTCAGCAAATCTGGGTCGTTGGATGTCACTTGTATTATATCATTCGAACCCGTTGTTGCATTGAAGCCTTCCTGCCGGAACAATCCAAACAATTGCCGGTCTGTTAGGGCTGGTGGTGCACTGATAAAGCTGGCTCCTGCAAAGCGTGACCAAAACTTCCGGCGGTCCGGGACATTTGCAATCCGGTCGGCGACGATAACTCTCAGGCGCTTCGCAAGTTTCCCCCAATGCGAGAGATGGGCGGGTAATAAATTCTCGATCCGGTGACGGATTGTTTGAGCCAGGACAGGTGCCCCGCCGTCGGTTGAAATACCAATGACAATGGGCGACCGGTTTACAATTGAGCCGATCTGGAAGCTGCAAAATTCCGGTTTATCAATCACGTTAAAGGGAACGTTTCTTTCCTGGGCAATCTGGGCAAAGCGGGCCGCCGAATCGCGATCTTCGAAATCGCCAACGGCCATGGCCACACCGGATAAATCAGACGATCGAAGCTCATCGGCTACCAACACGATTTGGCGACCACGGGGGCCATGCATAAGCTTCTGCATGGCCGTGCCCGTTGTCTTGGCAAACAACCTCACCGTTGCACCGGCCGCGCAGAGTAAGTCAGCTTTCCACGCGGCGGCATCTGTCCCGCCTACTAGAACGACCACTCTGCCATTCAGTTTGTGAAACACCGGTAAGACAGCAAGGTCCGCTATCGCTTCTGATCTATTCCGCGGCAAGGGGGATCTCCTCCGAAAGGATTGCGCTTATTTCGGATCTGCAGGAGCCGCAGTTCGTGCCAGCGGAAAGTACCTTCCCGATTGCTGCGACCGTGTGATGGCCAGCGTCGCCTGCTGCGCGAATCTCGGAAGCACCAACCGAAAAACAAGAACAGATGATAGGACCCCTGTCAGGCTGATCCGTGCCTGGAAGGCCGGATGCCAGTTTCATGCGGTCCTTTGTATTTGAATGACAGACTGACAGTTGCTCGACAGCCCATACCCGCGAAACAGCGACAGGATCACGGGCAAAGTAAATCGCTGCCGTGAGTGCCTCTTCTTCAAACCACAACAACGCGCCGCGACCGGTTCTGCTGTCCACATAGCTAACAGTCGCCATTCCAGCATCCAGGTCGAGAGCTTGTGCCGCCTGTTCGTCGATATTTGAATATTCCTCTTCGAAGCCCAACTCGACGCGCCAGCCGTCAACACATCGGGCTTTGGCCCAATAATCAGCATGGATCCTATCCGGCAGCTCACGAGAGACCGCGAATCCATAGATGGCCATTTCTTTGCGACTGGCTTGGACCTGCGCGCTTTTCAGTGCGGGCTGTCCTGAAATCGGATCAGTCCTACTCGCGACCATTGAGTTAACCCTGCCAGCCGAGGCGAATTGATCAGTCCAGTGCATCGGAACAAAGACAGAGCCAGGTGCAATTCTGTTTGAAATCAGGGCACGTAGTATGATCGCCCCCTTCTCTGAGGTCCGACCGTCTTTCAAAGAAACCAGATCAGCGGCACGAATGCCCATTCTCTGCGCATCAGATACGCTGATTTCGCAATAAGGTTCCGCCATATGTCCGGACAGCCTAGGGCTCTTACCCGTTCGAGTCATGGTGTGCCAATGATCCCGCACCCGGCCTGTATTAAGCGTCAGCGGCAAGTTCAGGTCTGTTGTATTTGGTTCAGGGCTTTCCACCGCAACGAAATTGGCGCGCTGGTCAGGCGTATAGAAATAGCCATCGGAGAAGAACCGGCTTTGGCTTGCCGCTTCACTTCCGACAGGGCCCCAGCGGAAAGGTTTCAGAGCCTCATAGTCGGCATCGCTCAAGTCCATCCAGGCCGTGAGATCAAGGTCGCGCTTCCCCGCATTATTTCGTGATGTTAGGGCCGCATATTCACGGAAGATGCTGGGGGGGGTCGGCCAGGAAAATGAACCTTCAAATCCCATACGGCGACCAACTTCCGCAAACTGCCACCAATCTGGTCTCGCATTTCCAGGCGATGGCAAAAATGCGCGCTGCCGGGAAATTGTTCTCTCGGAATTTGTGACAGTGCCGTCCTTCTCACCCCAACCGGTAGAGGGCAACGCGACATTTGCATGTTCCATCGTGTCGGTTTTTGCTAACACATCTGACACAACCACAAAGGGACAGGAAGCAATGGCCTGTTCCACTTCAGTCGCGTTGGGCAGGGAATCAACCGGATTGGTCGCCATAATCCACAGCGCCTTAATCTTTCCCTCGCCAACAGCCTTAAACAGGTCAACAGCCTTGAGGCCAGGGCGGTCTGCGATAACCGGTGACTGCCAGAACCCCTGTACCAGATCACGGTGATCAGGATTATCTAGTTCCATATGGGCTGCCAGCATATTGGCCAGGCCACCAACCTCACGCCCACCCATCGCATTTGGTTGGCCCGTTACTGAAAATGGACCTGATCCCGGCACGCCAATTCTGCCAGTTGCCAAATGGCAATTGATTATGGCGTTTACCTTGTCCGTGCCTGTGCTGGATTGATTTACACCTTGGCTAAATACGGTGACGGCCTTTTCTGTTTTGATAAAAAGGTCGTAAAATTCTTGAACCTGGCTGCGGGGCAAACCCGTATGGCGCTCCACTTCATCCACAGTCATGCGCGACGCTACGCCAAGCGCATCTTCAATACCATTTGTATGGTGTGCGATCCATTCACCATCCATGGCATTAGCCCCTGCAATGGCGTTTAACAGTCCAAGAAACAGGGCGACATCGCGATCAGCCTGGATTTGCAAATGCAGGTCGGCAAGGTCTGCGGTCATGGTGCGCCGAGGATCGATCAGAACGACCTTCATCTCTGGGCGTTCCGTCTTTGCCTCCGCAATTCGTTGATACAAGACCGGGTGACACCAGGCCAGATTGGACCCGACCAAAACAATCAGATCTGCCAATTCAAGGTCTTCATATTGTCCAGGGACGGTATCGCTGCCGAAAGCCCGCTTATGACCCGCAACTGACGACGCCATACACAGTCGGGAGTTTGTGTCTATATTTGCCGCGCCAATATAGCCTTTCATCAGCTTGTTAGCGGCGTAGTAATCTTCGCTCAGAATTTGTCCCGAAACATAGAAGGCAACTGAGTCCGGTCCATATTCCTCAATTGTGGATTTAAACTTTCCCGCAACGAGGTTTAGGGCATCGTTCCAGGTTGCATCCACACCTTCAATTTTGGGCTCAAGAAGACGACCTTCCAGATCAATTGTTTCTGCAAGCGCACTTCCCTTTGAACAGAGGCGGCCGAAATTGGCCGGATGATCCGGATCGCCCTCAATCAATACGGTCCCGTCTTGCTGCCGCGTCGCGAGTACTCCGCATCCGACGCCACAATAGGGACAGGTTGTGCGAACTGTGTGTTCCATCACTCAGCCGACCCGATATCAATTTGCACCTCTTCTTCTACAATTCGAACGCGATAGGTCCGAACAGACCCTTCATCAGCGCCCTGCGCCTGCCCGGATTGAAGCGATATCACCCAATTATGCAGCGGGCAGGTCACGCAATTATCATGCACAATTCCCTGGCTAAGGGGGCCGTTCTTGTGCGGGCATTTATCTTCCAGCGCATAGACCTCATCTTCGGCAGTTCGAAAGATGCCAATCGTTGTGCTTCCTAGCTTGATGCATCGGGAACCCTTAACCGGGATATCAGAAAGCAGCCCGATCGCAGTCCAATGTGGTACGATTGCGTTCATTCGGCGGCCTCCAATGCGATACTCGCCATGGGTGAGAATTCGTGCTTGTCCTTGCCCGATACGCGTTCAGACCACGGATCAACCTGTGCGAATTTTTGGGAGAATACGAACCGGGCGAAGTATTCCCGCCGTTTATGCTCGTCGTTCAGGATATGCTCACGGACCGTGTCATGCCCAATGCGCTTTGCCCACTTATAGATCCGTTCTAGGTAGTGCCCTTGTTCGCGGTACATTTGGACAAGAGCTACAATGTGCTCCAGTGCCTCATCTTCCGTCGCGACAAGGCCTAGGACATCGGTACCTTTGATATCCAGACCGGCAGCACCGGCAAAGTGAATTTCGTAACCGCTATCAACACAAACGACGCCTACATCTTTACAAGTCGCTTCAGAGCAATTTCGGGGGCAGCCGGATACAGCCATCTTTACCTTGGCTGGTGTCCAAGACCCCCACATGAACTTTTCAATACGAACCCCGAACCCGGTGGAATCCTGGGTCCCAAATCGGCACCAGTCTGTACCAACGCAGGTTTTAACCGTGCGCAAACCCTTTGCATAGGCATGACCGGAAACAAACCCTGCTTTACCCAAGTCTGCCCAAACGGCAGGCAAGTCTTCCTTTTCGATGCCTAGCATGTCGATCCGCTGACCGCCGGTAACCTTGACGGAGGGGATATTGAACTTGTCGACAACGTCTGCGATGGCCCGCAGCTCAGACGAACTGGTTTGACCACCCCACATTCTTGGAACGATGGAATAGGTGCCGTCCTTTTGAATATTCGCATGTACGCGTTCATTAATGAAGCGGGACTGATAGTCATCGGCATAGTCACCTGGCCAATCGCAGACCAGATAGTAATTGAGCGCCGGACGGCATTTGGCGCAGCCGCAGGATGTCTTCCATTCAAGCGCCTGCATTACTTCAGGGATTGTTTTTAGCTCCTGCGCCTTAATCAGGCGACGCACATCATCATGACCCAGATCAGTGCAGGGACACACGGCTTGCACGGCCGCTGGGTTATAACTATCGCCCAATGTTAGGGCCATCACCTGCTCTACCAGACCTGTACACGTGCCACAGGATGAAGACGCTTTGGTATGCGCGCGGACATCATCCAGAGAGGTCAGGCTTTTTGATGTGATGGTATCGACAATTTTCGACTTACAAATGCCGTTACAGCCGCAGATTTCCGCATCATCCGGCAAGGCTGCAACGGCTGCCATAGGGTCCAGGGGGGCACCTCCCTGGAACGCCTGGCCAAAGATCAGCGTGTCGCGCATTGGCGTCACGTCTGCCTTCTTTTTCAGCATGTCAAAGAACCAGGGGCCGTCGCTGGTTTCTCCATACAATACGGCCCCGATAATTCGGTCATCTTTCAGAACAAGGCGCTTGTAGGTGCCTGCGGTGGCGTCGCGCAAAACAATTTCTTGGCGGTCTTCGGCCTGAGTGAAGTCACCTGCGGAGTAAAGGTCAATCCCAGTGACCTTCAATTTGGTCGCCATTACCGATCCGGTATAAGCGCTTTTCCCGCCACACAGGTTTTCCGCAATTGTTTCTGCCATTTCATAGAGAGGCGCCACCAGGCCATAGCATTGATCACGATGCTCCACACACTCACCCAATGCGAAAACATCCGGGTCGGAGGTTCTCATGTCATCGCCCACAAGAATACCCCGATTGGTTTCCAGGCCCGCTGATTCCGCGAGGCTTTTGGATGGACGTATACCAACGGCCATGACAACAATGCTGGCGTCAATCTTTGTCCCATCGTCCAGCACAACCCCAGACACAGCGCCATCTTCTCCAGTTATTTCATGGGTGTTAGCGCCAGTCAGGATTTTGATGCCCCGGGCTTCCAATGCATTCTTCAACAGATAGCCAGCTGCTTCGTCCAACTGGCGTTCCATCAATGTCGGCATCAGATGCAGGACCGTAACATCCATGCCCTGTTCCTTAAGGCCTGCAGCAGCTTCTAAACCAAGCAGCCCCCCACCAATGACAACCGCCCTTCCGCCGGATTTTGCCGCACTCAACATTGCCTCAACATCATCCAGGTCGCGATAGGTTAAGACACCGTCTAGATCGTGACCGGGCAACGGGATCACAACCGGTGAGGAACCTGTCGCGACAACCAGCTTGTCATATTTCGCCACAATGCCGGCATCAGATGTGACTGTCTTTCCGACGCGGTCGATCGTGTCGATCCTATTTCCCTTGTGCAGGGTGATGCTATGTTCTTCATACCATGCATCATCATGGGTAATAATATCCTCATAGACCTTTTCGCCCGACAAGACCGGGGACAGCATGAGGCGATTGTAGTTCACCCTAGGCTCAGCATTGAAGATCGTGACGTCAAACCGGTCTGGCTGCTTTTCAAACAGGCTTTCCAGCATGCGGCCCGGTGCCATACCGTTTCCGATGACGACAATTTTTTCTTTCATGTTTCTACTCCGCCGCAGCCGGTTGGCCGCCGGTTTGCCGTGCAATCCGTGCCGCACGTTTCGCTTCGATTGATTTAAGCTGTTCCACATCCGGGTCAGCGCCACCGTCATAGGCCTCAAGGAAATCCAGAAGTTCCTCGCGATAGGCGTAGTAGTGCGGATGGGATAATAGTTCTCTACGGGATCGAGGCCGGGGCAAATCGACATCCATGATGTTGCCAATCCGCGCATTTGGTCCGTTCGACATCATCACAACGCGATCAGCCAGAAGGATGGCTTCATCCACGTCATGCGTGACACAGATTGTTGTAACTTCTGTGCGCTTCCAGACATCCATCAAGACGTCCTGCAATTCCCACCGGGTCAAACTATCCAGCATACCGAAGGGCTCATCGAGTAATAACAATTTTGGGGAAAGTGCGAATGCGCGTGCGATGCCGACCCGTTGTTTCATCCCGTTCGACAGCTCCGCCGCAGGCTTGTCCATCGCGTCAGCCAGTCCGACTTTGCTGAGGTAATATTCGATGACATCCTCACGTTCGGTTTTACTGGCTTTGGGATAAACCTTGTTCACACCCAAAGCGACGTTCTGCCGAGCGCTCATCCACGGCATCAGCGACGGCGCCTGAAACACCACCGCACGATCAGGCCCGGCTTGGGTCACATGTTGGCCATCCAGAATGATACTGCCACCGGATATTTCATTCAGCCCTGAGACCATGGACAGGACGGTGGATTTACCACAGCCTGAGTGACCAATCAGGGTAATGAACTCACCCTTTCGAACCTTAAAATCAATGCCATCGACAACCGTAAGGGGGCCTTTCGGTGTCGGATAGACCTTCTTCAGCTGACTGAATTCCAGATAGCGGGTTGTGCTGGTCGATTTTGATGCCTCAACGACAGCCTTTGGAAGAGGCTGGGTAATAGGAACTATGTTCGGCAATTGAACCACGTCTTCTGACGATTGCGCGCGTGTTTCGCCGCTATTGATTAGATATTCGGTAATGTCGGATCTTAACCGAATGAAGTTGTCATCGCTGTTCATCGTCGCCCGGTCACGCGGACGCGGTAGATTGACAACAAATTCGGGTCCGAAGCCGGCAGCGGGTCCTGGATCCAGCGGAATGATCCGGTCCGCCAACAAGATGGCTTCATCCACATCATTGGTGATCAGGATGATCGTCTTTTTTTCCTGCTCACAGATTGCCGCAAGTTCATCCTGCAGTCGGGCACGGGTTAACGCATCCAGTGCAGACAAGGGCTCATCAAGCAGCAATAACTCTGGCTGCATCGCCAATGCCCGTGCGACCGCAACACGCTGCCGCATGCCGCCGGACAATTCCGATGGCTTGCGATCAACTGCATGGGCGAGCCCCACCATCTCGACATATCGATTAACGATTTCGGCACGTTCGCCCCTGGTCTTGTTACCAAATACGCTTTCGACCGCCAGGCTGACATTGCCGCGCACGGATAACCACGGCATCAGGGAGTAAGATTGAAAAACCACACCGCGTTCCGGCCCTGGCTCGACGACCTCTTTGCCCTTGAAGTGGATAACACCGTCATCGACTTGTTGCAGGCCGGCAATTGCCGAAATCAATGTCGTTTTACCGGAGCCGGAAAATCCGACGATCGCAACGAACTCACCGTCCTCGACTTTTAGATTAATGTTGGACAGGACCTCGCTGCGCGAAGCGCCCTCCCCGTATCCAACGGACATATCGGTTATTTCAAGAATTGACATATTCCTGTCCTATCGATTTGCGGAGAAGGTAAAGGCGCGTTGCAGGGTGAACATGACCCGGTCCAGCACGAAGCCGATCAGGCCAATGGTGAAGACTGCGACCATGATTTTTGCGAGCGATTGAGACGATCCATTCTGGAACTCGTCCCAAACAAATTTTCCAAGTCCGGGATTCTGCGCCAACATCTCGGCGGCAATCAGGACCATCCAGCCCACACCAAGCGACAGCCGCAAACCGGTGAAGATCAGCGGAAGAGAGGAGGGCAGAACCAGCTTGGTGATCGTTCTGAATGTCGGCAATTGCAGAACCCGCCCCACATTCATCAGATCCTTGTCAACCGAGGCGACGCCCATTGCGGTGTTAACAAGGGTCGGCCAAAGGGAACAAAGCGTCACGGTTACAGCCGACACCAACAAGGACTTGGACAACCAGCCATCGCCACCGGCATAGGTCGCTGACACAATCATCGTCACAATTGGAAGCCAGGCCAGCGGTGAAACCGGTTTGAATATCTGAACCAGGGGATTGATGGCGCCATTGAATGTCTTAGACAGGCCCGATGCGATCCCCAAAGGCACTGCAATCAAGGTGGCGATCAGAAATCCGAGCCCCACTGTTATCAAGGAGGTTCCGATCTGGTCAATATAAGTGGGTTTGCCTGTATAGGCCCGCCATTTAACTTTGTCGGATTTTCCAGCAGCAATCAGTTTTTCATTTCGAGTGACCTGGCGCTGGTGGAAAGCCTCAGCCTTTTCCCGTTGCCTCAAATGATCCTGCCACAAATTGTCTACTTGCTCCCAAACTTGGACCGGCCCAGGGACAGCTCCCAAAGACGTTTCGATTTTCGGAGCCAGACTTCCCCAGAGGATCAAAAAACCAAGGATGCCGATCAGAGGAATAACGAGGACCCTGACCAGCTCCTTTGACTGGAGTCTTGGATTGTCACCGGCCGCCATTCGCAGAAGGGGAACCAGCCAGGAAAACCCAAGGGCCTCCAGCCATCCGCTCGACCGTGTAATTGCGTGGAAAATTCTGGCGCGTTTGTCGCCCTTCATTCCACCGGTATCTCCAATTGCTGCTTCGGCCATCACACAAACCTTTTAGAATTTTGAGTATTTCGTGGAGTAAAAAGCGGGCCGGACAGATTTCCGACCCGCTTTTCGGTTCCCTAGCTGCCGGACACTTCGCCAGCTTTGATTATTTGCCCGGATTTAAGGCCGATGGTGAGTGAATCGATGTAGGCGTTTGGTGCCTTGCCGTCATAGACGATGCCATCAATGATATCTTCACCCGGTGTTGGGGCACGATAGCCATCGGAGTCCCATGGGAAATCGGCTTCATCAACGTGGCCTTCCTCGACCAGCATGCGTGCGGCTTTCAGATAGGTTTCTGGCAGATAAACCGATTTTGCGACATCGTCATACCAACCATCATCCTTGTGATCGGTAATCTGGCCCCAACGACGCATTTGCGTCAGATACCAAACAGCGTCGGAGTAGTAGGGGTATGTCGCGAAGTGACGATAGAACACATTGAAGTCCGGCACGTCGCGTTTGTCGCCTTTTTCATATTCAAAGGTTCCGGTCATTGAATTCGCGATTACTTCTTTGTCCGCACCGACATATTCGGGTCGTGACAAAATTTCGACCGCTTCCATCCGGTTCGCATTCTCATTTTCATCAAGCCATTTGGCTGCCCGGATCAATGCCTTGGTCAATGCTAGGGTTGTGTTCGGGTTTTTCTCGGTAAATTCCTTTGTCAGGCCAAAGACTTTTTCCGGGTTATTCTTCCAAATCTCATAATCGGTAATTACCGGTACACCGATACCTTTGAAGACCGCTTGCTGGTTCCAAGGCTCACCAACGCAATAGCCGTTGATCGTCCCGGCTTCCATTGTTGACGGCATTTGTGGCGGAGGAGTAACGGAGAGCAGGGCGTCTGCCTTGATTTGCCCCGACACATCAGTCGAGGAATAGTAACCAGGGTGTATGTCCCCTGACGCTAACCAATAACGAAGCTCATAGTTATGAGTCGAAACCGGGAAGACCATGCCCATGTTGAATGGCTTGCCCTCTTCCTTAAACTGATCGATGACTGGTTTTAGCGAAGATGCCTTGATTGGATGGACCGGCTTGCCATTTTCAACGGGAATATGGGGTTTCATCATCTCCCAGATTTCGTTTGATACAGTAATGCCGTTGCCATTCAGATCCATGGAAAATGGCGTCACGATATGGGCTTTTGTTCCAAAACCGATCGTTGCGGCCAAGGGCTGACCGGCCAACATATGCGCGCCGTCTAGCTCCCCCGTAATCACGCCATCCAGCAGGACCTTCCAGTTGGCTTGAGGCTCAAGCGTGACGAAAAGCCCTTCATCTTCAAAGTATCCATTCTCATAGGCGATCGCTAAAGGGGCCATGTCCGTCAGTTTGATAAATCCAAACTTCAGCTCGTCTTTCTCAACATCGAGAATGTCTGCTTGCGAGCTGGACATCATGCCGAAGCCCAACATGCCAACAGTGACGGCAGCAACCAGTCCGCGTCGTGTTATATTCTGAAATTTCATCTGCTCTTCTCCATTTCCCAGGGCGAATAGTTCCGCCTGGTGGTCTAGGGATGCCCTGTTCTGAATCACCCCAAATAAAAAGCCGCCAAACCGGAACCTGTTCATCCACGAATGCAGAGAAACATGTTCGGTTCGGCGGCTTTGCCTGGTGCGCCCGCCATTGGACGCGAATATCATGGCCCTGTTTGGGCTTGCCTATCTAACAGCAACCCCCGTGCCAAATTCGATATAGCCATTTTTGTTATTTATTTTCAAATACATATGGATTTTTTCGGCGCAGATACTGGCGCCATAACTGCAAGGCCTTTTGCATGAAAATTGTGCATTGCACAAAAAAGGGGCGACACAGGCGGTGAAATCAGGAGCGGTTTTGCAGTGCAATATACTCTTCAATGGCATCGGGATCGAAAACCTGCCCGTCAAAAAAGCCATCCGGCCCGAGGAATAACCGTCCCTTTACACTGCCCACTGGAGTCATTTCTTTCAGGGCCCCTTCAACCTTTGACGCGGCCGATGGTAAGGGTATGTCCAGCGTCGAAAGGGCGGCCCGATAGAGGTCAGGCCTGTAGACATTGGCAACCTGCTTCACATGGTCGGGATTCCAAATGACCTGTCCCCACCGGACCATTTGGCTGTAAAACCACAGCGCATGGCTTTTCCATGGGAATGTTGCCGCCTGTTCCAATGGTTCAAAGAAGGCACCATTTCCCCGCGGAACGTTTTCATCCGAATTAACTTCTTTGCCAGACAATGTTCCATCCAAGGCTGGCAGCATATGAAGTGCGTCGATCCCGATATAATCGCGTCCGCTCAATAAATTCGCGAGTTCATCATGATTGTCTTTATTCCCGCACCATTGTGCCGCCAGAACCAAAGCGCATAACAGTCTGTCGAGAATTTCAGGATGGTGATTGGCGAAGGTCACGGAAACACCCAAGACCTTTTCCGGGCTACCGCGCCAGATTCTGGATTTTGTGGTGACGATCCGGCCAACACCCATATTGACCGCCAAGGAGTTCCAAGGCTCACCAACGCAATAGCCGTCAATCCGTCCTGCGCGCAATGCGTCTGCCATTAGGGGCGGGGGAACAATCACAAGATCAACATCTCGATCCGGCACAATGCCATTGGCTGCCAGCCAGTAGCGCAGTTCATAATTGTGACCGGAATAGGGATGTACAACCGCAAAGACCGGCTTTCGATTTTTGTCGGATTTACGGTCCTTAATTACCCTCGCCAGGGCGATCCCAGATGTGATTGGGTCAAGCATTGGCCCCGCATCTTCAATCGTCATCTCTCGATGCAGGTCATTTGATACTGTAACCGCGTTGCCCCCAGTCCCCAATGCCATCGGCGCAATCAGATCCAAAGGCATCGGTGAGAAGCCTAGCGCGGCGGCAATCGGCATAGGGGCCAACATATGGGCGACTTCAAAATGTCCAACGGCCATCCGATCGCGAATATTTGCCCAAGATGTTTCCCGAGTCAGCCGAAGGTCAATTCCCTGTGCTTCTGCAAAACCGCAATTTGCTGCGACAACCAGCAACGCGGAATCGAGCAATGGCAGAAACCCGGCATGCACCGGAAATAAATCCCGTACTGTCACTTCGCCTCTCCCGTTACATCTATCAAGGAACTTGCCGTAATCAGGCTCTGTGCGATTTCGGAAATTTTCCGGTTTTGGTTCATGGCCGTTGTCCGAAGCATCCGATAGGCTTCATCCTCACCAATTCCTCGTGATTGCATCAGAATGCCCTTGGCCTGATCGATCAATTTGCGGTCGGCTAATTCATTCCGGGCATCTTCAAGTTCGCGTGCCATGCGCGAATAGGCCTTGAAACGGGTGATTGCCATATCAAGAATTGGTTTGACCCGGTCCTGCTTCAGTCCATCCACAACATAGGCCGAAACGCCAGCATCTATGGCGGCTTCCATCACGTCGCGGTCTGAGTTATCGACGAACATGGCAATTGGTCGCTGCACCGAACGGGTCAGCACAAACAATTGTTCCAACATATCGCGGTTGGGATTCTCCAGATCGATTACGATTACGTCCGGATGTGTGCTTTCGATATGCTCAGCGACCCCGTCCATATCATGCACTAACGTAACATTCTGATATCCAGAATCCGCAAGACCTGCTTCAATGATGGAAGCCCGGATCCGGTTTTCATCAATAACCAGTACGGAGACATTATCTGGAGACATTGGATTATGTTGCACTTGCGAATAAATTGTGCAACGCAAAATATCAGTGTGGAAATTTCTCGTTGGCAATGGGTAATGCGAAGGACCAAACGGCTATCAAAATAGATCGCCGATTGCTAGTCAGCCAGGCTCACCGGCGTGTCTGGCTGTTTGTTCGGCGAATTGCTAACGACCTTCCAAATTTCTCAATTCAGCCGCAGCAAAAACATCGATCTCATCTTTGGAAAACAAACTGGCAAACAAACTGGCAAACAAACTGGCAAACAAACTGGCAAACATTTTGAGAAACATCGGATTTCACTAGATCAATAATATAAAATAATTTCAATATAATAGAGCGCATGAGCAAATCGGTTTGGCCGCCTCTCTCTCCGCCACAACGCTTTCGCCAGAAAGCGTCAATTCTCCCGACAGGTACCTAGCGGCAGCTGTTTGCGAAGCAAACTGCGAGAGCATTCGGAGTTCGAAGTTTGTCCATCTGGCTCCGTCATATCTCGTTGAACTTGGTTTTTCTGCTTTAGAGAAGCTATTACCTTTCAGTTCGGGTTCAAGCGTCTCAAAGCCTCTTCTATTTCTACCACTGGACGTCCGGGAAGGTTCCAGGCTGAGGTTTGGTCCTTCGAGGGTTCCTCGTATTTCAGGGCAACGCTTTGCCGGCACGGCCATTTACCCAAGGTGTTTTTGGGGCCGGTCGATATATTTAGATAGGCCTTGTTGCGAACCGTACCAGTGAGTGCGATCGCATGACCACCCGGGGATTCGCCCAGGAGCAAAAAGTCTCCAGTCTCAAATTGCTGGCCATACACTGCGAAACTGACGCCTTCCTCAACATCCAATTTTCCCGACATCAGGCCTTTATGATTACGGAGGCGAAGCCGAGCCCGTTCGAGAGTTTTAGCGCAAGCATCTCGCAATTCTGGAACCTCTGATTTCGTTGGAAATTCCAGCCAACCAGAGACTTTCAAATAGCCCCGGAGCGGTATTCTAGTGACTTCAATTGCCTGGCTCTGTTTGAAACGCCAGATCATGTCCCTCGTCGAGTTGGGATTCCGAATACCGTGGGATACCCAGTCTTGAAATATGGACCCTGGATACTGAGCGATAAATGCCTCCAACGCTTGCACGCTGTCCGCCTTGCGAGCTTCCCATAGAGCCGTTATCGGCTGAAATTCCGGATTGTCGCGATACGCGTCGATAGCTTCAATCTTGGCCGTTTTGGAGTGGGTCCCAGAGTATAAAACATTCAAGCTGGGATGACGCTTTGCCGTCACATAACCTTTGTTAGACATGCAATTGTCATATGTCTGAGCAGCGTAAACGGCTGCTTTCTCATAGTCCTTTTGGAGATCTCCAGCTGCTGCGTAACCGAGAAGAAGCGCGCGTAAGACATACTTTGCCGTATTTGGACTGGTCCATGGTGACCAATGCTCCCGCGAGGCGCACTCCATATCGTCGTGCACGAACGCCGTCCCGGAGATATCGGGCTTTAAGTACATGATCGGCTGAGCTGCCGCTGTCTGGCCAATGTGGTAAGAACGGCATCCGGCAACGAAGACCAACAAAAGAAGTGCTATGGGAGCAACCCAGGATTTCCGCCTCACTTCATTTCCTCCCGCAGCCCCACAGCTGCACCACAATTTTGGGAATGAGCTCAACCTCGGCCTTTTGGTCGACCGCCTCCCGTGATCTGAATAGTGTCCAGTCTTCTCTCACAACCATGGTCCCTCAAGCTTGGCCATTTTTGTTAAGTTAGGACGCTTCTTTTGCAGTATACAAAAACACCAAATTTCAAGATATACTGACCGTTACGTCTCATCCGCCATGATGCGGAAATTTTCAATTCCTTGCTACTATCAATCGCCCCCCCCCGCCGCCGTCCAAATCATCCAAATCCGTCCTTCAACCTATGTCCCGTAGGACCACGGTCGTATCGATGTACCGGCCAAGAACTTCGGCGGCGATATCTGCTCTCAGGTCATCTGCGACATCGTCAAAGCTTGGCGTTGTCATCGCTGTGAGTTTGATCAGCAGCCAACGACCTTCCTCTTCTATTGGTCCGGCGACGTCGCCGACATCAAGGGAGCGCAGGATATCGCGTTGTTGTTTGGGGAGATCGGCCAACGCGAATGTACTTGCGAAGTCTCCTGTCGCTTTTGTTTCTGCATCACAATACTGATCGACCGCCTCTAAAAACCCGATCTTCTTGGCGCGCAATGCCTCTGCCAGTGATTGCGCCTCGGTTTGAGTTTCGAGCGACAACAGGTAAAGCGACACTTCGGAAAGACTATGTTCAATTTCTTGATAGGCGGCGGCGATCTCGGCACCTGGGACAGACGCCAAGAGCGCATTGGTCAGAGCCCTGAACTCACAAACGAGTCGGATCGTCGCCTCAGAAACACTGTTCGATGACATCCATTTTTCAAAGTCCGTACGCCGTCCAAGATCCATCTCTTGCCGAAATGCATTCAATTCGGCTTGAAAGTCCTCGTTTGTCGGAGCGACATTTTGATCAAGCGCCCATGACCGCAACGCATATTTAGACGCCAACTGCTCGCGGATATCATACCCATCATCCATCAGGGCGACGCCAAGGGCGAGCTCAAGCGAAATCGCTTCCCCATTTATATCCAAAAAAGGTGTTTCAATCACTTGCGCCTCACAATTCAGCAGCCGAAGATGGTTTGCGCTGCCTTTAGGAATCTGTGAGACGATATTCACGATGGCTCAAAGTTGTAGTCAAGCGCTAACCATGCGACTGACTGAGTTCCAGGCACCTTAGGCATACGCGATCTAAGGGTTTCTGGGTTAGAAGTATCTGGGTTAAGGGATAGACCATGATTTTGGCCGGTAAAATGAGACGGAATGAGGTGTCACGGACGCTTCTCGCTACCGTCTTTATGACCGGCACCGTCTTTTTCAGTCTGCCCAGCACGGCGCAATCGCTTACAGACGTTCTGACTCACGTCTATAATAGCAACCCCACGCTGTTGGCGGCGCGCGCAACATTGGAAGTGACGAACGAACAAGTGCCGCAAGCGCGCGCGGGTTGGCTGCCGTCCCTATCCCTTTCAGAATCATACAGCCGCACCAATACAGTGACAGAGGATGACGGCAACGGCTCTACCCTGTCGGACACACGCACGGAAACACTGTCGCTATCGCAGACCTTGTTCAGTTTTGAAAATTTGGCCCGCCTCAAAGCTGCTGACAGCGCTGTATTTGCCGGCCGCTACACCTTGTGGCAAAGCGAACAAACTGTCCTTTTGGGCGCGGTAACCGCTTATCTGAATGTCCTGCGCGACAAGAATATTGTGGATCTGCGGCGCAACAATGTCTCTGTCCTGGAGAAACAACTGGAATCGACCCGAGTCCAATATGACTTGCGGCTGCGGACGGAAGCGGATTTGGCGCAGGCGCGGTCCAGATTGGCACGCGCTCGGGCAGATTTTTCGGCGGCGCTCGGTGTCTACGATCGTGCGATTTCGGCTTTTCTCCAAGTGGTCGGTTTCCCGCCCGAATCCCTAACAACACCAGAATTCACGTATACTCTTCCAGAGAATGAGGAAACGACAGTCATTTTGGCTGGCGACCAACACCCCACAGTCCTAACCGCTATGGAGAACCTTGAGACGGCGGAAACGGATATCGAGACCAATCAAGCGGCCCGCCTGCCCAACCTCGCGCTTGCTGGTAGCGTTTCCAAAACGCAAACCAACAACAGGAGTGCTCAAAGCACGGAATCGGCCACATCAACGGTTTCATTGACCTTAACCGTGCCTATTTTCCAGACCGGCATTGAATTCTCAAACGTTCGTGCCGCGCGCAAAACCAAGAAACAGCGACTGCTGGAGCTTGATCAGGCGCGGCGGACGGCGCGGGACAACGCCCAACAAGCCTGGGAGGACGTGGTTAGCGCGGTGGAACGGGTGAAAGCATTCACCGTGCAGGTGGAGGCGGCGAAGATCGCCTTGGACGGCATTGCCGCCGAACTTGAGGTCGGACGACGTACTGTCATTGAGCTGTTGAACGCTGAACAGGAATATCTGGACGCACAGGTAAACCTGGCCACCGCCAAGCGGGATGAACTTGTCGCGCGCTTCACGTTGTTGGAACGCGTTGGCCGCCTGCGCGCCGACGATATTGATCTTCCCGTGGTCATTTATGACGTGGAAGAGGATCTAAAGAGAAACGAGTGGAACTTTTTCTCCACCGAAATCGACTGATTTTGTGACACTATTTTCTTTCTCTTCGATTATGTGAAGCCAATCACTTAACATTTCCTGATAGTCCTGTATGGTCATGACACTTGATTGTGTGTCGAGGGGTTGAGCAGACAAGAACTCAATTCTTCAAATCCGAACGCCGCAAAGGCCAATAACGATAAATAAAAACAGTCCATCGTAACGGACACCAAACGAATAGATTAGGAGACTACATCATGCTTGAATTCAGCGATATCACCCTTGAAATCGAAGATCTTCCGTCCCGCGCGCAAGCGATTGGCGAAGAAGCTGGCGCCGACGTCATGGGCGGCTTTAGCCGCGCCCAGCGCATCCGCCGTATTCGCGCTATCCGCCGCGCCCGTCGGATGCGGGCACTGGCTGCCCGCCGTCGTCGCGGTGGCTCACGCCGTCGCCCAACCCGCAGCATCCGCCGCCGTCCGAGCCCGCGTCGTCGTGGCAACCCGGCACTGCGTCGGTCGTTGCTGAAACGCGCCGCGTTCCACAGCCGGACGGCTGCAAGCCTGCGGTCCAAAGCACGCCGCGTCTAAAATCGCGACGTCAGGTTTATTTTGGGATGGCCCGGTGTTTTCACCGGGCCATTTCATATTCGGGGTCCTGTCCCGATGTGAACCCCAGTCACTTCATGTATTACAGGTACAGTCGCCAATCACCCAATGTGAACTAACATACTGAATTAACGTTTTTATCATTTGTTTTCTTAGAACCAATTGACCAAAGTAACGGCGAGATACGTGGGGGTCTTGCGATACGTAAATGTCGTCGAGCTTAAAAATTTCAACGCGGGAAATAAACGAACGAGGGGACACAATGACTGACTTTCTAGAAGTAAACGGCGCGCCTGTAGATTTAAAAACGGCGCTTCAATGGCGTGTCGCCATGGGCGATGATCAATTCATCCAAGAAACGGCTACCGACGCTGCGGTCATTCAATATTGCGCGGAAAAGAAAATCTCTGCCAGCGCTGAAGAAATTCAAACCGTCTTCAACGAAATGCGCTACGCTCAAGAGCTTGAAAGCGCTGAGCAAACAAAAGCATGGTTGGCGGAAAATGGCATCGACGCTGCTGCCATGGCACAAGTCGCCGAAATCGCTGCGTTGCGCAACAAAATTCGCGCCTCCATCACCGACGATGAAGTAAAAGAGCATTTCGTCGAGAATAAAAATAGCTACGACGTTGCGGAAATTTATAACATCACCGTCGATGACGAAGATTTGGCCGATGAAATTGTCTCTACCCTGGAAGACGAAGACGACAGCTTCATGAACCTTGCCCTTGAGCATTCGATTGATGAAGACACCTATCTGAAGGGCGGATATGGCGGCGAAGTCACCCGTGACGACGTTCGCGCGGAAGCCGAGGCGGCGATCTTCGGTGCGGCAGCCGACGATGTCGTTGGACCGATCAAAGAAGATGATGACTACACCGTCTATATGGTGCGCAAAGTCGTCATTCCTGAGTTTGAGGATGTGAAGGAAGTCATCCGGGATTCCTTGTTTGAGGACCTGATCGACGGCCTTGCCGGAAGTGGTACCGTCAAAAATATTCCGCTTGGTATCACAAGCGAACCGCCGGAAGACGACGACGAGTGATTGGGAGCGCCGCTTGCTGATCGCTTTGATCAGATAAGCGGCGCGTTTTCCACCGGCTTTACCGCCGGTCCAATTGCTTTCAGCTGTCATGGCCGCATTCGACATCCCCCAAATTCTTCGCGGGACCGCGCTATTCGCCGGGCTTCCCGAAGGTGCGATCTCGTCAATCGCGGACAATATCCAAATCGTCAATTTCAAGCTTGGCGAAGTCATTCTGCAGCGCGATGCCCCGGGCGAAGGATATTTCATTGTCCATAAGGGTAAGGTTCGCGTCGTTGATGATACAGGCGAAGGCAAAGCGATCACGCTGGCCGTCCTGAGAGACGGCAGTGGGTTCGGCGAACGCTCTCTGTTTTTCGATCAACCGGTATCCGCCACCGTGCGTTCAGCCGGGAAAACTGTCCTCCTTAAGCTCGCCAAGGAAGATTTCACGCGTCTGATCGATGCCGATCCTTCCATTGGCGCGAAGATCCAGGAAACGCAAAAGCGCCAGGAAGAATACGGCTTCCTGAAAACCCAGCAGTTACTGACGGGACTGTCGCCCGAACAAACCGAAGAGCTTGTTAATCGCGTTGAGAAGCTGGAGCTGTCCGACGGCGATCCCATCTATGAGGAAGGCGGAACGCCGGACGCCCTATATCTGGTGCGTCAAGGTCGCGTAAAACTGACGAAACCCAGCGCAGGCGGGCGGCTTCTGGGATTCCGCCGCCAGGGCGGCGTGGTTGGGGAGATGGCGCTCCTGAACGACGAAGACCGTATGGAAACCGCAGTGGCGGCGGAAGACGGCACGGTCTTGATGCGCCTGTCGATTGAGGCTTTCGAAGACGTCGCGGGCGGCAGCGAGGCGGTAACGGAAGCGGTTGCTGACTACGCACGCAACCAACTTCTACAACGCGAAGCCATCTTAACCGGCGCAGATGACGAGGAAGGCGCAGAGGAAGGCGCGGACCATGGGCCGCTGTTGCAGCGCGGAAATGTGAAGTCTCCCGGCCTGATCCCAAGAACCTATCCTTTGACCGTCGCGGATCGCCCCGCTTTGGCGGGGATCGCGTGCTTGGATATGGCGGCGCGCTACTACCGTAAAGAGGTCGACACCGACCGCCTGGCGGAGCAAGCGTTGACCCATGACAGAGCGGACGATCTGCACGCCATCGGGCGTAAGGCGGAATCCTCTGGTCTTATGAGTCGCCTCGTCAAACTGGATGACGGTACGCTGGACGCTTTGGCCGTCCCCGCCGTTTATAACGATCCGGAATCCGGGCTCTGCACCATTTTATCGATCTCAAAGAAACAGATTGTCGTCGCCGATCCGACACGCGGCCTTGCTGCCATGTCGCGCGAAGACTTCGTACAACGGTGGGACGGCGAAGCGCTGATCTTGTCCATCGCGCCTGACTTCGGCGCCGTTGGCGATAACGCAGCCGGGCTGCTCAAACAATTTTACCCTCTGCTACGGCCTCATTGGCCGCTGATTTTCCGCATCATGGCGATCATCTTCCTGCTGCAAGCTGCAGGACTGATACCGCCGTTCTTCACACAAATCCTGATCGATAATGTCCTGATCGTCGGCGATGTCGACATGCTGGTCCTACTTTTGATCGGCCTGCTGGTCGGGACGATGTTGGTGACCGTTGCCGAGTCGATCCAGGAAATACTGCAGATGCATCTGATGCGGCGATTGACCAGCACGCTGTTCACCCGCTTCTTCGATCACATCCTGGCCTTGCCGATCTCGAAATTAAAGAAGTGGGATACGGGCGCCCTGACAGCGCGGTTTGAAGAAAACAATACGATCCTGGAGACAACGTCGAACGGCGCGCTGTCTGTCGTCACCAACGCAATAGGCGTTCTGATGTATCTGCCGGTGCTGGTCCTGATGCAGCCCGTGTTGGCCGGAATTGTGATTTTCTTCTGCTTCCTGATCTGCGCGATCACGCTGCTCAATGCAAAGAAGATGCGGGACTTCGAGAAACGGGAGTTCGACCTGGGCGCGGCGCGGGAAAGCCACGTGATCGAAGTTGTGAAGGGGATCGGCACCATCAAGGCGTTGGCCCAGGAAGATGAGTTCATTGAACGCGGGCGCGGCTTCTTCGCACAAGAGATGAACCTCGCATACGAGAAAGAGCGGTTCGATCAGCGCTTGGAATTTGGAACAGAATTTCTGGAAGCGATCAGCAATATGCTGGTTCTGGCCGTTGGAGCCTATTTCGTCCTCGACGGATCGATGAGCGCAGGGGCGTTGATCGCGTTTTCCGCAATTGCCGGCCAAGTCACGGACCCAATCGAAGAACTGGCCGGATTCTATGACGAATATCTGGAAGTGAAAGTCGCCCTTGAACGGGTGAATGACATTCTGGCGGAGCCCAGAGAGAACAACGACAACGCCATGCCTTGCCCTGAACTGCGCGGCGGCATTCGGTTTGAAAACGTTAGCTTCTCTTATGATCCGGACGGGGGGCAGAATGTTCTGAATAACGTCAGCCTTGAAATTCAACCAGGGCAGAAAGTCGCCTTCGTCGGCCGCAGCGGATGCGGAAAAAGCACGATGTTGAATCTGGTCAACCGTGTGTTGGAGCCAACCGAGGGACGGGTTTTAGTCGATAACGTTGATGTCACATCGGTTGATTTAATCTCTCTGCGCCAACAGATCGGCGTGGTGGAACAATTCCCCTTCATCTTTTCCGGCACGGTCAAAGAGAACATCGCGGCCGCCAACCCGACCGCGTCCTATGAAGCGATTGTGTCCGCTGCGACATTGGCGGGCGCCCATGATTTCGTGTCCAACTTTCCGATGCGCTATGACACGCGGGTTGGCGAAGGCGGCAGGGCGATGTCAGGTGGGCAGCAGCAACGGTTGATCATCGCCCGTGCACTGGCAGCGGATCCGAAAATCCTGATCCTGGATGAGGCGACTGCTGCGTTGGACAATGAATCTGAGAAAACCATTCAGAAAAACTTAGACAAAGTTATGGCGTCCCGAACCACGCTCGCAATCGCGCACCGGCTCAGCACCATTCAGAACTCTGATCTGATTGTTGTGTTAGAGAATGGAGAAATTGCGGAAAAGGGAACCCACGATGAACTGTTGGAGCGCAAGGGGCTGTACCATTATTTGGTAACCCGCGCGGAAGAGGGATAGGCGAGATGTCGAGCGAAGACCAAGCTGAACCAATTGCGGACACCGACCAGTTCCGAACGCTGGACCGTCACGCACAAGAGACCCAAACTCAGGACCGCCGATCTGACGTCATTGAAGCCGTGCCACCCATATACATGCGCGGCGCCATATATCTCTTTATCGCCGTTCTCATTGTTTCCCTTGTCTTGACCTATGTTGGCAAGGTCTTCGTCATCGTGCCGGTACAAGGTCAGATCATCCCTGAAGGTCAAAATGTCGTCGTCGAGGCTGAATCCCAAGGTGTTGTGACAGACGTTCTAGTTTCCCCCGGAGATGAGGTGGAAGCCGGACAGATCATCCTGGAACTTCGCCAATCGGGTGCTGACGTCGGACTGGAAAGCGCGAATAGCGCCCTGGATATTCAATTCGACAATCGCGAGAAAGCCCAAGCCGCGATCCTAGCGATCAATCGGATCGTCGCCCAACCGTCCTTGGCGGCGACGGAGCCACTGGACAGCTTCAAGGATGCGGGCGCCGCCCTGGTGCATATTACGGGTTTGCGGTCTGCCATCTTGTCACTGGACCAGGCACACCAGAACCTGGATGAGGAGATGGAGCGCCAAGGTCGCGTCACTCGGAACCAGATCGAGCTTCAACAAAGTACCATCAACCGACTGCGCGCTAATATGGGCACCGCGCGCTCTGCTGTGCGCACGCAACAGCAAAGCGTAACGCAAAAAGAAGAAGCACTGGCGCGGATCGTTGAGTTGGCCGAAAAACGGATCGTCCCGCAAACCCAGGTTAACACAGCGCGGGAAGCAGTCTTAACCGCACAGAACTCGCTGAACGAAAAGCGCCAGCAAATCGGCCAACTCCAGCTTCAAATTTCCCAAGCCGAAGTAGAGATCGGGAATCTAGAGGCCAGCATTTCAAAGCAAGAAACCGATCTGAAAGCCCAAGTAGCAAATGCACAACTCAGCTACGATCGTTCCGTCGCTGACCTGTCATCCTCTATCGCGACCTTCCAACGCGCACTCCAGCTTACAGATGCCCAGATCAAAGAATTGCAAGGCAAAATCCGAATCCAAAAGGACTCGATCCAGAAGCTTTCAATCAGATCACCCGTTTCAGGCTCTGTCACCGCGTTGAACTTCAATACCGCTGGTCAGTCCGTGGGCGCGGGCTCCAAAGTCGCGGTAATAGTACCGAAAAACGTACGCCCAATCGTGTATGCGACTGTTCCCAACAAAGATATCGCAGACATCAAAGTCGGGATCGGCGCACGGGTCAAAGTCGACGCCTATCCTTTCCGGCAATATGGCACGGTCACAGCGGAAGTCGTACGCGTCTTCCCCTTGGCCGATCAACCGGTCTTCGGTGTCCGCCTGCAGCTTAAGAAAGCCTTTATCGAAAAAGATGGGATCAAGGAGCCATTGGAACCTGGTTTGACTGTGAATATCGACCTTCTGACCAAGCGCAAACGCATTATCCAATTGATTTTCAAGCAGTGGGGTTAAAAACCTAGATGGCAGCGGGACTGGCAGAACGGCTTCAGGAGCATCCGGATTTCCGGACGCTGAAGGCTGAGGATTGCGCGGCAATTGCGCGCCTCGCTAAAGCCGTCAGCGCTGACCCGTCCGAAGTTCTCAATGATATAGGCGAGCCCGACGACGGATTCTATTTCGTCGTATCAGGGACCTTGGACCTCGTCACCGGTGGAGAGGAAGGCCAGAGGGTCGTTATCGATTCCCTGCGTGAAGGCGCTTTAGAGGATTGCGATATCCTCGATCCGGAAGAGATGATCGACTACCGCCTGCAGGCGGGTTCGGAACCGGCACTCCTCCAACATCTTGGTAAAAAAGACGTCCTCGATTTTCTGGACTCCAACCCGGATGTCAAAGCGCAGATCGAAGAAGCCCGCAAGCTGCGTGATGTGTTGGACTTTCTTGGGCACTGCAAAAGCCTGGAAGGTATTCCTCGCGAAGGGCTTGCAACACTCGCGCGTCATGTGGCTGAGGAAGACGTTAAGGCGGGCGCGTTTGCGATCAAGCAAGGTGACACGGATGACAGCTTGTTCTTCGTCAAGAAGGGGCTGTTTGTTATCACGCGTGACGAAGCGCCTTCCGTGCGGATCGACACATCTGGGGCCGGGTCCATTCTGGGCGAAATCGCTGTTCTGACCGGCGACGCACGCGGCGCAAACGTAATAGCGGATGAAGACTCGATCATCTACCGCGTTCCCGGCGATGCCTTCCGCTCGGTCGTTGAAGAGCACAAAGCGCTGATGGAACAAATCCAGGGCGTGATGTCCGAGCGTCACAAACGGGGGAGCAGGAAACTCGCCAAAGCGCAAAAAGACGCGCAAAAAGACGCCCAAAAATCAGAGACCGCCCCTTCCTCTGATGATGGGAACAAAGAGGACAAGCAGGATTCCCGCCGCCGCAAGGCCGAGGTGGAGACGGTCTCCATCAAGCGCGGCTGGCTCGCGAAGCGCGCGCGGCTTCCAGCGGTGCGTCAACACAGCCAGATGGATTGCTCCGCCGCATGTCTGTCCACGATCTGCAAATACTACGGCAAAGAGGTCAGCATCAACACGACCCGCGAGATTGCCCGGGTTAAGCAGGAAGGCGCCTCCATGACGAATGTCATGCGGGCATTGAGCGAGATTGGTTTCAAGAACGAAGCCTTTATCAGCTCCATGGACCAATTGCGCGAGAAACAGGCGGAAGGGAAGCTGCCGGCCATCGCCAACTGGAAGGGCTATCACTGGATCGTCGTCTATTCGGTCACCAACACGCATGTGGTCTGCGCAGACCCTGCGGAGGGGATGGTGAAGCATCCTATCCCGGAGTTTGAGAAGAATTGGTCCCGCTATACGATCTTCCTGGAGCCAACGACGAAGTTTAACGACTTCCCGGAATCGAAACCTTCGATCAGCAAGTTCTTTTCCTTCTATACACCTTACAAATCCACGATCCTGGACCTGTTTCTGCTGGCAGTGTTCATGCAGGTCTTGGCGATCGTCTCCCCCCTATTCGGGAAATTCGTGATCGATGACATCATCCTGAAGGGTGATCAGCAGTGGCTATTGGCGGCGATTTACGTGATGTCCGCCGTTACAATCCTATCGATGATTATGGATTACATCAGCGACGTCATGGCGTTGCGCCTATCGCTGCGATGTAACTTCAATATGATCACCCATGTCTATTCCAGACTGTTGCGTCTGCCATTGTCTTACTTCGAAGCGCGTAAGGTTGGAGACATCACGAACCGTCTGGAACAACATGAGGAAGTGACCGAATTTATCACCGAAGACGGGTTGGATACGTTCATCAACCTGATGACGGCGGTCGCCTTCACCATCCTGATGTTCTTCTTCGACGTTTGGCTTTCCATTGCGTCTTTGTCATTCCTTCTCCTCAACTTCTTTGTCGTGCGTTTCATCTCACCCCGGTTGCGCCAGATAGAGCGCGAAAGCTTCGTTAAGGAATCCGAACAGGAAAGCCATCTGATCGAGAGCCTGCAAGGCGCTGGAACCCTGAAAACCATGGGGGCGCAACATCAGGCGCGCTGGAAATACGAAGATAACTTTGCCGCCGTCGCAAACCTGGAATTCAAGGAAACCAAGCTTTCTCAGGGCGCCGACATCTTCTCGACCCTGTTGGATAGCCTTGGCGATGTCGCGATCCTGTTCCTGGGCGGCTGGTTCGTGATGCAGGGAAAGATGACAATCGGCGATATGGTCGCCTTTCAGGCATTTGCCAACGGGGTGCAGGGACCGATCAATTCGTTGATCGGAAAATGGGATGAAATCCAGGAAGTCAAAATCGCCGTCGAGCGGATGAACGATGTACTGGAGAAAGAGCCGGAATTCCCCGACGAAGACAAAGCGGAAGAAGAGCTGGCGGATAAGATTGAACTGCCGCGACTGCGTGGCGGGATTGAGTTCGACAATGTCACCTTCCGGTATGAACCGGACGATCCCAACAATGTCATTCAGGCGCTGAACCTTACGATAGAGCCTGGCCAGAAGGTCGCCTTTGTTGGCACCAGCGGCTGTGGCAAATCAACCATTATCAAGCTGCTCTATGGCTTCTACCCAACCAGCAGCGGACGCATCAGGGTTGATGGGTTTGATCAGAAGGAGGTGACCCTCAAGTCACTGCGCCGGCAGATCGCGATGGTCCCGCAATCCAGCTTGATGCTGCGAGCGTCGGTGCGCGACAATATCGCAATGGCGCGCGCGAACGCGACGTTGGAGGAAATCATTGAAGCCGCCGAATTGGCACAGGCGCATGACTTCATTTCCAAAATGCCCGGCGGTTACGATGCGAAAGTGGAAGAGCAAGGCTCCAATCTTTCTGGCGGCCAACGGCAGCGTATCTGCCTTGCCCGCGCCTTCCTTCAACGATCCGCCATTCTCGTCCTGGATGAGGCAACCTCGGCGCTCGATGTAGAAACCGAACGCGTCATCATGGAGAACATCCGGGGCAGGTTCACCGGTCAAACCGTGTTAATGATTGCCCACCGCCTCTCCACAATTCGATCTGCTGACAAGATCGTCGTCTTGAACGGCGGCCTAGTCGCCGAATCTGGCACTCATGACGAGCTCATGGAGTTAAAGGGCCTGTATTATACGCTTGCCGGTCGTCAGCAATCGGCAGAATAAAAAGAGCATGACGACTTTTTAAAAAGCTGCGGACCCCGCGGTGAAGTCAGCTGCTTTCATTCTGACCCAGACACAGTTCTAAACCAAACACTGGCCGTTTCGGACTCAAACGGATAAACCACCCACCATGACTGACACGCGTTCTCAACAGACAGGCGATACCGCCAGTGACATTGCGAAGGGCAACTGGGTTGACCGGTGGCTGCCTCGACCGTTGCGGCCCTATGCGCGGCTCGCGCGACTTGATAGGCCAATCGGGACATGGTTGTTGTTGCTGCCCTGTTGGTGGGGACTGGGGATCGCGTTGGGTGCGCTTGAAGGGGCACCGACCTCTGACGACTATCTTTATGCCTTGTTGCTCGCCATTTGTATGGGGGTGGGCGCCATTGTGATGCGGGGCGCTGGCTGCACCTGGAACGATATCACGGACCGCCACTATGACTGCCTGGTGGCACGAACCGCGTCACGACCGATCCCGTCGGGAGAAGTCTCTGTCGGTCAGGCACTCAGCTTCATTTTGCTGCTAGCCGCGGTAGGGCTTGGCATGCTGCTGCCCTTCCCGCCTGTCGCTGTTATGACCGCAGTCGCATCCTTACTGCTGGTCGCGATTTATCCATTTATGAAGCGGATTACCTATTTTCCGCAGGCATGGTTGGGATTGACCTTCAATTGGGGGATCTGGGTTGCCTGGGCGGCGTTGAAGCCGGAGGCGCTACAAGCCGGCGATGTCCTCATTCCAGCGATACTCTATGCGGCGGGAATCTCCTGGACGCTCGGCTATGACACGATCTATGCGCATCAGGACAAGGACGATGATGCATTGATCGGGGTAAAGTCTACCGCCCTAAAGTTCGGGAAGGCGTCCCGTGGCTGGATCGCGTTCTTCTATGCGTTGACCTTAACCCTAATCGGCACTGCCGCGCATCTGGCAGGGCTCGGTTGGCCGGTTTGGGTTGGGCTGGGCCTGACTGGTTTGCATTTCCTGTGGCAAGTGTGGCGGATCGACTTCGACGATGCCAAGGACTGCTTACGTTTCTTCAAATCGAACCGAGACGCCGGCTTGATCGTCACGCTCGCGCTTCTCGCCGGTGCGGCAATTCACTAAGTAAAAATCACTAAGCGGAGAACCAGCAATGTGGGATGACGCCGATGGCGAAGAAGACCTGCACGAAATGCTGCCAGGCGCCTCATTAATTGAGGACAGTACCCGGATTGAGGCCCCACGGCTTGTGCCCGAAATCGAGCTTCATCTCGCCGCCGATGACCTGCCCTTGTTCCGCATGGGGGAGGACGAGTTGGAAGCAGCCGGTCTGGGCACGCCCTATTGGGCCTTCGCCTGGGCAGGAGGACAAGCCCTCGCGCGATACATCCTGGATACGCCATCCGTCGTTCGGGGGCGGCGGGTCCTCGACCTCGGTGCAGGCTCCGGTTTAGTCGCGATTGCCGCGGCTAAGGCAGGGGCTTTCGACGTGACCGCCAATGACATCGACCCGATGGCCGCTGAGGCAATGCAACTGAATGCGGATTTGAATGGCGTTTACCTGGATATCGTGGCGGAGGATTTGGTCGGATCCGTTAACGCCTGGGACACGGTCCTTGTCGGTGACGTCTTTTATGATGCGGAGATCACCGGGCTTATACTCCCGTGGCTTAAGTCCTTGGTGGCAGATGGTGCTGAGGTCTTGGTCGGTGACCCTGGACGCTTTTATCTTCCAAAGCTCGGATTACAGCGTATCGCGTCCTATCACGCCCCAACGACAAGCCTGATGGAAGACAGTGATCTGCGAAACGCGGGTGTTTGGCGGTTTCAGGACATATAATTATTCTTTAGAATATTCCTTGACATATTTTTAAAAAACACCTATTGCTCTCCATTAATATTCTTTGGAATGTATATGGAGGAAACAATGCTAACTTCTCGCCGACGTTTACTGCGCATGATTGGTGGATCCGGTGCCTTGCTCGGCGCTTCCGCTGTCGGGCTAACCCAATGCGACACCATGCCGTCTTCTGCCATCGCCCCTTGGACCGAGCCGGGGCATGACCGGCAAGATGTGCGCGAAAGGGCTCTGGCCCATGCACTCCTGGCGCCCAATCCTCATAATCTCCAGCCCTGGATCGCAGATTTGAGAGATAAAGACGCGATCACCTTGCTTTGGGATGCCTCTCGCACCCTGCCGGAAACCGATCCCTATGGCCGACAAATCCTCATCGGTTTCGGAACCTTCATCGAGCTTCTTGATATCGCGTTGCGGCAACGTGGCTACCGGGCGGACATCACCCTCTTGCCGGAGGGAATGCCGGGGCCGGATGCCGATGTTTCAGCCCTGCCGGCACAACCTGTCGCGCGGATCAAGATCGCGAAAGATAAAACGATATCTCCCGACCCTCTATTCAACGCAATCCCAGCGCGTCGATCCTGCAAGGAGCCCTATGATCTAGACAAGCCGCTCCTCCCGTCCCACGAGGCGGATCTTAGAGCTTCCCATATCGACACAACAATTTCATTGAACATCGCAAAGGACGGGCCGCTTCCTGACCGGCTCCGCAATCTGACGCGGGATGCCATGGCGCTGGAGATGCAGACACCACGCATGTTGAAGGAAAGTATCGACCTGACCCGGGTCGGCGCAGAGGAGATCGCCGTAAACCCTGACGGCATCGACCTTCATGGTCCGATGTTCTGGTGGTTGAAACGCTTCGGCATCATGACGCGGGAAAAAGCAATGCAGCCCGGGACAATGGCCTATCAAGGCGGGATCGACTATGCCCTGGGCTGGGCAGGGGCGACGCCATCCTTCGGGTGGATCGCGACAGAGGGCAATAGCCGCGCGCAGCAAATCGCCGCTGGACGCGCCTATGTCCGCCTCAATCTCCGCGCGACGGCACAGGGTGTCGCGATGCATCCAGTCAGCCAACTGCTGCAAGAGTATCCGGAGATGTCAGAGCTCCAACAGCAATTCCGAACCGCTGTCGGGGCCAAGCCAGGCACAACGATTCAGATGTTGTTCCGCCTCGGTTATGCGGATCAATCGGCACCGTCCCCGCGCAGACCTCTCGACAGCATCATCCGAACCTGATTCTATCAGGCTCATGGAACCATCAGATAAAGCAGCCCTGGGCTATCGGATCATCAACTGGGTCGGCATCATCGAGCAGCTGGCCCGAACGAAGGCGAGCCGAAGTATCGCGGATATCGACTTGCCTTGGCCGCATTTCGTCATGCTGAACCACTTCAGCCATCGCGCAGAAGAGGGGAAGACCGTGACAGAGGTTGCCCGCGCCATGCAGCAACAGCAGCCCGGTGTCACAAAAACCTTGAAGGCAATGGTTGAAGCCGGGTTGTTACGCATCGCACCCGACCCATCGGATGGGCGGATCAAACGCCATTTTCTGACGGAGCGGGGGCGGTCCCAACATAGTGCCGGGATTGCCCGCCTCGCGCCCCTTATAGAGACGCTTTATGAAGACTGGTCGATTGAGGATATGACAGGACTGTATCGGCAGCTCGACATCCTGAAAAGGTGGTTGGACGAAAACCGCTAAAGATCATCAGCCTTTACGACTTCGTAGGGAAACCCAAAGGGGATCGCATCGCTGGAAATCACCTCCACCATCCGGTCGCGATACTCACCATCGTCGATGCAGCGCAGGATGAATTCATCCAGCCCTTCCAGTGCCTTGGACTTTTTATGCATGAATTCCAGGGCACCCGCCGTATCGGCCTGCGGATAGCGTCGGTTCATTGCCGGCACGGCACTCATGGCGAGCGGCACCTTGTTACAGCTCAAATGCCCTCTATTCCCAACATAGGCGTGGATCGTTCCAATCCGACGACCATCCTCCAACAGTACGCGTACACTCTTCAGAGCGGCGAAGACATAATTGGCCGCTCTGATCTCTGTCTCGTGCATGATCTCCAACTGCTCATCTGTCAGCCAATTGAGCCATAGTTCAATCTGTGTCCCCGGTGACACCTGCAACATGGCCGGCGCTGCGCCGTAATTGGTGATATGTGAGGAGTAAACGATATCAAAATTGAACAGGCGTGCTTTTTGGACCGGCACTTCATGCGCTGCATCATGTCCGAATTTTTGTTTCAAGCGCTCCGGCGCCCGGTTCGACCCAATCGCGAGTACAGGCGTACGCCCCGCGATAGAACCTGGATCAAAGGCCTTAATACCATCAACATGATAGATATAGGACCGCTCCGGCGCCTCATAGGGATAGGCGCGGGCCCAAGCAAGGCGGGCGGCATCGTCAGTCGTGTTCATAGCTTTTCAATCCTGAACCGGGCATAGGCGTCATCGACGGTTGCCATGGCACGTTCCCGCCATTTCTCCTGCGCCGCCTCATAGGCCTCGAACGGGCCATATCGTTCTTCGACACCGCCATCCGCGATCTCATGAAAGTCGGTACCCGAATAGACGCCACCGATCACCCAATGTTCGACATGGCTATCCCGCTCGATGGAAAACCGCGCGAAGGCCTCGTCGACCGTTTCCATCGCCTTCGCACGCCAGACCGCCTTGGCCTGATCATAGGCATGGAAAGGACCCAGGCGGGCTTCTTTCTCACCGGGTTCGATTTCCGAAAAACTGGTGTCGGTGTAGCGTCCGCCGACCACCCAATAGATCTCTGACATCTCCGCCACCCTCCTGATAGCTTGACCGGCTTCCGGTTTAGAGCATATTCGCCGACGGTGAAAGATGACGGCCCGTCGCACAGTGGCCGAAGCAAGGACGGTGTTTGCTATGCCTTACGGATCAATGCGGGACTTCATCGCACGGTTGGAGCAGGAAGGGCGGCTTTACAGAGTATCCGCCCCGGTCAGCCCGTATCTTGAGATGACGGAGATCCAAACCAGGCTTTTGGCAGAGCGCGGGCCGGCGGTTCTGTTCGAGAATCCTGTTCATCCGGACGGCACGCCGCATGAAATGCCGGTACTTGTGAACCTGTTCGGATCCGTGGAGCGTGTTGCCTGGGGTATGGACCGGGAGCCCGACCAGCTGCGGGAGGTGGGGGAGACACTGGCCTTCCTACGCCAACCCGAACCGCCGGGCGGGATCAAGGAAGCGCTGGAGATGCTGCCGCTTGTGAAACAGGTCTTTGCCATGAAGCCGAAGACCGTATCCCGCGCGCCCTGTCAGGAAGTGGTGCTGCAAGGGGACGATATCGATCTCTCACGCCTGCCGATACAAACCTGCTGGCCAGGTGAGCCCGCCCCCCTGATCACCTGGCCCTTGGTCGTAACCCAGGGCCCCAATCCGAAGGGCGACAAGGCCGACGCCTTCAACCTGGGCATCTACCGCATGCAGGTGACGGGGCGGGACAGCACCATCATGCGGTGGCTGAAACATCGAGGCGGCGCACAGCATCACGCGCGCTGGAAAAACTCGCGACCCGATCCATTGCCTGCAGCAGCCGTGATCGGTGCCGATCCGGGCACCATCCTTGCCGCCGTCACGCCGGTCCCGGATACGCTGTCCGAGTATCAATTTGCCGGCCTGCTGCGCGGAAAGAAGGCTGAGCTGGTCGATTGTAAGACTGTCCCACTGAAAGTCCCCGCCGAGGCAGAAATCGTCTTGGAAGGCCATGTCATGCTGGACGAATATGCGGATGAAGGACCCTATGGCGATCACACCGGTTACTATAACTCCGTAGAGCCCTTCCCGGTTTTTCGCGTTTCGGCAATCACCATGCGCAAGAACCCAATCTATCTTTCGACCTTCACCAGCCGCCCGCCGGATGAACCCTCGATCCTGGGGGAAGCGCTGAATGAAGTCTTCATCCCCCTGCTTCAGCAGCAATTCCCAGAGATCGTGGATTTCTGGCTGCCGCCGGAAGGTTGTTCCTACCGGATCGCGGTCATCTCCATGAAGAAGGCCTATCCGGGGCATGCCAAGCGGGTGATGATGGGGGCGTGGTCCTATCTGCGCCAGTTCATGTATACGAAATGGCTAATTGTCGTGGATGACGATATCAACGCGCGGGATTGGAAGGATGTGATGTGGGCCCTGTCGACACGCATGGATCCAGCCCGTGATATCACCATGATTGAGAACACGCCGATCGATTATCTCGACTTCGCCAGCCCGGAAAGTGGCCTTGGCTCCAAGATCGGACTGGACGCCACCAATAAATGGCCGCCAGAAACCAAGCGGGAATGGGGCACCAAGATCGCGATGGATCAAGAGGTGGTCGACAAGATCGACCGCATGTGGGGAGAGCTCGGCCTTCCCGGCGCCGGAAAGAGCATTTGGTAACGGCTATTCAGCCAGTTCTTCAGCCAGATGTTCATATACATATTCAGATAAATGCGGGTTCAGGCGTTTCGGACTTCGATATGTTGGATATGTCCATCATGAATGATCACGTATTCGACGCCGTCAAACTGTAGCTCTTCCCCCTCATGTGTGCGGGCTGAGAAGGTAAAGGTGAAGCGGACGACGCCGGGTCGTTCCTCATCAATACTATGAACGTCCCAGTTCAGCGTGGCGAAGCGCGTGTGGAAGGCGGTCTGCATCTCCAGTATCGCCTCGACACCCAGATAAACCCCGGTATTCGCGGAGCTATAGGTCGTGCTATCCCTCATCATCGCACGGATGCCCGCCATATCGCTTTTGTTCGACAGCGAAAAATACTGTTTGGCCAGCGCGACTGCCGGTGAATCGGTCGATAGGCTTTCAAGAGCGGACAAAATTGCTCTCCTGATCTGATCTACGTCCGGGCTTCAAGCCTGCCGGGAAGGGAAGCGCCAGACTGCGCCAATGGCAATGATACATAACAGGCCCGCCATGCCCAGCGCGGCGACATACCCACCCGTTCCTTCATAAACGACGCCAGCGACCCAGGGCGCGCATAAGCCAGCGGCACCCCAGGCAGTGAAGACTCTGCCATAGACCCCGACGCCCACTGTCGCACCAAAAGCGGCGGAAATCGCGGCGGGATAAGCAGCGATGATGGCGCCATAGGCAAAGCCGATCACCCCCAGTGCTGTCAGTATCATGATCAGTCCCTCCCCAACCGTTAAGGCCAGCAAGCCTATGCTCGTCGCCAGGATGGAAAGAAGCAGGGGCATTCTTGCCGCCATACGGTCCACGGCGTAGCCCCCACAGAGGCTGCCCACCGTATTTGCTGCGGCGATGACAATCGGCCCCGCCAATACAGCCTCATCGGAAAGACCGGCAGCCCGGGCGATGCCGCTGGCATGGCCGATTGCCATCAACCCGGCGGCAACAGCCCCACCATAGCCAATCCAAAGGCGGATCAGGCCTGACTTCCCCTCCGGCAATCCATTTGGCTGGTCTGTGGGCGAAGAGACAAAATTGCATCCGGACCAGGCAAACAGAATGGCCGCAACCGGTCCGACAACTGCCAAGGCCACCGCCAGTCCTAAAAAACCGCCGGTGGGACCGAAAGCCTCGATAAGCAACGACAACGGTATCGGTCCCAACGCCGCGCCTAGACCATAGGCCGCGGTAATCACCCCCATGGCAATTCCGGCGATGCCCGGGTTCGCCTGCGCACAGAACTGCAGCGAGAACCCATACCCGAGACCGTTTGCTATTCCGAACACAAGACCGAAGCCGATCCAGACCATCGACAGGCTGCCGGCATAGCCAGCAATGGACAGGCCTGCGATGCCCAACAGCGACAGCAGGATCACAAGCCGTGCCGCGCTCAACCGGGGAAATATCATGCCGCCGGATAGGACCGAGATCGTAATGCAAACCAGGGCTAGCGAGTAACACAAGCTGACCGCGCCGCGCGGTTCCCCGAAGGCTGCCTCCAACGGCTCAAGGAAGACAGAGAACGCGTGTACTGTCCCCAGGACGAGCATCAACAACACGCCGCCGGCGAGTGCCGCGACCCCGTTTCTTGTCATGCTCGTCTGGCTAACCATTGCATCCCTTCCTTTGAGCCGAACCATAGCCGCTTCACGGCCACCTGTCGCCGCAAGGAGGTTATCCGCGCATTAGATTTTTTTTATTGGGGCAGTGGCCGGCGCAGTGCTAGGTTCGCCGCCATGACCGCTATACCTGCTGATACTCCAAAACGAGACAGGCTGCCACATTGGTTGAGCTTCGGCCATCTGTGCATCGATTGGCCTTTTGGCGCCGTCTATCTGATCGCGCCTGCGATTGCTGCTGACCTGGGATTGAGTGCGCCCCAAGTCGGGTTGTTGCTCACCATGCAGAGTCTGGGTGGCGCAATCGCCTATCTGCCGGCCGGGATCTTGGCGGACCGGGTTTCCGACCGGGGACGATGGATCGCCGTGACGTTCTTCTGGGTGGTCATGGGCTATTTGTTTGCCAGCATGTCAGAAGGTTTCTGGTTCCTTGGGCTTATGATGGCGATCGCCTGTATGGGTGATGCGGCCTGGCATCCGATGGCGACGGGTATCTTGACCCGCGCGGCACCGAATGCGAGAGCCAGGGTCCTCGGTATCCACGCAATTGGCGGCACACTTTCCGGTGTCGCGGCCCCCTTGGTGGCCGGTTACACTCTCACCTTCTTCGATTGGCGCACTGCCTTACAAATCTCCGTCGCACCGACGCTGGTGATGGGGCTGCTGTTCCTGTTCTTCATTGCCCGCATGGTCCCAAAGGTCGAAGCACGATCTGGCGCAGCATTGGATTTGAAAGGCATCGCAAAGGACTGGTTCAGCCGGCGCGGCGTCATGTTGATGGTGACGATGGTTCTCTACAACCTCGCCATGACCGGTGCGGTTGCGATGACGCCCCTTTTCTTACGGCAGACCAAGGGACTGGATATCTGGGACACCAGTCTCATCTATTCCGGCACAATCTTGGTCGGCGCCTTATCCCAGCCCATGGTTGGCAAGATATCCGATGTCGTCGGTCGGTACCCGGTTGTGGTGGTCGGCTGCTCAATTGCAGCAGGCGGCGCTTTCCTTGTCGTCGTCGCGGACGATCTGATCGCGACGATCATCGGGCTCACCATGATCATCGCGGCCTTGGAAGGTATCAGATCCGCTGTTCTCGCCTCCGCCGTTGATCTTTCCGGCCGTAGCGAAGGCACGACGCTGGGCACTGCCTTTATCATCCTGGATGGGGTCGGTGCGCTGGGCGCTTTCTTGGCTGGCTGGGCAGGCGCCATTGACCTGACCCACGCCTTTGTTCTGGTCGGCGTTCTGGCGGTTGGATCAGCGGTTCTGACCATGATCAGTCGCGCAGTTCTGAAATAGCGTTACTGGACTTTTCCCAAACTTGCGCCAATCTTAGGACAACACGCGTTGAGAATTCGGCGCGAACGCAATTGCGCAATGGTCAGGGAGTAAACCGATGTTCTTCACCCCACGACATAAGCTTCGCCTACCGAACGAGCAGGACGCCCTCCCCGGTCGCGCGGAGCCGGCCTTCACGGTGCCGGTAAATCATTTCGTGCTCGGCACCCGCATCCAAGCCCCTTTCCCCGAGGGTATGGAGACTGTCATCTTCGGCCTGGGCTGTTTCTGGGGCGCCGAACGTAAGTTCTGGGAACATCATGGGGTCTATTCAACCGCTGTCGGCTATGCTGGCGGATTCGGCGCCAATCCGACCTATAAGGAAGTATGCAGCGGCATGACCGGGCATAATGAGGTTGTTCTGGTTGTCTACGATCCGGCACGCGTCAGTTTTGACGACTTACTTGGCCTGTTCTGGGAATCCCACAACCCGACCCAGGGCATGCGGCAGGGCAATGATACCGGAACACAGTATCGATCCGGCATCTACGTCACATCCGAAGATCAGATGGCAACGGCTCTAGCCTCGCGCGAGCGGTATCAACAAGCCTTGAAGAAGGCCAGGGTTGGGGAGATCACAACCGAGATCCTGGACGCGCCTGAGTTCTACTATGCTGAAGACTATCACCAGCAGTATCTCGCGAAGAACCCAAGCGGTTATTGTGGGTTGGGCGGTACCGGCGTTTCTTGTCCCATCCCGACCGGCATCGCCGCAGAATAGGGCGTCGTTACGAATTCTGAAGATCTTCAATGCCACGCGGATCGAACCGACTGGCCCAGGGGGCTAACCTATCCGCGATCGCAAGTCCTTCGGTACTGAGTTGCCGCAGTAAAACTCGCACGGCATGGCGCTCGAACCGGTTGAAGTCGGCAGGGTTATAGGGTCGTTTCCCCTCAATGATGGCGTCACGGACCCTTTGTTTCAGAGCCACGCGGCCCGCATCGCCGAACCGCGTCAGGATTTTCTGAAACGCCTTGTGGCTTTTATCATCGAAAGCCGTCTGATCCTTCCCGGATGGATCGACTACCGGATTGGCAGGGAACAGGGACAAACAGGGCACTGTTCCCTCAGGTATCGGAATATTCGCAGAATGGCTGCGTCCCGCCTTCAAGAGTTCCGGCAGAATATGGGAATGGGGACCGCTGTCTGGTGTTTTGTCCTCCGGTCCCGGGATCGGACCAAAGACCTCAATCCGACCAAGGCTGGACCGGAACACACGATGCGGAGACGCCGCCAATACGGCGGCTAGCGCCGGGTTCGCGGGATCAAGGAAGGGGCGACCACGTGCAGCGCCCAAGGTCGATAGGAGCGTATGATCCCGGACGCGCACCAGGACCTCGATATGTCCTATGCCTAATCCAAGGTCGAAGAGAATACTGTCCCGGTCTGCTGAGCGAAGCGCGTCACGGTCATAGCCCAACTCCGTCAGGACACCCCGGCGTTGACGGAAAGCAGCCGCTTCCGGCAGGCAAAAAGCCACTCCATGAGACCAAAATCCAGGACGCGTCGATGGCACTTCATAGGGTGTGACTGCAACAGAAGGCGATAGGGTGACACGCAGCCCGCCCCGCTTGGTGCAGACCTCCCCGCCGTTTTCCGTTTCGCGACATTCAACCGCTTCATCCGGATCGAAGCGAAACTCACCCAAGGCCCCAATAGAGCCAAGTCCCCAACCGGCGGATGGATCTCTGAGATAGGACCAGACCAGACTGCGTATTTCCTTGTGAAGAGTCACAATGCCGTCTCGCCTCGCCCAAACACTATCCGATATGGGTCGACAAGAACCCCATCATCCGCTCCCAGGACAAGGCCGTCGCATCCGCGTTATAGACCTCGCGTGTCTGGTTGAAGAAGCCGTGTTCGGTTCCTTCATATTTGTGGATTTCAACCGGCGTCGATACCGCTTGCATATCACCTTCCAGACCAATCACCGCTTCGGGCGAGCACCAATCATCTTGAGAGGCAAAATGCGCCTGGAAAGGAACCTTCATCTCTGCCGGGTCGGCCTGTTCCTTCGGCGGAATTCCGTAGAAGCAAATACCAGCATCGCATTCCGGCACCTTGACCCCTGCAATGACGGTCAGTGCGCCCCCCATGCAGAACCCCATGACGGCGGTCTTATCCGCGCCAATTCCACGCAAGTATTGAGCGGCACCGCGAACATCCTGTTCCGTCGCGCCGACCCAGTCGAGGCCGGACATCATGTGGCTTGCTTCATCGGGTTCTTGCGTCACCCGTCCCTGATAGAGATCGGGGGCCAGGGCATGATAGCCAGCAGCCGCGAACCGATCCGCGACGCTTTGGATCTGCGGATTAAGACCCCACCATTCCTGGATGACAATGACGCCACCCTTCGCGTTGTCCGCTTCTGCTAGATACCCTTTAGCCGTTGAGCCATTCGGACATGTGAATTCGACCAAGCCAGACATGATGACTTCCTCCTCCCAAATCTATTGCGTAACGCGCGTGGCGGGGCCGCCATCCTTAACCCTATGTGGGCCTAGTCGCCGCCCCCATCGCCACCACCGGCGAACAGATCACCATCAATGCCGCCATATTCACGGTCCTTCGCGGCGCGGCGTCCCATGATGCTGATGTCACTGTCTTCGATCGGCCGGCCGTCTTTGATCCGCTTCTTCTCTTTGGCAACCCGCGCAAGAACTCGGGGGTCCTCCAGACCAGCGGCGATAAGCTCAGCCCGTTCTTCCGCCACTTCCCCGTCAAGGTCTTCGAAATCATCATCCTCACGGTCGGAAGGCTGGGACTTCGGCGGCGCAATCTTCAGATCCGTATCGATCTCATCAATCTGGAACTGCAGCCAGACCTCGCCATAGACGAACTGACGGACAATTTCGTAATCATTGTACTCATCAATCCAGAAATCGACCCGGAAGCGGTGGAACACACCGCGTTCAAAGACTTTCAGGCCATCATATCGATAGGAGTACCGGTCCAGCCCTTCATCCAGCCCAACAAATGAGAGCGACCGACGAATCCGCTCTTCCGCGCGGTCGATCGATTCGCCCACATCATCGGGGGCATGCTTGGCGGCGATAAAGAACTCAGCACTGAAGCGTACCATATTGCCGGTACTGAAGTTCTGGATCAGCGCCTCTGATACCTGTCCGTTCGGGATAGAGACGTGGAAACCATCCCGTGTCCGAAGCCGCATCGTCCGCCAGGTAATATCCATGACATTGCCGATGGTCTCATCAATCTGGACCCAATCGCCAACCCGGAATGGCCGTTCGATGTTCAAGACAATACCGGAGAAAATATTCGCGATATTCGCCTGGACCGCCAGGCCGATGATCATCGCCAACAAACCGGATGTTGCGAGAATGCCGGTGAGTGTCTGCTCCAGCACGAAGGCCAAAACGCCAAACACTGCAAAGAGGTAGATCGCACCCGCTGCAAACAATCGCACGACATTTGGAATACGTCGCTGGGAGCGCATTTCCAGCGGCACCCAGATGAAACGCTCAAGCCCGATTGCCGCCAGACGTGCCGGGATGACCCACCACAGACTGTCCAGAACAATGACGATAATATCTGTCAGACTATCCGGCCAGTTCGACACGGAGAAATCGAGCAGGACCGCCCCGCCGGCAAGCATCAACATCGGCCAGGCAACGACACGCATGAACAGCGTCTGGACACGCCAGAACTGCCCCCGTTCTTTCCGATCCATAATCCCGGCAACGAGGATCACCACGATGGCGAAAATACTGATATAGACCAGCCAATTCGCGGGGATCACGGCGCCCAGGTCAATCCCTTCATTCCCCAGGATAATCCCAAAGTCGATCCGCACGAAATCCGGTGTTTGCTTGCCGAATCCGACAAAGGTGGGATCACCTTCTGACGCACCGGCATAGACCTCTTGAGAGACCCAGGCCCGTTCCGGTCGCCAGCCTTCCATCGGCGCGAAGACACGGTTTCGGGTCAGATCACTAAGCAACACATCCCCGGATCGCGGTTGCCCCAGAAGAGCGGCCAGATCAATTGTCGGCATCTCAAACCCAAGGCCGAGGAACCCGCTGTCTTCTTCCTCAACATCCTCAATCGGATCGGCTTCGTCGTTCGACACACCAACCCGCGCCAGGGCGTTATAGTTAACCAAGTTCCCGGCATCGCTGTTGACCAGTCCCATGCCCAGGACGTCGGTCACATACATCAGGTTGTTTCGGCTCAGCAGTCGGTGATGGAAACCCAGACCGGCCAGCAATGTGCCATAGGGATGCGCAACATCAGAAAACTCGAGCTTGAATTGCCCATTCACCCGATAGGACCGATAGAGCATATCACCATCGATACCGCTCTTATCCGGCTCTTCCAGACGGATTGGCTCTGCCGCGTTCACAAAGACCACATCTTCCGGCTGGAAGTCACCGCGGTACCGGAACCAAATCAGGAAATCGAGTTCCAACCGGTCTTTCAGCGCTCTGACTTCTTCACCGGTCTCAACAAACACTTCTTCAGCATTCAGAATCTGGACGCCGGTATAGACGACATTCGTCTTATACATGAACCGGTCATTCACATAGAGCACCTTGCCGGCCTTGAGCAGATCCAGATAGCCGGTGACGCCTTGCTCCAAGATTGGTTGCAACTGGGTCAAAGCCGAAACTTGGCTCGATCCGTTAAAGAGGCCAATTTGAACCGAGGTTCGGTTCTCTCCATCCGGCCCGAAATAGCGCTGCCCGCCAACGGTACGCTTAGAGCGTTGTGGCGCATCATAGCGCGCAAATCCTCGCCGAACGCTGGCGCGGATTTCGCCGACATCAGTGGTTACCTCGACCTCTTCCTGCTCTTCCTCAGTGGTCCCGACCAAGCCGTCACGGATACCATCGGCGATCATCGTCACGGCATCGAAACTATAGGCCGCCGCCCAATCCGGTACCGTGCCATAAGCGTCGATAAAGGCCGCGCGGAAATTCTGCGCAACTTCCGTTGCCGTGTCGAAAAGCAACGGAGTGGTGACCATCATGCCATTGGTCATCAAGGCCGCCGAATCGCCTTTCGGCAACAAGGACTGAACTTCACGCACGAAAGCGTCGGTTGCCATGTCGGCCAAACCAACAACGCCGTTCCGAACCCCCTTGTTCCGCAATCCGACGAGAACACGCGCGGCCTGCGCCGGTGTCCCCTGGATAAAAATATGCCCGGTGATTTTCTGATCGCGGAATTCCTGCCCAATGGTTTCGGCCCGGGTCAGAAGTGCATCAAGATTGTTGGGGTTGTACTGCCAGCTATTCAGCACCTTGGTTCCGAAACGCCGATAGGTCTCATCAAAGGCTTGCGCCAGCTTCGTGCCCCGATCCGTGGAGGCGTGAATGACAGAGACGGTCTTTTGACCGACCACGTTCCGCAGATAGTTCGCGAGGAACTTCGTCTGCTCGAGATCATCAAAGACGGTTGCGAAGACCCAAGGTGCCTTTGCCGCCTCCGGACCCGCGGCAGGGGATGGCAGGATAACCGGGGTCTTGCCTTCCGAATAGGCTTTCAGCCCCGCCGCAATTTCCACTGAGCCGTAATGGCCGATGATTGCGCTCAGCTGATCATTTGCGACAAGCGCTTCCGCCGTGCCGCGGGCTTTCGCCGCCGTGCCTTCATCATCGTGGAATTCAACCGCAATCGCGCGACCGCCAATACCGCCATCAGCGTTGATGCGGTCGACCGCCAATTGTGCACCTGCCCGCATGGCGCGTCCGGTATTAGCATTTGGTCCGCTCAACGGCGCGACCAGCGCAACCCTGTAGGCGTTCTTTGTATCCAGATCCAGAACCGCAACACGAGCCAAGACGGACGCAAGAATACTTACCAACCCGATGATCAGCAGAATCACCAGGAACATATTTCGTTTGGTCATCGGCCATGAACCGAAGACCATCGACCATAATTTTTGAACCACAGGCGCCCCTACACCACAGTGAAGTCAATCGTCTCCGTTACTGTATCGGTTCCGTCAGAAATCTCCACCGTGAAACTGTCGTTTTCTCCGCTTCCATCGTGATCATATTCGAAATTATTGCCATTTAGCGTGACATTGCCATGTGTCGGCCCGCTTGTGATGGAATATGAGACATCATCGCCATTGGCATCATTGCCCAGCAACAGGCCCTTATAGACATCATTATTGGTGATCTGGACATCGACAAGACTATCCCGTGTCGCATCCGCGACCAGCGTGCCATCCAGATTGTTAGAGGACTTGTCGAAGGCTGTTGCCCCACCGGCTTCGTCGAACTGCCAGTTTGCGACAAGGCCCGACTCGTCACCTGACAGGGTCTGGTCCATGTTCGCAGCAATATCCGATTGCGATTGCGCCTGATCCCAAATCCGAACATCGGCGACCTCACCGTCATAGGCACGCCCGGCGAAGTTATCGACACCAATCCGAAGCGGGCCGGTATTTTCGTTGGTTATCGTGATACCGCCACTCGCTTGCTCGGTTCCATTCGTATAGATGCGAGCCGTTGCGCCATCATAGGTGACAGCAACATGCGTCCATTCTCCCGCTTGAACCGTATTGGAAGCGGTCCCGATCAAGCCAACCGTCCCCCCCACGGCATCTCCTGAGGCAAACGTCAATGCGCCGTCATCAATGTGCAGACGATAGTTAAACGCATCCGCCAAACTTGGATCTGACTTGTCGAGCAATGTGAAGAAGCCCGTAACATTGTCCGGATTGATCCACATCTCAAAGGTAAAGCTATCCGCATTCCCGAAATCGAGAAGATCGTTATCGGCAATACTCAATGAATCACCGTCCCCATCAAAGGCCAACGCATTGGCGTCTTCCGGCAGGGTTGGTGCGTCATTCACCGTGATCGCAATCGTCTGAGTGGTGGTCGCGCCACCGCTGTCCGTTGCACGCACCGTGAAGCTGTCGCTACCGCTGAAGCCATTATTCGGCTGATATCGGTAAGAGCCTTCATTGGCATTGAACTCAAGCGTGCCGTTTGTCGGTTGGGTCTCAATGGCCAGGACAAGCGTATCTCCACTCGGATCGGACGCAGATACGACCCCTTCCAGCGCAACCCCTTCCCTTGTGTCCAGACTGGTCGAGAAGACAGGCAGCCCATCATCGGAGAAGGTAACCCCGGTGCCGAGCGTCGCATCATTGCCACCTGCCCGGTCCGTCGCCGCAGACCCGCCATTCGGCTGATCGAAGTCCCAGTAATGGGCGAGGCCTTCACTCGGCACGGCTACTGCAATCGCGAAGGTGGAGGCAATCTCAGCAGCGGTACGGGCCTGGTTCCAGATCCGCACTTCATCAACCTTGCCATTCAAGCGGCCATCGGTCGTTCCATCAAGGTCATCACCGATCCGGATTTGCGAACTAACCCCATAGCTATCGATAGAACCATCCTGAGCCTTCGTCGCGGTTTCAGCCTGACCATCGACATAGAGCGTCAGTTCGCCGCCTGCGACGCTATCATCGAAGCTGAAGCCGACATGGTGATACTGACCATCATTGATGATTGTCGAGCCGACATATTCCTTAAGCGCGCCATTGTCGCCGCGAATAAAGACACGAAGCTCCCCAGAGGAATTAATCTGCATTTCGAAGAACGGATCACTCGAGCTCGCCGCATCGTGCGAGACAATACCCTTCCCGCTATCCGTGGAATTGATCCAGGCCTCGACCATGAACTCACCGCCGGTATCGACACCGCTCTGCGTAATGATTGCGGTCCCGCTATCAGCGATTTCCACCGCGCGGCCAAGGACACCGATTTCCAGCGGCGTCTGATCGACGACCGTCGCATCATCGCTGCTGACGCCAATCGAGGTCCCGAGGTGCCCGTCGCGACCATTGCCACTCAAGTCCTCGATCACCTGACCGTTCACCTGATTGGCGGAGAAGTGCAGTTGCAAATCATCGCTGACCGCCTGTGGCCCATTCTCAAAAACCTGAAGAATTTCATCGGCATCCAACGCTCTGTTATGGAACGCCATGTCTTCCTGCGCCCCATCATGGTAGCGGTTCTGCGAATTCGCGATATCCCCGAAAGTAATATTTCCGATCTGCTCAATACCCGGCGTACCACTGCCGACGTTGTAATCGGACTGTACCGGAACGCCATTGATATAGAAGGTCGGCTGGCTCGCCAGATCATAGGTGACGCCGATATGAATCCATTCGTCTTCCGTCAAGACAGGAGACGAAGTCGTGAACTGGGCCCCGTTGAGCCCCAGTCTCAATCGACCTTGTTCCCATTCCTCAATGAAGAATTCGAAGCCACCCGCCGTGTCATGGCCGATTGCAAATGTTTGAAGGGCGTTGTTTCCGCCGGTGGCGAACGGAACGGAGGTGTCGTCCATCCGCACCCAGCTCGTGTAGGTAAGACCACCGGAGAAATCGATGTTCGTGTTGTCCGCTTCAAGGACGTCGTTCGAGCCGTCGAACTCAAAGTAGGCGCCCTCGATCGGATCGGCGACCGTGCGCAACTCAGGCTCGCCCGCATCGTCACCGGTCGTCGAACCATATGACGCGTGGTTCCCCTTGCCGGACAGATCCTGGATCTGGCCGTTCTGAACATCGGAGAAATCCCAATATCCGGCAAGATTGGCTTCACCCGTCGGATTCGTCAGATCGGGGTGATAGTTATCCGCAATTTGTTGATCCGTCCTCGCCGTATCCCAGACCCGAATTTCGCCGATATCGCCGTCAAAAGCCTGCACATCATTAAACGCGCCAATCCGGATTCCGGTCTCGAGCGAACTCGCCGTATCGACGATCGAGCCTGTGATACCCGTATAGTGACTGTCCACCGCGCCGTCCACATAGAGGGTAATCGTGCTCGCGGCGTCATCGAAAACAGCGGCGATGTGATGCCACTCGCCATCCGCGACGACGGCGTTTGACGTCGCACCACGCACCTGGCCTCCGCCTGTATCGAGTTGACCCGGATTCCGAAGGTCATCGGACCGGAAATGGAACTTTCCGCCCGCACCGCTCTCATTGCTTGGGCTTAACGCAAGACCATAGTCATTACCGCCACTGCCGGCGATGTTTATGAATATGCGGCTGAACAACGTGCTCGTATCTTCGGTACGAATCCAGGCTTCTAGTGTCACGCTCTCATTCGTAATCGAAAGCTCGCCCGTGTCCGTAACATTCAAGCGGTCAACGGTGCCATCGGTCCGTGCCGTGTTCAGACCGCCATCAAAGATCGCATAGGTATCAACCGGCGAGACCTCGGTCTGCCCCAAATACCCATCATTGCCATTGGCACTCAAATCCTTGACCGTGCCGCCATCGATATCATCAAAGGTCCAGTTGCCCGCCAGCGTTGACTCGCCTGCCGGGTTGGAAAGCGGTGCGTTCAGATTGTCTTGGATTTCCTGCGCCGTCCGAGCTTCCGACCAGATGCGGACATCATCCATCATGCCTTCAAAGGTTCGGCCTGCGATGACATCCTGGCCCAAGGTGACATCACCTGTATTGGCCGTGCCAAGGGACCATGTCGTAGATTGGCCGCCGACGGTCAGTTCTTGAGGCTGCCCGTCCTTAAGGATCGACACATTGGTGCCATCAAAGCTGAAAGCAACATGCGCCCATTCGCCCGGCGTAATCACGCCAGCCACGGTATCCACGCCGCCACCTTCTGGGGTAAAGATCGAGATAGCACCATTCTGCAACAAATGAATCCGGAAGGCGGGCGCGTCCGAGTTATCGCGTGGGGCCTTATCAATCAGCGTCGTGAAATCCGTCAGATTGTCTGGATTGATCCACATCTCAACCGTCATCGGATCAGAACCGCTGAAGTCGAGGCTTGGCGAGTTCCCGATGGCAACCGCGTTATCTTCACCATCAAACTGCAGGACGGACCCGAAATCTGTCACGCCTTCGATGCTCGGCGCTGCATTGACATTGATCGTCATAGAATCGATGGCCGTCTGCGTGCCACCATCCGCAACAGTGACGCCAATCGATCCATCTGCGGAGCCGCTTGACGTGAAAGTCAGCGTATCCAGCGCCGCATTCACATCGGCTGCCGGACCCGTCAGCACCAGCGTAGCGGTACCAGCACCAGAAACCCCAGCGCCGCCCGTGCCGGAAGTCGCGCTAACCGTGCCATTGGTCGCATTCAAGGTCACAGTCAGCGTATCATTTTCAACATCGCCAACGGTAATACCATTGACGCTGCTCGCAACACCTTCATTCACGGTGACATCGCCGGTCGGATGACCGTCCACGGCCGTCACATTTTGGAGCACGAGGTCCGGCACACCGGCGACATTGCTTACAATATCCCCGCTCGCCGTATCCATCCGATAATCAGCAACCAAGTCAGAATTAGACGCAGCGTCCAGGAATTCAGACTTCGCCTGATCAATCTCTGCTTGGGTTCGTGTCGAATCCCAGATCCGCAGGCCATCCAACTGACCCGTGAAGGTATCATTCGTCTGAAAACTTCCGCCGACAACGTCTTGGTCCTGACCAAGGACAATGGTACCCCCCGGCGATATCGTTGACTGAGAGCCGAGATCAAGGACTTCTTGTCCATCCAAATAGAGCTTGGTTTCAGTCGGACCATAGGTCAGCGCCAAGTGATGCCATTCACCATCACTCAACTGAAGTCCGCTGGTGCGACCAACCTCAGCATTGCGCATATAGACCGCCACCTCTCCACCGATCATATCGAACAACAATTCATTATGCCGGACGCCACCCGCATCCACGGCATAGGAGAACATAGAGGAATCGGTATCGGTCGTATTGGCCCAGAACTCTATCGTGCCTTCTGCTGGCATATCGGCGAAGTCAGACGCAATCGCTGCCGAGAAGGAACTATCATTTCCGTTCGTGCCCTGACCCGTAAAGTTCAGCACATGACTGCCATCAAGGGTCACGGTCGGCGGTGCGTTCACGGTGATATCCGTGGTCACGGACGAAGCAGAGAAGCCAGTCCCGTCTCCGCCTGACCAAGTGAAGCTTGCGGCACCATTATAGTCCTGCGCCGGCACGAAGGTAATGTTGCCGAGGTCTGCCGCAGCAATCACCTGATTGGCAGAAACGGCAGAGCCATTCACCTGAAGTTCGCCATGCGCCGCATTGGGCAGTGTGTCGATACGGATATTCTGGAGCGTATCGCCCGTATCCACATCCGCGAACCCAGCCGAGAAATCGCTCGCAGCAAAAGTGATGGTCGTATCTTCATCCGCTGTCTTGGAGAAACCGGTGACCGTCGGCAGATCATTCTGCCCATCCATGGTGATGGTGATGCTGTTTTGAACCACCGACGTGCCATCAGTCACATCAAAGGTGAAGGTTAGGTCTTCCGTTGCATCGCCGGCCAAATCTTCAAACTGACCCACCGCAAAGGTGATATTGCCATTGGCG
>SPJV01000184.1 GCA_006844765.1 Alphaproteobacteria bacterium | reverse complement strand
AAGCAGGGCACGAGGTCCATGGCTTTGACCTTGCAAACAAAGCCCCGGACGGGGTGGCGCAGGCCAGTTCAGCCCGGGATGCCGCACAGAATGCGGCGCTCGTGATCACCATGCTGCCCAATGGCGCGATCCTGAAAAGCGTGGCCGACGACATTGTACCGGCGATGGACCCGGGCAGCGTTTTTCTGGATTGTTCGACCGTGGATGTGGACGCCGCCCGCGCCGTGGCCGCCCTTGCGGATGCAGCGGGTCTGTTGGCCCTGGACGCGCCGGTATCTGGCGGCACCAGCGGGGCCGCGGCGGGCACATTGACCTTTATGGTCGGGGGCAGCCAAAGCGCCTTTGATATTGCCGCCCCTTTGTTCGACATCATGGGGCAAAAAGCTGTTCTGTGCGGCCCCAGCGGCAATGGTCAAGCCGCAAAAATCTGTAACAACATGATCCTTGGCGTCACCATGATTGCCACCTGCGAAGCCTTCGCCCTTGCCGACAAGCTGGGTCTGGACCGGCAGGCCATGTTCGACGTGGTCAGCACCTCCTCCGGTGCGTCGTGGAGCATGAATACCTATTGCCCGGCCCCTGGCATCGGCCCGCAAAGCCCCTCTGACAACGCTTATAAACCTGGGTTTGCAGCTGGTCTGATGTTGAAAGACCTGCGCCTGTCGCAGCAAGCCGCCACAGGCGTAGATGCAGATACCCCAATGGGCCAATTGGCCGAGGCTTTGTACACCCAGTTTGCAGAAACCGAAGGACAGGCAGAAATGGATTTTTCCGCCATGCTGCCGCGCTTTAGCGCCAAATCCAGAAGCTAGAACAAGGCGTTATCAGGCAACAAAGGGCGCTAGATCAGCGCCCTTCGAACCCGGGAGCGCGCTTTTCGCTAAAGGCCAAGACACCTTCTTTAAAGTCGCGGGTTTGCCCGGCCTGGCCCTGCAACCGCGCCTCGACCGACAGCTGAGCATCCAGATCATTGTCATAGGTGCCGCGCAGGGCTTCTTTGATTTTCGCGTAAGCCAAGGTCGGGCCGCTGGCCAGATAAGCCACCCGTTCTTTCCAATGCGCCTCAAATTCCGCATCCGGAACCGCTTCCCAGATCATGCCCCAGTCGCTGGCTTGCTT
>SPJV01000187.1 GCA_006844765.1 Alphaproteobacteria bacterium | reverse complement strand
CCAAAGGGCAGTACGAGGCCGCCGATAGTCTGGGTCTGAACTACAACCAAGCGACCCAGCTGATCATCCTGCCACAAGCGCTCAAGATCTCGATCCCAGGGATCGTGAACGTTGCGGTTGGCCTGTTCAAGGACACCACGCTGGTTTCGATCATCTCGATGTTCGACCTGGTTGGGATGATCCGTGGACCAATCCAAAACTCGACCGAATGGATCAGCGTCTATTGGGAAGTTTATGGCTTCGGTGCCTTACTCTTCTTCGTCGTCTGCTACTCAATCTCTCAATATTCGCAGTGGTTAGAGCGTCAGCTCGCGACCGATCATCGCTAAGGAAAGGGTCTGATCATGACCAATACAGCTATTGAAACACAACCTTCGGGCATGCAGATTTCCGATGAGGTCGCAATCGAGATCAAGAACATGAACAAGTGGTACGGTACGTTCCACGTTCTGCGCGACATTGATCTGACCGTTCAGCGGGGCGAGCGTATTGTTATCTGTGGCCCTTCGGGGTCCGGTAAATCCACACTGATCCGCTGCATCAACGCGCTGGAAGAGCATCAGAAAGGCTCTATCACCGTGGATGGCACGCTTTTGTCGTCTGACCTGAAGAACATCGACAAGATCCGGTCCGAGGTTGGCATGTGCTTTCAGCACTTCAACCTGTTCCCGCACCTGACTATTCTGGAAAACTGCACGCTGGCACCGATCTGGGTTCGCAAGATCCCCAAGAAAGAAGCCGAAGAAACAGCGATGTATTTCCTGGAAAAGGTGAAGATCCCGGATCAGGCCAACAAGTATCCTGGCCAATTGTCCGGTGGTCAGCAGCAGCGTGTGGCGATTGCGCGCTCGCTGTGCATGCGCCCGCGGATCATGTTGTTTGACGAACCGACATCGGCGCTTGACCCCGAGATGATCAAAGAGGTTCTGGATACTATGATCCAGCTGGCCGAAGAAGGCATGACAATGCTGTGCGTGACCCACGAAATGGGCTTTGCGCGTCAGGTTGCGAACCGCGTTATCTTTATGGATGCGGGCCAGATCGTGGAACAGAACGCGCCAGAGCCGTTCTTTACCAACCCACAAAGCGACCGGACAAAATTGTTCCTGTCTCAGATCCTGGGACACT
>SPJV01000032.1 GCA_006844765.1 Alphaproteobacteria bacterium | reverse complement strand
CACGTTCTTGGCTTATTAACCCGGCTTGCATCAAAGCGTTGACATAGCTCGACAGTGTGTTCGGTTTCAGCCCAAGCGCCTGCGCCAGTTCAGTTGCCGGTACCCGATCCGGATAGCGACGCATAAGCAAGCGGAACAAGGCCAGCCGTTGGGGGTGACCAAGTGTCGAAAGGCGGTTGGGAATCATTGCTTCCATAGTTCATGAATATGTGAATTATAATGCAGTGCAAAGCGAAGGTTTTGTGACATTGAACATTGTCACAGTCGCGTGGTACCGGATTTGATCTTTGGAATCTCACCACGGCCATCCACGGTCGGTCACGAACAAATGGCGGTCGCACAGTGCTTTGCACATAAGGGTGCTTTGACGTAACATTGCGAGTAACTTGAAGGGGTCCCATGTCCAACGCGCAAACGTCACCACTCGCCCATCCCCTGACGCTGCCCTGCGGAGTGACGTTAAAGAACCGGATTGCCAAGTCCGCGATGTCGGATTCCCTGGGCGACGGTGCTGGAAATCCAACCGATGACCAGATCCGGCTATATGAAAGATGGGCCAAGGGCGGTTTGGCTTTGTCTATCATCGGCGAGGTTCAGGGCTCCCCTCATTTTGCGGAAAAGCCCGGCAACCTTATTCTGGATGGTCATTCAGATCGGGGCCTGTTCGAACGTCTGGCAAAAGCGGGCGCAACCGGCAATGCGCAGCTATGGCTTCAACTTGGGCATGCGGGCGCAATGGCAGATGCGCCGATCAGCACGCCCAAAGGGCCAAGCGCGCTTGATCTGCCTGGCCTGACCTGCGGCGCCCTGTCCTTGGACGAAATCCGTGCGCTGCCTTCCGAATTTGCCCGTACCGCCAGCCTGGCAAAGCAGCATGGGTTCGGCGGTGTGGAAGTACACGCGGCCCATGGGTTTCTTCTTAATCAGTTTCTGTCGCCCTTGTTCAATCGGCGACAGGATGCCTATGGCGGCTCACTGCAAAACCGGATGCGACTGCTGCTTGAAGTCATTGCCGCCGTACGAAAAGCTGTCGGTCCTGCGTTTCCGGTCGGGATCAAACTGAATGCCACAGATCAGCTAGAAGGCGGCTTTTCAGAAGCAGAATCTATCGAGGTTGTCGCCGCCTTAGACTAATTG
>SPJV01000002.1 GCA_006844765.1 Alphaproteobacteria bacterium | reverse complement strand
AGTTCCCAATCCGCGCAGGTCGCGAAATCTTCTAGCGTTTTCACACCGTCTTCGGTCAGGGCTTTCAACATCTGGGGGGTAAGCCCGCTAAAGTTTTCCAGACGCTCTTCCAGGCCATTTTCTTTCGCGGCGGCCAAGGCATCAGCGTTCAGTTTTTCCAGATGCTCACGGGCACGTGCCTGCAATTCTTCGGCGGTACCTTCATCAAAACCATCAATGGACAAAAGCTCGTCCGCTTCGACGTAGGCGACTTCTTCCAGATTGGTAAAGCCTTCGGACACAAGAAGCTGGGCGATCATCTCGTCCACGTCCAAAGTATCCATGAACACTTGGGTGCGTTCCGCGAATTCTTTCTGGCGGCGCTCTGATTCCTCAGATTCGGTCACGATGTCGATGTCCAGAGCGGTTAGCTGTGACGCCAATCGTACGTTCTGACCCCGGCGACCAATCGCAAGGCTCAGCTGTTCGTCGGGAACGACAACCTCGATCCGCTCAGCGTCTTCGTCCAGAACCACTTTCGTGACCTCCGCAGGCTGAAGCGCGTTCACTAAGAAGGTGGGCTGATCTTCGTTCCACGGAATGATGTCGATCTTTTCGCCCTGCAGCTCGTTCACTACGGCCTGCACACGGCTGCCGCGCATACCAACGCAGGCGCCGACGGGGTCGATCGAGTTGTCATAGGAAATCACTGCAATCTTGGCGCGCGAACCCGGATCCCGGGCAACGGCTTTGATTTCAATGATGTTGTCGTAGATCTCGGGCACTTCCATCTTGAACAGTTCCGCCATGAATTGCGGATCGGTCCGAGACAAGAAAATCTGCGGGCCACGCTGTTCGCGGCGGACGTCCTTAATATAGCAACGGATACGGTCGTTCGGGCGGTAGCTTTCGCGACCGATCTTTTCATTGCGACGCAAAACACCTTCGCCAGCGCCCACATCGACGATAACGTTGCCGTACTCTTCTCGTTTGACCAAACCATTGATGATCGTGCCAGCGCGATCGCGGAATTCTTCGTACTGACGGTCACGTTCAGCTTCGCGCACTTTTTGCAGAATAACCTGCTTGGCGCTTTGCGCAGCAATCCGGCCCATCTCAACCGGGGGCACTTCTTCCACAAAAGTTTGGCCGACTTCCGG
>SPJV01000107.1 GCA_006844765.1 Alphaproteobacteria bacterium | reverse complement strand
GTTCAAGGCTCCAACGTTCGAGCAGCTCTCGCGAGACGGTTTCCGCGATCGCTTCCAAATCACCGCTCAGGCGACCCTGATCTACAAGACCAGGAAAGCCGGTGGCGGCGGCAAGGGCTACGTCGCGAACGTGACCCTGTAGTTACGGAGGCCGGGCGGGCTATCTCACGAGTCCGTCCGGCTTTTTTCTATGTCCCGAGCCATTGAACGCAAAACCGTTGAGCTCCTCGAGATACTCATCAAGGAGAGCGTAGAGGCTCGGCGTCGCAACAAACAGATCGTGAAACTACTGAGGAAGTTGATAGATGCCCAAGAAGAAGAAACGCCAGTCGAGCCCGGCCCTGTTTGATCGGCTGTTCGGCACCGGCGAGAAGAAGAGCAAGTCCGGCGGCTCATTCACCGACCAACTCATCCGCACCGGCAAGAAGGCCGGCGGCTCGATGGGGCGCACCGGGAGACCCAAGAAGAAACGATGAGCTTCAACATCCACGTATCGCCACGTGAGAAGCGGCGAAAGCTGATCCGGGCAGTCATCGAAGCCCTGCGTCAGCGTTCGCCCGCTACTCTGAAAGCCTACGCGAAAGCGATCCGCGAGTCGTACCAAAACGCGTACGACCCCAAGTCCGGCAAGCTTCGCGCCGAGCAAACCGGCGAAGCAAAAGACCTCGGCTTCATCAGCATTCAAGTCCCGCAGCAGCTCTTCCTCGCGCTGAAGTACTTCGACCGCAACTTCGGAAACGACAGCGACGACTTCCAACTCCTGGCCGAAGAGTTCCCCGACCTGATCACGAACCGCAAAATGAAACGCCGTCAATCCAACTCTCTGGTCGTGAAGAAGAACTATGCAAGGGAAGACTCAACAGAAGGAACTGCTTGACCATTTCAGTCGGCAGATCAACGTCACCCACGGAACGTTCAGCACGGCCGCTACTCTACCCGGCCCGGTCGACATTTTCCAGATCCAACTGGACAACGAGACCGGCGCCTCGCCCGTTGACTTCCAGATCTTTCGCGACGGCGACCAAATCAAAGCGGGCGGTTACGCAGCCGGACAAGCCACGCGCGAAATCACCTGGCTCGGCCGCGAGCTGCGCTTCGACGAGTTCCTCGTACTCCAGAAAACGAACGACGTTTCTACC
>SPJV01000108.1 GCA_006844765.1 Alphaproteobacteria bacterium | reverse complement strand
CTGACCCACGCGCACCCGGTCACCAATGGCCACATGGATCTGATCCACATAAGAGGCCTCGGACACGCGCAGTTCCACCAATGGGGCCGCAACCCGACCGTTTTGCAGACGAATGCCGCTTAACCGATCATAGATGCTGGACCCAAGCAGCCCAAACACCACCAGCGACAGCATCGCATAGAACATAGCGTTCCAAAGGATTTTGAAAGACCGAGGGCCGTGGCCTTCGGTGGCAATGGCGACCTCTTGTTCGGTCTCTCCCATCGGGACAAGATCAACCGGCGTGTCTAAGCTGGTGATTACATCTTCGCTGGACACCATCTTGCCTGACAGGATCGAACGGTAGAATACGGCCAAGGTTTCGCGCTGGCGCCCGCCCAGACCTTTGAACTTGACCTCGCGCGGGCCATCGCCCGGCTCCAGCTCGACCTTAAAGCGGACATCGACACCTTGGAACGGGATCGACAGCAATCCATTGCTGGGCACAATTTCGGAAATACCCGGATAGGTGAAGCCCGTCAGCGACCAAGCCTCGATCACAATCTTTTCGCCGCCCACGACCTCTAATGTTAAAGGCGCGCGAACGTCAAAAGACAGATCGGACATGGGGCGTTCGTGGCGAACTTGCATTTGATTGGCTCTCGGATGTTAACCAATGGTTTAGGTTAACGAGCCAACCGATACGCGCTCTCTTTGGTATAGGAACGCGCTCGGAAGTAATAAAACAAGCGTCGTAAACGTATATTTATATCGATTTTGGCGAAACTTTTAAGGGTTCCTAGGGTCCTGACCCTAGGGCAGCAGGCTAGACAGGTTCCACGCCGAACAGACCGGACATCCCCGAATTTCCGACCGTCAATTCGGCCAATGACACATTGTCGAGAGAGGCATAGAACGCCTCGATCGCGCTGGACAGTTTACCGCGCAGGCGGCAATGGGGCGACAAGGGGCACTGCCCGCCGTCGGATTTAAAGCATTCCGCAAAGCTAGAGGTTTCTTCCAACGCCCGCATGACCTGCCCGATAGAAATATCTTCGGCGGATTTGCTAAGGCGGACACCTCCGCCCCGGCCCCGCTGGGTATCCAGCAAGTTGTTGCGACCCAGCAGATTCACAACTTGGCCCAAATGATTGCCTGACG
>SPJV01000106.1 GCA_006844765.1 Alphaproteobacteria bacterium | reverse complement strand
TGATTGATGAACGCGGTCCTCTCGTGACGACCAGCAATTCGACGGATATCGCCGTTGGCGGCAGTGGTATGTTGCCAACAACCCAGGTCTCTGCGCTAGAGGATGATAGTGGGGGTTATCCTCTGACTTTGATGACAACAGGGTCGTTTCGTCCAGATTCTGAAGGTGTGCTTCGCACTGAAACGGGCATGGTTTTGATGGGATGGCCCGCAAATACCGATGGTAGCATTCCGACATTTCCACGCGACACAGTTGACGGGCTTGAACCGGTTCACATCAACTTGAACCAGTTTGCGGGGGATCCGACCACCCGGATCGAACTTGGTGTGAACCTGCCAGCCACTGCAACGGCTGCTGGCGAAAACGGCGACTCCCTGGATATGTCCATTGAATATTTTGGCAATCTTGGGACCAGCCAAAACCTAAACATCAGCTATGCGCCGACGGTCCCCGCAACAGGAGCGTCCAATGAATGGACGATGACAATCCGGGATTCCGCCAGCAATGATGCTGTTATTGGGCAATACACGCTGACATTCGATGACGCCCGCGGCACAGGCGGTACCCTTGCTTCGGTCACCAAGATTTCAGGTGGGGATTACACGGCCTCCACGGGCGAGCTTGCTTTGACCGTCGACGGCGGGCCCTTGGTCGTGAAAATTGGCACCTTGGCCGACCCACAGGGCTTGACCCAATTGTCCGATGGGTTTGCACCGGTTTCGATTGTTAAAGACGGCTCTCCCGTCGGGAACCTGTCAACAGTCGAACTTGATGCGAATGGCTATATGCACGCTATCTACGACATTGGCTTCACTCGAACCATCTATCAGATTCCACTGGTGGACGTGCCGAATCCAAACGGCCTGATCACCCTAAACAACCAATCGTACCAAGTGTCCTCAGATTCAGGCGCGTTCTTTCTATGGGATGCAGGAGAAGGGCCAACAGGGGACCTGGTTGGCTATGCACGCGAAGAATCCGCGACAGATATCGCGCGCGAATTGACCAATTTGATCACCACGCAGCGAGCCTACTCGTCCAATGCAAAGGTGATCCAGACTGTGGACGAAATGTTGCAGGAAACCACGAATATCAAGCGTTGATACGTGGCATCGTGGGATATGAGCCATGAGCGTTAACAAC
>SPJV01000209.1 GCA_006844765.1 Alphaproteobacteria bacterium | reverse complement strand
GTCGCTCTGCGCACATGCGGAGCTGACGGTTAGCGATCTGACGGGGTTACTGGGTCAAAGCCAGCCCCGCGTGTCCCGGCATCTTCGTTTGTTGGTGGAAGCCGGGGTGCTGGAACGGCATCAGGAAGGCAATTGGGCCCGCTACCGACTGGCGGGTTGGCAGTCATCCGGCAAGGGCTGTGCAGTATCGAAGCTGGCAGACACGGTCGTCGACCTTCTTCCCCGGACTGAGGATGCCGGCGAGTTGGCGCGTGATCTGGAGCGGTTGGAAGAGCTCCGTCAGCAACGCGAAGCGACGGCAGCGGCCTATTTCGAAGAGAATGCTGCCGATTGGGACAGGTTGCGCGCCCTGCATGTTGATGAGACCGCCGTGGCAGACGCCCTTGCCAATGCGCTTTCCGAAAGACCGGTCGGACGGCTGCTCGATATCGGCACAGGCACTGGCCGCGTTTTGCGGGATCTGGCAGCAGACGCAACAAATGCAGTGGGATTGGATCTGTCCTCGGCGATGCTCGCCATCGCCCGAGCAGGGATTGAGAGAGACGGCCTGCGCCACTGTCAGGTCCGGCAGGGCGATATGTATCGCATTCCCTATGGAGAGGCCGCATTCGACACAGTGACCGCCCATATGGTCCTGCATTATGCGGAACGCCCCGAAGATGTCTTGGCCGAGGCCTATCGAGTGCTCTCGCCCGCTGGTCGGTTGATCTTGGTGGATTTTGAAACCCACAATATCGCCGCGCTTAAAGAAGAACACCGCCACGCCTGGCCCGGCTTTTCCGATACACAAATCGCTAGCTGGTGCGATCAGGCAGGCTTGGCGGCCTGTGGCCCGCCCATCAGGTTAGAAGGCGGCGCCCTGACGGTCCGTGTCTGGCAGGCAGAAAAACCAAGTGCCGCATTTGCAGCAGCATCGGATGATCAGCGAGGCGTCGCAGAATGACCGCCCCCCGACTGAGCTTTGAGATGTTCCCACCGAAGAAAGACGCCGATGCTGATCGCTTCGAAGCCGGGCTGTCCCGCCTTGCGCATTTCCACCCGGAATTCCTGTCGATCACCTATGGCGCCAATGGCGGTGGTCGAAAACGAAGTGAAGCGTGGATATCCCGGCTTCTCCAAAGACGGCTGTCTGCAAAGATTGCCGCCCATATCACGGCCACTGGTCATTCCAAGACCACTATTCAGGGATTACTGAAGCATTGGCGCGCCGAAGGCGTCACAAGGCTGGTTGCGCTCCGGGGCGACGGGTTATGCAAGACTGCGGATCAAGCCTTTCCAACCGCCACCGGGTTGGTCGAAGCCGCATCACAGGTGGGCTTCAGGGATATCTCCGTCGCCTGCTATCCAGAGGGACATCCCCTTTCAGTCTCCTCAAATCAAGAAATGGAATTGTTGAAGCGAAAACTGGACGCCGGTGCGCGTCGTGCAATCAGTCAGTTTTTCTTCGAACCTGAGCTGTTTCTCCGGTATCGTGACCGCTGTCATCGCTATGGCATCACGCAACCGATCGTGCCGGGTTTGCTGGTCCCTGCCACCTTCCCCCGGATCCGTGGGTTTGCGCAGAAATGCGGGACCAAGGTTCCAAGATGGCTGGATGAGCGCTTCGATGGGTTAGAGGACGACCCGACCGCCGCCAGCCAAATCGCCGTCGCCACCACTGTCACCCTGGCCGAGCGCCTTGGGCGTGAAGGCTGCAGCCATATCCATATCTATACCCTTAACCGATTTTCCGAGGCCGTTGCCATTGCCCGCTGTCTGGGCAGCACAGCGATACCCGCTGTCCAACGTGACCTTACCAAAAGAAAGGTAGCCTAACTCATGAGAACGCTTCGTGCCGCCCTGTCGCAGCGTGTCCTTCTAACCGATGGATCCCTGCACCGTGAACTCGAAACGCGCTCGCTCGACATTGAACGCGACCTAGCGGGACATCGTGACCTCCTTGAATATCTCTCCCTCACGCGCTTCGACCGCGTCGTGGATGCCCACCGCGCCTTCCTGGACGCGGGCGCCGATGTGGTGCGGACGAACAGCCTGCGGGCCTCCCCCCTGACGCTGAAGCCATTTGGTCTGGCAGAAGATGCGTTCATACTGAACTACAAATCGGCAGAGGCCGCCGCCGAGGCTATCGACAGTGTTGCCGGAAATGGTCGCCGCCGCTTCGTGCTGGGCGTCATCCGCGATGATGGTTGGGACGCTGCACCCGGCGATATCGAAGCCGCCGTTGCTGTCCAGACAGAAGGGCTTGTTGCCGGCGGCGCCGATGGTGTCATTCTGGATGTTCTGCCGGGAATCGGACGCATTCAGGCCATCCTGAACGGCGCTTTGCGAGGCCGGGCAGCCGCAGCGGACGGCTACGGCGCACCAGCCCCGATCTATCTGCAGGCACCAAGCGGCGGACGGGCGATCGGACCGGACACCCTCGCACGCTGTGAAGGGTTGCTGCAGTATCAACCGGGGCATTCTGATCGATTGGATGCCCTCTCTAATGCCATCGCCGACAAAAACCCGAACCTCGTCGGCGGTGGGGCGTCCCCAGCGGATACTGAAATTCTCGACACACATCTGCGTCACTTGGCGGAAGACGGCTTCCGCCCTGCCCGCGCCTGGATCGCAGAGAATGGCGCTATCGACGAATTAGCCCCAGTCTCGGCATGGCGCCGCTTCCCTGATCAAACATCCAAATCCACGCTCGAAACCGTCTGAAACCGAGAAAATTGTCAACGACTTGTCGACATAGGACGCGATTTTTCCTTTGCCGACAGGCCGATGACGTTTTCGCGATGGAAATTGGCGTTTCCGCGCGCTCGCCTTTGTAGGCGCGTGACTAATTCTGTTCGCCCAAGAATAACGGTTCCCGACCATTCGGGAACATAGGCGAACCCCTTTTTGCGAAAGAGACCAGGATGACCAGGACCGTCGTCAGTTCCGCCACCAAAACCCACATCATCGGCTTCGACCAGCCTTTCACCATCATCGGTGAACGCATCAACCCGACCGGTCGGAAAAAACTCGCCGCTGAGATGAAAGAGTATAACTTCGAGACGGTCGAGAAAGACACCCTGGCCCAGGTCGCCGCCGGTGCCCACATGCTGGACGTCAATGCCGGTATCCCGCTCGCTGATGAACCGGATATCCTGGCCAAGACCATCAAGCTGGTGCAAAGCCTGACCGATGTCCCACTGTGCATCGACAGCTCAATCGTTGAGGCTTTGGAAGCAGGGCTGGAAGCCTATGAAGGCCGTCCGCTGCTCAACTCCGTCACTGGTGAGGAAGAGCGCCTTGAAGTCGTTCTGCCGCTGGTCAAGAAATACGACTGTGCGGTTGTTGGTATCTCCAACGATGAAACCGGTATCTCCGAAGACCCGGATGTCCGCTATGAAGTTGCGAAGAACATCGTTCATCACGCAGCGGATTACGGCATCAAGCCGGAAGATATCGTCATCGACCCGCTGGTCATGCCGATTGGCGCCCTTGGCAATGCCGGTGTCGGCGCGCTGGACCTGATCCGCCGCCTGCGCACGGAATTGAAGGTCAACACGACCTGTGGCGCTTCGAACCTGAGCTTCGGTCTTCCCAACCGTCACGGCCTGAACGCCGCCTTCCTGTCGATGGCAGTCGGCGCCGGGATGACGACGGCGATCATGAACCCGCTGCATGAGCCTGAGTTGCAGGCCATCTGGGGCGCCGATGTTGTCGCCGGTCATGACAAGGATTGCGCAGCCTGGATCCGCCGCTTCCGTGAGCCGCCGGCTGAAGGTGCGGAAGCACAAGGTGCCCGGGGTGGTCGGGGCGAACGCCGTCGCCGCCGCGCCTGATTTCCCTACGCCTGTCCCCGGAGGTTATAGGGAATGGCTGAGCAAACTCCTGCAGCGTCCGAAGAGAATGCCGATGGCGGAAAGACGGCACATGTCGTCTTTACGCCCTCCGGCAAACGCGGGGACTTCCCGCTCGGCACCCCTGTCCTGCAAGCCGCCCGGCAATTGGGTGTCGATCTGGACTCCGTATGTGGCGGGCGCGGGATTTGTGGCCGGTGCCAATGCAGCCCCTCCTTCGGTGATTTCTCGAAGTTCAAGGTAAAGAGCCAAGAACAGAATCTCTCTGAATTCGGCGCTGTCGAGGAACGCTATAAATCCAAGCGCAAGATGAAGGAGGGGCGCCGCCTCGGCTGCTCCACCTTTATCCAGGGCGATCTGGTCATTGATATTCCAGAAGACAGCCAGGTCCACAAACAGGTCGTCCGCAAGCGGGCCGAAGTCAGGAATATCGAAATCGATCCGGTTGTGCGTTTGCACTATATCGAAGTCGATGAACCGGACATGCATCACCCATCCGGCGATCTTGAACGGGTGGAACGGGCGCTGAAGGACCAATGGGGCATCGACGTGGACCGGGCCGATCTGCCGGTTCTCCAAAGCCTGCAAAAAGCCCTGCGCGCGGGTGAATGGAAAGTCACCGCTGCCGTTCGAAACAATCACAAGCTGGTCTATGTCTGGCCGGGCTTCAAAGACGCGGCCTATGGCTGTGCGGTGGATATCGGATCGACCACGATGTCGGTTCATCTTTGCGATCTCCATAATGGGGAGGTCGTAAACTCCGTCGGTGCCATGAACCCGCAGATTCGCTTCGGCGAAGATCTGATGAGCCGGGTCTCCTATGTCATGATGAACCCCGGCGGTGACAAGGAAATGACCAAGGCCGTTCGGGAAACACTGGGCTTTTTGCTGGTCCAGGCGGCGACTGAAAGCGGCGTCGACCCGAATGATATTTTGGAGGTCGTGCTGGTCGGCAACCCGATCATGCATCATCTGATGCTTGGGATTGATCCGACTGAGCTCGGCTGGGCGCCCTTCGCATTGGCGACCAACCAACCGCTGCGGGTCTGGGCGTCTGAAATCGGGCTGGACGGCAAGGTCAACCCGGGCAGCCGTGCCTATTTCATGCCCTGTGTTGCCGGCCATGTCGGTGCCGATGCGGCAGCCGTTACCCTGGCCGAAGGTCCGCAATATCGCGACGAGATCACCCTGGTGGTCGATGTCGGCACCAATGCGGAAATCGTCCTGGGCAACAAAGAAAGACTCCTCGCCTGTTCCAGCCCAACCGGCCCAGCCCTGGAAGGGGCGCAGATTTCGTCCGGTCAACGGGCGGCTACCGGCGCGATTGAGCGCGTGCGGATCGACCCGGAAACGCTGGAACCACGCTTCAAAGTGATCGGTGCCGATTTATGGTCTGACGAGGATGAGTTTGCCGCCGCGACCAAAAAGGTCGGCGTCACCGGCATCTGTGGCTCCGGCATTATCGAAGTCCTGGCGGAGATGTATCTGGCCGGCTTGATCACCACCGACGGCATCATTGATGGGTCGCTGGCAAGCCGAACCGACAGACTCGTCGCAGAAGGCCGCACGTTCTCGTACGTCCTTCATCGGGGGGAGCCGGAAATTCGCGTGACCCAGGCCGATGTACGGGCCATCCAGCTGGCCAAGGCGGCGCTTTACGCCGGGGCGCAGCTTCTGGTCGACAAGCTAGGCAAGCCCGTAGAACGGGTCGTCCTCGCCGGGGCGTTCGGCAGCCATATCGATGCCAAATACGCCATGGTCCTGGGCCTGATCCCGGATTGCAAACTGGACATGGTCGCCTCTGTCGGGAATGCCGCCGGTACCGGCGCCCGCATCGCGCTCTTAAACAAGAAAGCCCGCGATGAAATTCGGGCGACCGTCCATCGGATCGAGAAGATCGAAACCGCTGTTGAAGAGAAATTCCAGCAGCATTTCGTCGAAGCGATGGCTTTCCCGCATAAGACCGCTCCTTATCCGAACCTCCGCGCCGCCGTGACCTTGCCGGAACCGAAAGTCGCGAGTGATGGCAACGAAGGCAGAGAAGGCGGAGGCCGCCGCCGCCGCCGTCGCGGATGACCTGATCATATCCCCCTAGCGCGAGTAGCAGAAAATGTCCGATACCGCCCAAATTACCGACTTCATGAGCACCTGCACGCTGGAAATCACCCCCGGTGGCGCCGCCAAGATTGACGACTTCAAAGCCATCCTGCGTGATGGACAGATCGTCTATGTGACCTTCCTGCCGGGATCCGATTTCCGGGACACGGTGACGACGGTTAAGCGGCTGAAAGATGACGGCATGCGGCCGGTCCCGCATTTCGCCGCCCGCTCGATCCCGACCAAAGCATTCTTCGAAGAGAATCTGAAAATGCTGACCGAGGAAACCGGGGTTGAAGAAGCCTTGCTGATCGGCGGCGGTGTCGATAATCCGGTCGGTGAGTTCACGGAGTCCATGCAGATCATCCGCCTGGGCCTGTTCGAGAAATATGGCATCAAGCATCTGGGAATCGCCGGCCATCCGGAAGGCAGCCCGGACATCGCACAGGGTGACGTTGATCGTGCCCTGGCAGAGAAGAATGCCTATTCCAAGGACAGCCCGATCGATTTCTATATCGCCACCCAATTCTGCTTCGAAGCCCAGCCGATCATCGAATGGGACAAGAGCATCCAGGCGCAAGGCAACGAGCTGCCAATCCATATCGGCATTCCAGGACTGGCGACGATCAAGACGCTCTTGAAACATGCGCAAGCCTGCGGCATCGGGAATTCGATGCGCTTCCTGACCAAGCAGGCGGCCAATATCGCCAAACTGATGACGGTTAGCGAACCGGATAAGCTGGTCCGTGATTTGGCAGCCTATAAGGCGACCGATCCGAACTGTGGTATCTCTCAGTGCCACCTCTACCCATTGGGTGGCCTAAAGAAATCTGCCGCATGGCTCTATGCCGTTCAGGATGGCAAAATCGAACTTGGCAAAAAGGCTGGTTTCAAAACCAGCTTTGAGGTCTCCTGATCGGCCGAATCCCCCAAAACCACAAATTTGGGGGGGGGGATGGTGAGCCATCAAACACAAATCGAGCGTTGAACGAAGCGCCTGTCTGAACTAGCTTTTCAGGTAAGCGCGGGTATGGCTCTCGCTGGATGGAGGCTAACAGACAAATGCACACAGGGAGGTTCAGGCTGGTTACCCGTCCGGATTTCGACGGGGTTGTCTGCGGTGCACTGCTGGAGGAGAAGGGCCTTATCTCCGACGTGATCTTTGTCCATCCGCGCCAAATCCAACATGGTGAAGTCGAAATCGGGGAAGGCGATATCCTCGCCAATCTTCCCCATCACCCGGCTGCACAGATGATCTTTGATCACCATGTCAGTGAAATCGAACGGGTTGGCGAAAACGCCCCCAATCACATCATCAACCCTACCGCTGCCTCCGCAGCGCGCGTGATCTATGATCACTATGGCGGGGCAGCGCATTTCCCGGCGATTGATCCTGATATGATCGACGCCGTGGATATCGCCGACAGCGCGGCATTTTCGATGGAAGATGTCCTGATCCCCGAAGATTGGTTGCTCCTGCATTTCGTTGTCGATCCGCGCACGGGGTTGGAAGAGTTCCAGACCTTTGACGTGCCCCGTGATCAGATGATGCGGGCGCTGATCACCTATTGCCGCCACACGCCAATCAGCGAGATCATCGAGCATCCCGATGTTTCCGACCGGATCGAAACCTATCTTTATTACAACGAGTTCGCCGAACGGCAGATGATCGCCTGCACGAAGGATCACGGCACGGCAGTTGTCACCGACTATCGTGGTGAGGAGAAAGTCTATCCGGTGAACCGTTTCATGATTTATGGGATATTCCCCTCCGCACAGACCTCAATCAGCCTGCGTCCTGGGCTACGGGAAGGCATGACAGAGATTGCTGTCGGACGCTCCATCATCAACCGGGGCTCCACCATCGATCTGGGTTCCCTGATGCTAAAACATGGTGGCGGTGGGCATGCAGCGGCAGCAACCTGCCAAGTACCCGACGCCGATGTCGAGGCGACAGTAGCAAGCATTTTACCCAGTCTGGGTGATGTCTGATCCTGGATGATTTTGCTGTCCCCTAAGCATTGAAGATTGGACTCCATAAGCTGGAGTCTTATTGGATGCTCTGGCACTTTCCGTCGCTGTTTGCATCCAGATGCATGGTTTTTATGAAGATGTGGGGGATGTCATGCCCTTCGAAACCCATTGCCCGGTGCCAGACAATCCGCAGAAGCTGACAGCTGCCTGGGTGACGGAGCGGCTTTATGCGAATGGGTATCTGCCGACGGGTGTCACAGTAGATCGTTTGGACATACAAACCGTTCAAAAATGGAATGTCGCGCAGCCTGCGATCCTCTCACTCGACTATGACGGTGACGTTCCAGAGACTGCCCCACGCCGGCTTTTCGTGAAGCTGGACGCGTCCACAGATCCGTTAGCAGCACATTTCCCGGGAGAGGTCGCCTTTTATTCCAATGTTCTGGGATTGAAAATCGGTACACCGCACTGTTATGCCGCTGTTCGCGATCCTGAGCTTGGGTATCGGTGCCTCCTTTTGGAAGATTTGAGCGAAAGCCATTCGCGTCCTCCCTGGCCCATCCCGCCCCGCTTTGAGAATGCAGCGCATGCGATCGACGCATTGGCGAAGATGCATTTTCATTTCTGGAGTCCGGATGGTCGGGGCCTGGCGGAGAAAGCTGCTGAGATTGATCGTGGCATAGATGCGGAAATCCGACCCTCCATCCCCCGGTTTCTGGCGTATCTGAGAGATCGCTGTTCGTCACAACACCTTGTATGGATCGAAGGGGCGCTCCTAACCTGGACCGAGCTAAAAGCGGAACGGCTTCGGGCGGGCGATGGCCTGACCAGAGCGCATGGAGATCCCCATAGCTGGAACTTTCTCTATCCGAATGATCCAGGGGCGAACCGTTGCGTCCTGATCGACTTTGAGGATTGGCGCCCTAACCTTGCGGCCTGTGACCTGGCACAGATGATGGTGTTGCATTGGTCCCCGCAGATCTGGAGCCGCTATGAACAACCGCTTTTGACACGGTATCAGAAAGCCTGTGCCGAAGCAGGTATCGACTATCCAGCAAACCGACTATATGACGACTACCGGCTTGCACATCTGTGCAACATTCACATTCCGGCGATCCTTTGGGTGCTCGGCAGAGATGCCATAACTTGGTACCCGCATCTGGAACGATGGCTTGATGCCTTTGAAACACTGGATTGCGCTGCATTTCTTTTGGGAGGAAAAAAAAATGGCTAATAATTACGATTTATCCGGCCTAACCGCCGTGGTCACTGGCGGTGCGCAAGGCATTGGTGAAGCGGTTGCAGCGCGCCTTCTGGCATCCGGTGCCAATGTTGCCAGCTGGGATGCTCAGGCAGACCGCAACACGGAAACCATGGCGCGACTGAGCGCAGAGGGTGAAACACTCGCCCTTTCCTGTGACATCTCTAGCTGGGACAGCGTAGAAGCCGCCCGCACAGAGACAGAAGCGCGTTTCGGGAAGATTGATGTGGTTGTGAACTCAGCCGGGATTGCGGGTCCGAACGCCACGGTCGAGGATTATGACAATGCGGCCTGGGAAAAGATCATCGCGATCAACCTGACCGGCACCTACAACGTCAATAAGTCGGTTATCAGCGGCATGAAGGCCAGGAACTTCGGGCGTATCGTCAATATCGCCTCTATCGCCGGTAAGGAAGGCAACCCGAATGCTTGCGCCTATTCCGCCTCAAAAGCCGGCGTTATCGGCTTTACAAAATCCTTGGGAAAAGAGCTGGCCGGGCATGACATCGCAGTCAATTGTGTCACCCCCGCCGCCGCCCGCACACCAATTTTCGATCAGATGACCGAAGAGCATATCGGCTACATGCTTTCCAAAATCCCACGCAATCGGTTCTTGGAAGTAGACGAAGCAGCCGCCATGATCGTTTGGTTGGCCTGCGCTGAGAACTCCTTCACCACTGGCGGTGTGTTTGATCTATCCGGCGGCCGCGCTACCTACTAACAAGGGGATGCCGCTGTGCGTGCAGCTCTTTCCCTCCCACAAGAAACAGAAACCGGATGAAAACCGGGAGGGTATCAGCATGACAGGCCCCAATGATGTTCCAAAACCAGCCCTGGCCCTTGGTGTCGCAGGGCTGATCCCCTTTGTCAGCATGGCAGCAGGCAGTTTTGCTGCCGATTCCGGGACAGCGGTACTGGCGATCAATGCAGGATTGCTCTACGGGGCCGTCATCCTGTCCTTCCTGGGTGGCGTGCATTGGGGACGGGCTTTGGCTGGCGATCGGATAGAACCGAGCTGGAGAAGACTCGGCTGGGCCGTTACCCCATCACTTATCGCCTGGGGCGCTGCTTTCTTGCCGGATGCGGTACTGGCGCTTGTTACCTATGTCGCAGGCTTCTCACTCGCCTATTTCGTCGATATCCGCGCAACCCATGCCGGTATCTTCCCGGCTTGGTATGGCACGCTAAGGAAGATCCTCTCCATCGCGGTTTTGGCCTGCCTGCTGATCACCCTGCTCGGCTCCGGCGGTATTGTCAGCAGCTAAGAGAGTTCAACCGCATCAAGACCATACCCCACACAAGCAATCACTGCGGCGAATAACCCAAGAGAAAGCAGGAACAGAAGGGTTGAAGAAATCGTCGATTCTTCTAGTAAGACCGCCCTCTCCCTCGAACGGCGAGAGGCTGCCAATAAAGGAATGGCCGGAAACAAAAAAATCAAAGCGAGAAGATAGTAAGAGAATCCATGCGGGTTTGCGAGTGTCAAACCGCACAGACCGACAAGAGGACCGAACTTAACAACCCATCCCCTTGAACCTGACGAATCCGGCATGAGAGCCTCCCATCTCGATCAGTCGTATTGCGGTCAGAAGGGTCTGGTGCGTCCCAATCCTGTGAAGCAGGTCGGCACTATCCCTTCACCATCTTTTGCTCACGATGCGCAATGTAAAACGCAGCGCCTGCTACTATAAGGGCGCCTGCCCAGGTAATCCAGTCGGAGACCTGACCGAATGCGACAAAGCCGATGGCAGCGGCGAAGGGCAGGCGGGTGTAATCGAAAGGAAGCACGACAGAGGCATCTGCCGATTCAAAAGCTTTGGTCAGGAAGATATGGCCGACAGCACCAACCGCCCCCATGGCAAGGCCAATGCCTAAAAGGACCGGGGTCACCTCCCGCCATTCAGAAAGAGCTGGAACGAGGGTTGTCACGGTCAGGATAACGGCCGTGATAAAGACAATCCTTTCGGAGGGCTCAGTCCGGGTCAGTGCCTTGATCATCAGTCCCGCCGACGCCATGGCTGCTGCCGCACCAAGCCCGATTAAGGCGCCCTGATCCATCACGCCCATACCCGGCCTCAGGATCACCAACACCCCGACAAACCCGATCAGGATCGCCGTCCACCGTCTGGCACGAACCCGTTCGCGCAGGATCAGCGCGCTGCCGATGGTCCCGAACAAGGGGGCGGTAAAGGTGATAGCAGTAAAATCCGCAAGCGGGAGCTTGCTCACCGCCAAGACGAACAGGATCATGCCGCCGGTCGCCATCAAGCCCCTTAGAAGATAGAGCCATGGCCTGTTAAGCCGGAAATAGCCAAGCCCTTCCCGCCTGAGGATGGGATAGATCATGATGATCAGGAACATCGCCGCAAAGGCGCTCCGCAGGAACGCTATCTGGAACGGGTGCATCCCTAGATCCGCCGCCCAGCGCATCATTCCATTCATCACGGCAAAGAGGAACGCCGCGCCCGTCATATAAAACGCGCCCAGCATTGGCTTGTTGCCGCGTTTTTCAGGCGGCGCGACCTTGGTCGATGACGTTTCGATTTCTTGCGCGGGCAAGGGATTAAGCTCCGGCGGTATCAGCATGAAGTGCTAAGGCGGGATTTGCGATACCGTCTGCCTGTGCTATCCGGTCACTGGAGGAGACGCAAGGCTCCAACGCGGAACAACAGCTTTGCCCGCTGCTGCGGGACCATCCCTGGGGACAATCACATGACAGAGACCATCCAACCGCTCTGGACACCATCGGAAGATCGAATTGCCGGCACGAACCTGGCGCATTTCATTACCGCGGTGAATGCCCGATGGGATGCGAATCTACCCTGTGATTTTGCAGCTCTTCATTCCTTCTCATTGGAGGAGATGGAGAAGTTCTGGTTATCGGTTTGGGAATTCTGTGGCGTGATCGGCGATGGCCCGGGTGAGCGGGTGCTGGCGGATGGCGACAAAATGCCGGGCGCGAAATTCTTCCCGGACGCCAAAGTGAACTTCGCGGAAAATCTGCTGCGCCGGAATGATGATGGTGAAGCCATGGTCTTCCGCGCCGAAGACAAAGCCACGGAGCGCATGACCTGGCGGCAGTTGAATGAGCGTGTTTCCCGCCTGCAGCAGGGGTTAAAGGCCGCCGGCGTCGGGCCGGGCGACCGGGTTGCGGGCTTTGTCCCCAATATGCCGGGTACCATCGCTGCCATGCTTGCCGCGACTTCACTTGGGGCGATCTGGACCAGTTGCTCCCCCGATTTCGGGGTTGGTGGGGTTGTGGATCGTTTCGGCCAGTCGACACCGAAGGTCCTGTTCACAGCGGACGGCTATTTCTATAACGGCAAATCCCATGATTCTCTGGCGCGGGTAGCAGAGTTCCTGCCCCAGCTATCATCCATCGAGAAAGTTGTGGTGATACCGCTGGTCAATGCGGAACCCGATGTCTCCGCCGTGCCGAATGCGGTTACTCAGGATGACTTCATGGAACCGCATCCGGCCAAGGCACCGGAATTCACCCGCATGCCGTTCAACTCACCGCTCTATATCATGTATTCCTCCGGCACCACGGGGAAGCCGAAATGCATCACCCATGGGTCGGGCGGCGTGTTGCTGACCCATCTGAAGGAGCATGTGCTGCAGACCGATGTGAAGCGGGATGACCGAATTTTCTACTTCACCACCTGTGGTTGGATGATGTGGAACTGGCTGGTGACCGGCCTTGCCGCTGAAGCCACGCTGATGCTGTTCGATGGCTCCCCCTTCAAGCCGGACGGCAATGTCCTGTTCGACTTCGCGGCAGAAGAAAAATGGACGCTGTTCGGCACGTCGGCGAAATACATCGATGCGCTGGCCAAGGCCGGGCTGACGCCGAAGGATACCCATGATCTGTCCAATCTGCGCGCCATGACCTCCACCGGCTCCCCCCTGGCGCCGGAAAGCTTCCAATATGTCTATGACAGCATCAAGGATGACATTCAGCTCTCCTCCATAACCGGGGGCACGGATATCGTTGGCTGTTTCATGGCCGCCAATCCCATCGGCCCGGTCTGGAAAGGTGAGATTCAAGCCGCCTGCCTTGGCATGGCGGTGGAGATCTTCGATGACGAAGGCAAACCAGTCACCGGTACACAGGGAGAACTGGTCTGCACCAAGCCCTTCCCAACCATGCCGCTAAACTTCTGGGGTGACGAGACGGGCGAGAAATACCACGCCGCCTATTTCGACAAATACCCGAATATCTGGACCCATGGGGACTTCGTTGAGCTGACGGAACATGGCGGCTTTGTCATGTTCGGACGCTCCGACGCGACGCTTAACCCAGGCGGTGTGCGGATCGGCACGGCGGAAATCTACAACCAGGTCGAAACCTTTCCGGAAGTGGCCGAAGCCATCGTGATCGGCCAAAGCTGGGACAATGACACCCGTGTCATCCTGTTCCTGCGCATGGCGGAAGGCCACGCCCTTTCAGATGACCTGACCCAGCGGATCAAACAGAGGATCAAGGTCAACTGCACGCCACGCCATGTACCGGCCAAGGTCATCGCGGTCGCCGACATTCCACGCACCCGATCCGGCAAGATCACCGAGCTTGCGGTCCGCGATGTCGTCCATGGTCGCGCTGTTAAGAACCAAGAAGCCCTGGCCAATCCCGAAGCACTCAACCTCTTCGCCAACCTGCCGGAACTGGCAGAATAAGGGAATCCGCCTGTTTTACCGCAGGGGCGAGAAGCTGGTCGGGGCCAGGATCTTGTTTTCTTGGGCGATCAGCATGCCGGCGGACTTCTTTTTGTATGCAGTCCAATCCGGGTCTGCGTCCCGCGCGGCGCGGCGGCGTTCCATGTCGGCCAGATCGTCGAACTGCCACAGATGTACCACCTGGTTCAAAGGACCCAGCGTCGTCTGAAAATACCCGATCAGCGGGCCCAGATGACGGAGTTGGACGGGCAAGCCTTCGGCTTCAAATAAATCAAGATAGTCTTTGTTTCGCCCATGGGCGATTGTGTAGGTGCGGTGGTCGATAATCATCTCGGCTCTCTCCTCAACAAAGTCCGGACGAGACTATCCCCGACCGCTAGGGCTCGACAATCGCTTGCAGAACTTTCTGACTTAACTGATGCGAGGGTGTTTCCCAGGCCGGTGACATGAGCGAACCGGGGAAGGCGGCGGATTTCCGACCCTTTTGCAACCGCTCCAGGATGGCGACATCCTCCAGATTGAGGTCATGCCACATCTCCAAGAGACCTTTGCGGCCTTCTTCATGTTCCGGCGCATGCGCGGCGTCTTCATTCACAACGAAGAAATGCAGCTCTTCATAAGTCTCATCCGGGGCAATCGGATAGGTGACCAAGACCGTGAATTGATCCGCAAAGACCTCGACACAGAATGTCGGGAAACAGGTGGTCCAGGCGCCCCGCCGCGTGTCTTCATCAGACAGATTCGGATAGTGCGGAAGGGCTGCCCCACGGCCTTCGGTCAATGTCGGCGCGACATAATCGTTATAGAAAACATGATCTTGCCACTGCCCAGACCACCGTACATCCATCGGCGCATGGGCCAGAAGCCGGGGATGAGCCGCGAAGACGTGATAGGGCTCCATGTAATTCTCAAGCACCAGCTTCCAATTTGCGCGGATCGTGAAACTGTCTTTCCCGATCCATTGGATATTCGCAAAATCATACGCCCCGAAACGGGCCAACATGGGGGCGAGCCAGTGCGAAAGATCCGGTGCTTGCCCGGATAGATCAACGAAGAGACACCCCTGCCAGGACGACAACCGAACCGGCAGAAGATCAAGCTCGGGATTGACCTCTTCCGAGAAGCGTTCAACCTGGTTCGGTCCCCGGAAATGCGGACGCGACCGCAAACGTCCGTCCAACCGGTAATTCCAGGCGTGATAAGGGCAGGTCACGGAACGAAGGGCACAAGGCTCCGTTATCAACTGTGTTCCTCTGTGCCGGCAGACATTGTGGAAGGCACGAACGGTCTGATCCTCCCCTCGGACCAGCATGATCGGTTGTCCGGCGATCTCGATAGGCTTGATGGAGCCCACCTCTGGCAACTCACCATCGCTGCCGACGAAAATCCACTGGCGGGCAAATATGCGGGACTGTTCCAACGCGAACCAGGCAGGATCGGTATAGGCTTGATTCGGCAATCCGGAGGGGCAGTCGATAGGGGCCAAGGTCTGATTGATTCCGGAAGCCCTAATAATCGCCTCAACTGCGGCTAATGCATCGGGTTCCGCGTCAAATCCGAGCGGCCTTTTATCCGCAGCTATATGTTCGGTTTCCTGCGCCCCAGATACCATCCAGAAGCCCTCCGTCTCATCCACAGCCCACTTGTTCCTATTAGAGAAACCGAGGGGATTCGCTAACTAAAATTTTCGGATCGACAATCGGGATCTTGCATAGAGACCGCATCAGACTGTTTCCACAACACCCAAAGGTCGCCCCGGAATGGGCTTATTCCAGCGGTATTGGCATTGTTTCCACATGGGCTCCATCAACAGCGCGCAAGTAAGAAACTATTAACCAATTGTTTTTAATATATTTTATTCGGAATCAACAGAAAGGCCACAACACTTGACTTGGTAAGGGCGCATCAGTAGTTTCCGCGGCTTCGAGGAGGAGGGAACGGTATTCTCTTATTCCTCCTTGCAAGCCAAAGGATGACAACTGCGCCCTCTCGTGTATGCTTGGGGAAGCGGCATTGGTCACCAAACTCCCGAGTGGAAATGGCTTGGAACCGCGGAAAGGGCGTTCAAGATGAATTTGTCGGTTAAGGGTAAGCAGGTCGATATTGGTACGGCATTCCGTGAACATATTGAAGAAACACTTCCCGACTCAATCGGCAAATACTTTGACAACGCAACGGACGTAACAGTCACCCTCTCCAAGGAAGGCCATGCGTTCGAAGTCGACATCCAGGCCCATGTCTCCAAACGTGTCTTGGTTCAAGGATCCGGTAAGGGCGCTGATGCCTATATCGCGCTTGATGTTGCTTCTGAACATGTGCTGAAGCGCTTGCGTCGCTACAAACGTCGCCTCCGGGATCACAAACATCGCTTGCCGACGGCGGATGCTGTTCAGGCGCGTCAATACATTCTGCAGCCGGAACCGGAAGTCGCGACGGAGAATGAAGCAGCTGAATCGGATCAGCCGATCATCGTTGCGGAAATGGCGACCTTCGTGGAAACCATGTCGGTCGGTGAGGCAACGATGCGTCTCGATCTTTCTGCTCAGCCGGTCATGCTGTTCCGTAACTCTTCCCACGGCGGGATCAATCTGGTTTACCAGCGGCCTGACGGCAATATCGGCTGGGTCGACCCGACACTGTCTGAAGAAGCCTAACGGCAGGCCTGACGCCTGCTTTTTTCACTCCAATCCAAGCAGAGGGTACGATGGATATCGGCGATCTTCTGGAAATTGACGGCGTCGTGCCAAAATTGAGCGTTGCCTCCAAGAAACAGGCACTGCACGAACTCTCTCGGCGCGCGTCAGGGATCATCGGCCTTGATGAACGACGGATCTTTGACACGCTGCTTGAGCGTGAGCGCTTGGGCACGACCGGGGTTGGGAATGGCATCGCGATCCCGCATGGGAAATTCGCTGAACTAAGTCAGCTCCGCGGGCTATTCGCCCGGCTGGAACGCCCGGTCGAGTTCGATTCTGTCGACGACCAACCGGTCGATCTGATGTTTCTGCTACTGGCCCCGGAATCCGCGGGTGCCGATCATCTGAAAGCACTGGCGCGGGTCTCTCGGCTGCTGCGCGACAGAACCAATTGCGATAAACTGCGCGGCACGGACAGCGCCGAAGCGATCTATGGCTTGCTGACAGAAGTCACGACGACTCATCACGCAGCGTAGACGCATAGACGCCACTCGCAACGTTCCGGGCTATCCTTAGAGATGCCGTCCTTAGAGATGCCGTTTTATTAACCGCGCGGGGCGTGTTTGTTCAGGATTCGCTGCAAGGTCCGGCGGTGCATCTTAAGACGCCGCGCGGTTTCAGAGACATTCCGATCACATTGTTCGAAGACGCGCTGGATATGTTCCCACCGCACCCGATCCGCTGACATGGGATCCGTCGGCGGCGGCGGCAGGGGGCGATCTTCTTCCAGCAAAGCCGCGCAAATCTGATCCGCATCCGCTGGCTTGGCGAGATAATCCACCGCGCCTTTTTTCACAGCCGTAACAGCACTTGCGATATTGCCGTAACCGGTCAGCATGACAATACGAACGTCAGGCCGGGCGTCCCGCAAGGCTTCGACGACTTCCAAGCCCGTGCCATCTTCCAGACGCATATCGACAACAGCAAAGGCAGGCGGTGCCTCCCCCGCTTGTTCCAAACCTTCAGCCACACTGGCGGCGCCACGCGCTGTGAAGCCGCGCTGTTCCAGCGCCCGGACCAGTCGGTTTCTTAGTGGCGCATCATCGTCAACGACCAGCAGCGTCCGTTCCCGCGCCGGGCTGGGTATTCCTTCCGCCATCGCATTTCCTCCCGAACCGCAATTTCGCCGATCTAGTCTAGCCGATTCCACCCACCACACCAGCGTCCGCTTCCGACGCCAGTTTTGAGCGCGGCCACACAACATTGACCCGTGCCCCACCCGCATTCTCATAACTCACAGTTGCTCCCATGCCTTCCAGCAAGGTCGTAGCAACGAAGATTCCAAGGCCCATATGGCCGTCGACCCCAGCCCGCGTAGAGATATAAGGCTCCCCAGCGGAACGCAGGACACTGTTCGGAAATCCGGGGCCATCATCCTGAACGACCACGGTCACGGTCTTAGCATTCCATCCAACCCGGACTTCAACGCGTGTCCGCGCAAATTGCCCGGCGTTAGAAATAAGGTTGCCGATACCGTTCAGGAATTCCGGCGATCGAGGTACTTCCGGCTCCGGCCCTTCCTGCTCCAAGACCGCGAGAATATCGAAGTCAATCTCATCGGGCAGATGGTCTTCCGCAGCCGTCTCCACCAGCGCTGTCAGGGAGAGCAGATGGAAGGGCTCCCCACCATCTGCAGGAGGGCGTTCTTCAAGCTGATGGAGAATATCGCGACACCGATCCGATTGACTGCGCAGCAAGTCGATATCTTCGGCAAGGTCACTGCCAGGGGGCACTTGCAGGCTGAGTTCTTTAGCAACCACAGCAATGGTTGCCAGGGGGGAACCGAGTTCATGCGCCGCCGCTGCCGCCAAAGCACCCAGCGATGACAACTCCCGCTCTTTTGCCAAGGCAGCTTCTGACTTGGCCAGGGCGGATGACAGACGGCGCGCTTCATCAGATGCCGTCCAGACATAGGCCGCAATGAAGACCAGCGCCACCGACATCGCGGTCCAGGATCCCAGCACATAGATCGGGGAAAGCGCGATGCCTGATCCCGCCCAGGGTAGTGGCAAATGCCAGAAGGCGAGCCAGGTAATGGCCGCGAAGTCCAGGACACAAAGTTTCAAAGTCGTATTGCGGGTCAGGATCGTTGCCGATACCGCGACCGGGGCCAACATCAGGACGACAAACGGGTTCAGCAACCCGCCGGTCAGCCCGAGCAGAAAGGCAAGCTGCAGAATATCGAACCCGAGAACCCAAGTTGCCCGCCGCACGGTCAGCCAGCGTCGCCCTCGTCGCCCAAACCCCAGATACAAGTTTGATCCCACCAGGATCGCAATACCGGCCAACAAGGCGGCAATCGGCAGGGCGAAATTGAGCATATAGGCAACGACCATGACCGTCGCGATCTGGCCGGCGACGGCGGTCCATCGGATCGCAACCAGGGTCTTTAGATTAAGCCCCGCTGGTTCCGCGCCTTCAAAATCCGCATCATGTTGATAATTCAGAATGCTCATCGGGAAAGGGGACCACTTCCTAACGCTGGCTTCAAGCTGTGATATAGCCGAACGCCTGCTCCGCCATGGATGCGAGGCCGACGGACGCATCAATCCGGGCCCAGGAGACCACGCCCCATCCTTGCGCGAATTGGTCACGCATCACATCCGCAGTAGCATCGGACACATCCCCCTGCCGGGCGGAGATTCTGTCTGCCAGCAGCTCTGCAGGGGCCTCCAACCAATATCCCTGGAAAGGAACAGACATCGATGCCGCGAGAGCCTCGGCACGTTGCCGGCTGTCAGGATGCGTGAATGTTGCGTCCAGAACCACCGCGTAACCACCTTGCAAGATGGTCTTCACGCGGCCTTCCATGATCGCATAGACCTTTTCGCTGACCGCCGACAGATAGGCTTCGGGTGGCAATTCCTCCAGCGCCGACTTGCCGAACAATTCTTTCCGTATGGCATCGGACCGCAGAACAACCGCCCCCGGCAGGCGACCCAATCTTGGGGCGAGTGCGCCGGCAAGGCTGGATTTCCCGGTACCCGAAGGTCCGCCAACCGCGAAAACCGCCGGTGTCGCCGGCGCCAAGAAGGATCCAGCCAGGTCGAAATAGCGCATGGCCTCTTCAGCAATGGCTTCCGCCGCTTGCGGGTCAGACTGAAGCGGCACCGCTGCCCCTTCGACTTTTGCCCGGATCTGCGCCCGCATACCAAGGAACAACGGCATGGCGGCAAGCGCTTCCAGTGCCTCCGGCAACGCCTCCAGATACCGACGAAAGACCAGATTTGCAGCCTCCCCGGCATTCCGGGCGATCAAATCCATCACCAGGAAGGCGAGATCATACAATATGTCGATCCGGGCAAAGGCGGGATTGAATTCGATACAGTCGAAAGGCGTCGGCTTGCCATCAATCAGGCAGATGTTCCGAAGATGCAGGTCGCCATGGCATTCACGGACCCACCCCGCCTGCCCGCGCCCATCAAGCAGAGGCGTAACAGCCGCCAACGCCGTCCGGCATGCTTCCCGCATCGCATCAACACGATCCGCCGGGAAACCGACGTAATCCCGCATCCAGTTGAGATTACCCTCCAGCACCTGGGAGACAGCCTGGGCCGCGCCGCCACCACCGAGTGGCTCGACAGGTTCAGCCGTTCGATGGAACGCTGCGATGGCGCGTGCTGCCGCATCCAACGTTTCAGCATCAAGCTTTCCGGCTTCCAAGAGGCGATCAAACTGTCCGTCTTCATCAAAGCGCTGCATGATGACGACCCAATCCAGCGCCTCGATAGCACCCGGATCCTCAACAATTTTGCCAAGGGTAAGCCTGCCCTCGACATCCAGGATTGGAGCGACACCCTGGTAGAGTGTGGGTGCTGTTCTGCGGTTCAGACGGACTTCATCCACACAGGCATCGCGCCGCTTGGCGACCGTCGAATAATCCATGAAGGGATAGAGGACAGCGCGCTTCAGCTTCAGCACCCGCTCTCCGGCGATATAGACGGCCGACCCATGGGTGCGAATTTCCCGAACCTCGGCCCCGCCATGGGTTGCGGGATCGGCCAGAAAGGCGAGCACCCGGTCCTGAGGCTCGACAATGAATTCTGAACCAGGACCGCGCGTCGTCATCAGAGTTTACGCTCCGTTCAGTCTTTTCCGCTGACTCCAGCTTCCGCGAATGTTGCCATACCGCTGTGGCAGGCAATCGCCGACTTCACGATGCCAAGCGCCAACGTCGCGCCCGACGCTTCGCCAAGACGCATACCGTAATTCAATAGCGGTTCTTTCCCCAGGGCCGCGCAAAGCCGGCCATGCGCCGGTTCCGCAGAAAGATGCCCGACCAGACAATGATCAAGGGCATCGTCACGAACCGCCGCCAGACAAGCCGCAGCGGCGGTCGCCGCATAGCCATCCAGGATGACCGGCACCCGGCCCATACGCGCGGCGATCACAGCCCCTGCAAGGGCGGCAAGCTCCAACCCCCCGAGGCGGCGCAGGATATCAAACCCATCGCTCGCCGCCGTGGCATGACGTGCGACGCCATCGCGAACCACGGCGATCTTGTTTTCCATAGCACTTCCGGCAACCCCGGTCCCGGGCCCGGTCCAGTCCTCGGCCTCTCCGCCGTGTAACGCATGCGCCAAGGCCGCGCCGGCAGTAGAGTTACCGATTCCCATCTCCCCCAGGCATAAGACATCAATGCCTTCTTCGACCGCCATCATGCCGTACGCCATGGCGGTTGCGCAGTCTTCCTCGCTCATCGCTGGAGCTTGGGTGAAATCCTCTGTCGGCTGATCCAGGGCCATTTCATAGACCCGCAGTTCCGCATCCATCACGCCGCACAGTTGGTTCACTGCCGCTCCGCCTGCCTGGAAATTCGCCACCATCTGCGCGGTCACATCGCTGGGAAACGCCGAAACACCGCGCGCTGCCACGCCGTGATTGGCTGCAAAGACAGCAACACGAGGTCGGTCTGCGCTTGGCGGCGCCTTGCCTTGCCACTTGGCGGCCCACTCGGCGATTTCCTCCAGCCGTCCCAGCGCGCCCGGCGGTTTGGTCAACTGCCCGTCACGCGCCCGCGCGGCGTCCGCCGCATCCTCATCTGCACCCGGCAGTGCCCGCATCAAATCGCGGATCTCGTTCAGATCGGCCTGTGGCCCTGCTTCGGGGGAATTCATGTCATTCGGCGGCGCGGTATCAGACATGCTTGCTTTTCCTGCTACTGGATTGATCTTAATGTAACGCAGCGCGGCATTCGTCGCTGTGGCAGGCTTAGACAAAGGCAGCATGACGGGCAAGAACCAATCAGACGCATCCGGCGATGAGAACGCCCGGAGTGGCCTTTTGGGCATTCTGGATGGATTCCTGTCGGTGATGAGCTTCATGACCCGGCTTCCTGTGCCGGGCTCTCGTCATGGCGCGCCAGGCGCTGCGGTCTGGGCCTTTCCATTTGCCGGGTTGGTGGTCGGCGCAATTGGCGCGCTGGTCCTGTGGATCGCGCGCGAGATTGGTCTTGGAGCTTGGGCCGCAGCCTTCCTGGCGCTCGGAGCAACTGCCTTTGTTACCGGGGCACTGCATGAAGACGGGCTTGCCGACAGCTTCGACGGGCTCTGGGCCGGTGGTGATGTGGAACGTCGGCTTACGATCATGCGGGATAGCCGTATCGGTGGCTATGGTGCCTTGGCGTTGATCATTGCCACTGGCTTGAAAGCCTCCTTATTAGCAGCAATTGCCGATCCGATCTCTGCTGCTTCAGCCTTGATTGCAGCCCATATGCTCGGCAGATCTGTGCCGGCCCTTCTAATGGGCACGCTTGATTCGGCGTCAAAGTCGGGGTTGGCGGCGGCTGCCGGTCGTCCCCACATCGCCCATGTCGGCATCGCGTTCCTGATCGCCGCCCTTGCCGCGATGTTGCTTCTGGGAACAGCCGGGCTGATCGCCGTGGTTTTAACCTTGCTTGCCGCGTTTGCCGCCTACAGATTGCTAAAAAGAAAACTCGGCGGTCACAACGGCGATACCTTGGGCGCGGCGGAGCAATTTGGTGAGTTAGCCTGCCTGATCGCCGCGACAGCACTCGCGGCCCATTCCTAACCCTTTCAAATGGATGACAAATCTTATGAGCACCCCAAAATCTGTGCAACGGGAAGCGATGGCGGTCAGTACATGGTGGTGGGTCCGCCACGCGCCGGTTCGGGAAAACAACGGGCGGATCTATGGCAATAGCGATCCCAATTGCGACACCAGTGATGCGGCCTCTTTTGGCGGACTAGCAAAGATGCTGCCCGAAAATGCCCGCCTGATCTTGAGCCCGCTGAAACGCACACACCAGACCGCCGCTGCAATCGCTGCTGCCGGACTGAACATGCCGGAAGGCGTCCAGGAGCCGGACTTAATTGAACAAGGGTTCGGCGATTGGCAGGGGCTTACCTATGACGAGCTTTCGGTCGAAGGCTCCGGGCCTCCGGGGTTCTGGCTCGCCCCCGGCTATAGTCGTCCGCCCGGTGGCGACAGCTTCGCCGATCTGATCCCACGCGTGGCCAGCGGCATTGATGCCCATGTGCAGGCACGGTTGAACGAAGGCGCGCCGGAGCGGGAGCATGTGATCTCCGTCAGCCATGGCGGCGTGATCCGGGCAGCGCTCGCCATCGCGCTCGGTCTCGACGCGGAACGCGCGCTCGGGTTCCAGATCGACAATCTGTCCGTCACGCGAATCGACCGAATTGAATCAACCAGAGGCATCTCCTGGCGGGTTGTCGCGGTCAACCGCCTTCCAAAGTGACCCGCTTAAGACTAGATAATGTTCTCAGTCGTTTCGCAGAACAGATAGGCACGCAATCATGATGGGACAGATCATCCTCTACGGCATGGGGGCAGTGTTGATCTTAATGGTCGCCCTGATGATCGGGAATGCCCGCCGAAAGGCCCGGCGGGAAACCCCGAACCATGATCTTCGTTATGAATTCTATGCAGAGCCTCTGGATGACATCTCCGAAGAGTTTAAAGACGCGCTCGGTGATTTCGCACCCCCGGAAGGCAAGGGTGTCCTGATGGTTCGCCTGTCCTTTTCAAACCGCGGCAAGGCGCCGGTTGCCCGCACAGATTTCACGAAACCCATCGTCATCGTCTACCCATCTTTCACACAAGTGATCGAAGCCGCGTTTTCCGAATTCCGAGGGGCCCGGCCTGATACGACATCAGTCGCAGCCCCAAGAGTGAACGGAAATTCGATCGAGATCGATCCCCTGGATATCCCGGCCAATGGCGCCGTTGTCTTCAACATCGCCTTGCGGGGTTCTCCGGAACCTGAAGGGGTGTATGGGCCGCTTGCCGGGCGGGATCGAATTCTGCGCCTGGGTGAAGCAAGTGCTGATGACACACCAATTGACCGAACCGCCCAACAGCGATGAGTGTTTCTGCCCCTCTTCCCGCCACGATGTTGATCTTGGGAGGCGCCCGGTCCGGCAAGACCCGGCGCGCCCTCGACCATGCGGAGCGGGTTCATTTAAGCGAGGGGCTGTCTCCGGTCTATGTCGCAACCGCCCAGGCGTTCGATGACGAAATGCATGTCAGGATCGCTGCCCATCAGGCGGAGCGCGGGCCACATTGGATGACACTCGAAGCCCCGATGGCACTGGCGGAAACGATCCAGGCAGAGGCGTCGCCGGACCGCGTCCTATTGATTGATTGCCTGACGCTCTGGCTTACCAATCAAATGCTGGCAGAGGCTGATTGCGACAGCGCGACGGATAAGCTATTGGCGGCGCTTGATGACGCGGGCGGACCGGTGATCGCCGTTTCCAATGAAGTCGGGCTCGGCATCGTTCCGGAGAATGCGCTGGCTCGTCGGTTTCGGGATGCGCAAGGTGCGCTCAACCGGCGTTTTGCGGAACGGGCTAACAGAGTTGAATTGATCGCGGCAGGATTGCCGTTGGTTCTGAAAGGATAAAATCAGATGGCAGCGCGTATTCCAGCAACAGTGGTCACGGGTTTCCTGGGGGCGGGCAAGACGAGCCTGATCCGGCATATGATCGAAAACAATCAGGGCAAAAAACTCGCCTTCCTGATCAATGAATTCGGCGACCTGGGCATTGATCGGGAAATGCTCCTGGGCTGCGGGATCGAAGGCTGCGGCGAAGAAGACATTGTCGAGCTTGCCAATGGATGTATCTGCTGCACTGTGGCGGATGATTTCCTGCCGGCTATCGAAGCGATCCTCGACCGTCCGGACAAGCCCGACCACATTTTGATTGAGACTTCCGGTCTCGCTCTGCCGAAACCGCTTGTGAAAGCCTTCAATTGGCCAGAAGTGAAAGCCCGCGTTACGGTCGACGGTGTGGTCACGGTTGTCGATGGCAAGGCCGTTGCGGAAGGCCGCTTCGCCGATGATGAGGACGCTGTCCAATCCCAACGGGAGGCCGATGACGCGCTCGACCACGAAAATCCACTGGAAGAAGTCTTTGAAGACCAATTGCTCTGCGCCGATATGATCGTCCTCAACAAAACAGATTTGTTGGAGGAGGATGGGGCCGCCTTGGTGGAGAGCCAGTTAATCAATCATCTGCGCCCAGGCGTCCATGTCGTCCGGGCGGCGAATGCTGCGGTAGATCCCCGGGTCTTGCTGGGATTGGACGCAAGTGCGGAAGATGATTTGGCCAACCGTCCCAGCCATCATGACAGCCATGACGGTGAAGACGATCATGACCATGATGATTTCGACAGCTTCACCATGACGCTGGGTTCGATTGAGGATGTCGACGGATTGGAAGCACGGCTTAGAACCGCTGCCACCGATCATGACATTCTGCGCATCAAAGGGTTCCTGGACCGCCCCAGCGCATCACGGCGTGAAGTCCTGCAAGGCGTCGGCCCCCGCATTCAACGCTATTTCGACCGCCCTTGGACGGCAGGTGAGGCGCGGCGGACGGAATTGGTCATCATCGGCCGCAAAGGCCTTGATCGTGCCGCGATCGAGGCGGCTGTCGCTGGCTGATGCGCAGCTTCGAAGAAATCTTTGAGATTGCGGCGGCGCGCCATGGCGGCACAACCACGCTGGAGGGATTGCTCTCCAAGCCCTTGCCGATAGAAGAATTGCGCGGCATCGGGGACGACCGGTGGCTGTCGGCCATGGCAAAATGTCTCTTCCAGGCTGGCTTTGCTTGGAAAGTCGTTGACGCCAAATGGCCTGATTTCGAAACCTGCTTCCACGGATTCAATCCAGCTGCCGTCGCCGCCTTCACCGATGAAGATATTGAGGGTCTGCTGTCTGACCGACGGGTCATTCGCAATGGGATGAAACTGAAAGCCGTCGTGCAAAACGCCGCCTTCCTGCGCGAGGTCGCTGCCGAGCACGGTTCCGCATCGACCTATTTCGCCGATTGGCCAACCGAGACCCATGCTGACTTCCTCGCCCTATTGGCCAAACGGGGTAGCCGGCTTGGGGCCCTGACCGGACAGCGAGTCCCACGCTGGGTCGGCAAGGATGCCTATGTGCTGTCCCAAGATGTTGTTGCCCGGTTGATTGCGGAAAATGTGATCGACAAACCACCAGGCGGCAAGCGCGCCATGATGGCTGTACAGGAAGCCTTCAACATGTGGCGTGCGGAATCGGGAAGGTCGCTGACAGAGATCAGCCAGGTTCTCGCCCGCAGCACTGGACCCTGACTTCCTTGCAGTCTGACCATTGACGGCTGACGATGGTCAGGCGTAGAACCGCCCCATGCTCAAAGCGAACCAGATCAAGCTCGACATCTCCCGCCGCGCCACGATGCGCGGAGCGCTGGCGCTTGGATCGTCCCTGCTGTTGCCAGGGGCCTCCGCCGCGAAGGCTGGGGAGAAGCTGACCTTCTTTCGAATCGGGACCGGCCCCACGGCGGAGACCCTGTATTTTCTGGGGACCGCCTTATCTGCGGGGATCAGCCGACCACCCGGCGGCCTGGATTGCGACCAGGGGGGGCTGTGCGGCGTCCCCGGTTTGATTGCTGTTGCGCAATCGAATTCCGGGTCTATCCCCAATATTGAAGACATGATGAAGGGTCGGTTGGAAAGCGCCCTGGTTCATTCGGACATCGCCTATCGCGCCTACAAAGGCACAGGCCCATTCCAATACTACGATCCGTTCGAGGGATTGCGGAACATCGCCAATCTTGGAAATGTGAAACTCCACGTCGTGGTACGGGCAGATTCTGACATCAAGACACCGCGCGATCTGGCAGGGAAACGGGTTTCACTCGGGACAAGCGGGTCCGGCACCATTGCCATCGTACGGCGCCTGCTTCAGCTCTACGGCATAAAAACAGAGCAGGTTATCCCCTTCTTCATGAAACCGGGGCCAGCCGCCGATTGGTTGGAAAAGGGAAAACTTGACGCTTTCTTTGAGTTTGGCGCCGATCCCATTGACGCAATCGAAGATCTGCATGGGCGCAGCCCCATTCGTTTGCTGGATATCCCACGGGAAAATGCGGCGACTTTGAACGGGTTTCACCCTTTCGTACGGCACAGCGAAATCCCAGCGGTTTATCGCGATTTACCCCCGACCTCGACCCTTTCGCTTGGCGTGATGTGGGTGGTTCGCCAAGACGCAGACCCAAGCCTGGTCGAGCGGATTACCCGCGCGCTTTGGCAGGGGGAGGCCGCGGATCTATTCCGGCTCAGCAGCCCCGATCACGCCTTCCCAACCTTGGAACAAGCCGCACAGGATTCTTTTGTTCCACTGCATGAAGGCGCCTTGGCTTACTATAAATCGGCCGGCGTTACCTAACCAATACGGGGCCTGAGCGATGCGGGGCCTAAGCGATGCGGGGCCTAAGCGATGCGGGGCCTGACCAATACGGGCCACTTTCCGGTAAAAAAGAACACGATTTAGAACAGCGAGAGCTGCGCCTTCTTGGGAGGCTCTGGGGCGTCGACAACCGGCTCTTCGAATTCCCACAGACCAGAATCATCATTGCGCACATTGTTAACGCGGGTGGAAACCGGATGGAAGGCGATAACACGCGCGCCTTCATAGGGCGTCATCAGCGCCCCCGCCGCTTCCGGGTCGCCCGTCAACCAGGTTCGGAAGTTAGACGGGTCCAGAATTACCGGCATCCGATGATGCAGCGGCGCAATCGCTGCGGACGCCTCAGTCGTCACAATGCTCAGAGTTTCGACGTCAGACCCATCGCCGCCCTGCCACCGCTCCCACACGCCTGCGAAAGCAAAGGGGTCACGGTCTTCGAAATAGATGCAATGGGGCTGTTTTTTGCCATCGGATCGGTCTGCATTGACCCACTCATAAAAGGCATCGACCGGAACCAAGCAGCGCCGTCTGCGAAAGGCTGCTTTATAGGCCGGCTTCTCCGCAATAGTTTCGGCGCGGGCATTGATCGTCTTTGCCCCAATCGAAGGATCCTTGGCCCAGCCGGGAATAAGCCCCCACCGCGCCATGAAGGCTTCCCGCCCGCCGGAATCGTCCGAGCGCACCGCCAGAACAGCCTGCGTCGGCGCAATATTATATCGGGCAGGGAGATTCGGCAGCTGATCGAACCCGAACAGCTTTCGAAGGCCGTCTACCGGCGTCGTCAATGAATATCGTCCACACATGGGGCGCGATTGTGCCCGAGCCAATCGGAAAACGCAGCAAAAACCGACGGTAAATCGACTATTTTTCAACACTCTAAAAACCTGTTGAGGGAAATAAGGATTCTTTTTGACAGATTTAAGGCAATCGCTATATCTTGTTCGTCTTGTTATCAGCAACACGAGATATGGTATTGCCTCTGTGGATAACTTTGTGGGTAAGGCAAGTTTCCCACTGAATGTTCCAGCCTCGTGTCTGTGAAAGACGGTGATAAATTTTTTCAGTGTGTAGAGACCTCGTTTCAAGAGCCAAATAAAGGCTGAAAACCGGGACTTCTCAGCGCACCGAATGGGTAGGTTGCGGTTCCCTTTCTTGTGGATGGAATCGCGGATGGTTTTGGAAAAGTACTGGGATCAGACTTTACGCCCGTCTCTCCCCTCTCGATCAACGGGGGCTAGATATAGGCGGAGCGAGGGGAATTTGGACATGCCGGATGGATCAAGCAAGGTAGCGCAAGACATGGACCCGGAAATCGAACGGAAAGTTCGCGCCGCAATTGAGCAGGCGCGCCAAGACACCCGCTCCGAAGAATCGCGCGCAGAGAAAGGGTCCGAACCAGATTTCGGTCCTGATCTGGGGATCGATACTCGGGACAGGAAGCAGAACGAGCGCGGGATCACCGTCTATGTCGACCGGTCGCGCGATGCCCAGTTGACGGAATTCGGCAAAGCGACCCTGACCGACCGCTACCTGATGCCGGGAGAAGGCTATCAGGACATGTTCGCCCGGGTGGCCATGCATTATGCGGATGATTCTGCGCATGCGCAGCGGCTCTACGATTATATCTCGAAGCTTTGGTTTATGCCGGCAACGCCCGTGCTATCCAATGGCGGCACCAAGCGTGGGCTGCCGATTTCCTGCTTCTTGAATGAATCCGATGATAGCCTCCAAGGGATCGTCGATCTGTGGAACGAGAATGTCTGGCTGGCCGCGCGTGGCGGCGGTATCGGCAGCTATTGGGGCAATCTGCGCTCTATTGGCGAGAAAGTCGGCGCCAATGGCAAAACATCCGGGGTCGTCCCCTTTATCCGGGTTATGGATTCGCTGACGCTTGCGATCAGCCAGGGCTCGCTTCGACGCGGGTCGGCTGCTGTTTATCTGCCGGTCTGGCATCCAGAGATCGAGGAGTTTATCGAGCTCCGCCGCCCGACCGGCGGTGATCCAAACCGCAAAGCGCTGAACCTTCACCATGGCATCCTGATTTCCGATGATTTCATGCGGGCCGTTGAAGCAGATGAAGAATGGAAGCTGGAAAGCCCGAAAGACCGGACGACGGTTCGGACCGTCCGGGCACGCGATCTCTGGATTCGCATCCTGACGGCACGTATCGAAACTGGCGAGCCCTATGTCGTCTATATCGACCACGTGAATAAGGCGCTGCCGGAACACCAAAAGCTGGCAGGTCTTACGGTGAAGACCTCCAATCTCTGCTCCGAAATCACCTTGCCGACCGGGATCGACAAATGGGGCAAGGATCGCACAGCGGTCTGTTGCCTGAGCTCCCTCAATGTCGAGAAATATACGGAATGGGAAGGCCACGAAGGTTTTGTCGAAGACGTGATGCGCTTCCTGGACAACGTGCTTCAGGATTTCATCGACAGCGCGCCGGATGATTTCAGCCGCGCCACCTATTCGGCCATGCGGGAACGTTCCGTAGGCCTCGGCATCATGGGTTTCCACTCCTTCCTGCAGGCGAACATGTTGCCGATGGAAGGTGTCATGGCGAAGGTCTGGAACACCCGGATGTTCAAATATATCCGGGCCGAAGCGGACAAGGCCTCCGTCAAGCTTGCGGAAGAACGCGGCGCTTGTGAAGATGCCAAGGAATTCGGCATCATGGAGCGGTTCTCCAACAAGATGGCGATTGCGCCCACCGCATCGATCTCAATCATCTGCGGCGGCACGTCGCCGGGAATTGAGCCGATTGCCGCCAACAGCTTCACTCATAAGACGCTCAGCGGTTCCTTCAATGTCCGTAACCGGCACCTGCAGGAACTCCTAGCTGAAAAAGGCAAGGATGATGATGACACCTGGTCCTCAATCTCCGTGAATGAAGGATCGGTTCAGCATCTCGACTTCCTGAGCGATGATGAGAAAGACGTCTTCAAGACCGCATTTGAACTGGACCAACGCTGGCTGATTGAACATGCCGCCGACCGGGCGCCGTCAATTTGTCAGGCACAGTCCCTGAATGTCTTCCTGCCGGCGGATATTCACAAACGCGACCTGCATCAGCTGCATTTCCAAGCCTGGAAGAAGGGCGTGAAAAGCCTGTACTACTGCCGATCCAAGTCGATCCAGCGGGCAGAGGCCGACGAATCGCTTCTTCAGTCGAATGCATCCAGCGCCGGCGGGGCCGTTTCCGTGCCGATGATGGGCCGCATCAAATCCGGTGACCTGCCACAGCAGCAAACCAATGATTACGAGGAATGCCTGAGCTGCCAGTAACCCTGCGCAGCGGGCGGACGTCTAAAGTACCTGCTTGATGAGGAGTTAGTTCCCCCCTGGTTAGAGAGGATAGTTCAATGGTCGATACCTATCGTGTGACGTGGGAAGACGGGTTTTGGAAGGTTCTCAAGGAAGGGGCGAAACGAGCGCTTCGGCGCTTTGATACGCGGCAGGAAGCGGTCGATTTCGCCGGCGGCACCGCCCGGAAGCATGCACCCAGCACATTGTTCTTAGAGACCAGCAACTCCCCTGTAATTCTCAAATACTCCCTGCCTTAAGCCCGTTAAAAGGGAATTCAGAAATTGTTTGTGGGTAAGTCTGTGTAAATCTTGTGGGTATCTCACAAGATATAGTAATCGATCTTGCCCAAACCCCAAGATATGCTACATTTCGCGCTTGATCGAAACATGGACCGACACCGTCTTTCCAGGAGTTACCGCGCATGTCGCTGTTGGATGCCAGCCCCGTCTACAAGCCATTCAGCTACCCCTGGGCCTATGAGGCCTGGCTGACCCAGCAACGCATTCATTGGCTGCCGGAAGAGGTTCCCTTGGCGGATGACGTCAAGGACTGGCACAAGAACCTGTCCGAGGCGGAGCGCAACCTCCTGACCCAGATTTTCCGCTTCTTCACCCAGGCGGATGTTGAGGTGAATAACTGCTACATGCGGCATTATTCGCGGGTCTTCCAACCGACCGAAGTTCAGATGATGTTGGCCGCTTTCTCCAATATGGAAACAGTCCATATCGCCGCTTACAGTCATTTGTTGGACACCATCGGCATGCCGGAGGTCGAGTATCAAGCCTTCCTCAAATACAAAGAGATGAAGGACAAATACGACTATATGCAGGATTGGGGTGTCGATACGAAGGAAGATATCGCCAAGACGCTGGCCGTATTCGGTGGCTTTACCGAAGGGTTACAACTGTTCGCGTCTTTCGCCATGCTGATGAACTTCCCGCGCTTCAATAAGATGAAGGGCATGGGCCAGATCGTCAGTTGGTCGGTCCGGGACGAATCACTTCACACGGCCTCCATCGTCCGCCTGTTCCGGACTTTCGTTTCAGAGAACCCGGAAATCTGGACCGAAGAGCTTCAACGCGATCTGTACAAAGCCTGCGATACAATCGTCGAACATGAAGACGCCTTCATCGATCTCGCTTTCTCCACGGGTGCGGTTGAAGGATTGACCGCTGAAGAGGTCAAGCAATACATCCGCTACATCGCGGATCGCCGTCTGGTTCAGCTGCAGCTAAACCCGATCTATCACGTAGAGAAGAATCCGTTGCGCTGGATGGACGAGATGTTGAACGGCGTCGAACACGCGAACTTCTTTGAGAACCGGGCAACGGAATATTCAAAAGCATCGACCAAGGGAACATGGGACGAAGCTTTCGACTGACAAGCGTGGGTGCGGTTTGCCCAGGGAGCGTGTCACTTGATTGTTTGGATACCCGACGCCGTTAGGTTCGGACTACATGGGCCCGCATGAAGCGAAGCGCACCAAACTCCAACGCCCGCAGTAAGAGCATCCAATACTCCGCTTCCAACATCATTTCATCGACGAAGTCACGGGTCAGTTCATCCTTGGACAATGACCCAACGAAGCTGTGCCAGCTCTTCAGGATCATCGCCCGATGGTCATCCGATTCGTCGGCATAATCTTTAATATCCATGCCCTTGGCGCGGAAGGTGCGTTTGTAGTTATCCGCCGTCCACAGGACGATGCCTTTCGGCATCCGCTCCATCCAACCCTTCAGGACCCGGCTGCCCGCCGCCGCCTCATTCGGTAAAACGATGTCGGTCAGGATGAGATGACCGCGCGGCTTCAATGCGTTGTAGAGCATCTCGAAACTGCGGTTCTTATTGCGATGCCGGAACAGCGTTTCGCGCACAAGAATACCGTCATAGTGCCTTTCGTTCAGCTCAAAACTATCGGGATCATAATGTTCGATAGGGGCCATACGAAACATGCGGTGCCGATCCGATAGCGCACTTGCCGCATGTGCCAGATCGGGATCGCTCTCCCGTCCATCGATCGTGGTGTTCAGTGTTCTCGCCGCGCGGCGTGTGCCGCCACCCAGCCCAGCGGAAAGGTCCAGCACTGTTGAAGATCGGCCAAGTTCCATCGCTTGAAACAAAGATACGCTATAATCCGCCCCGCCCGGCGCAACGACCTCATCTTCCGGCTGTTTCTCCCAAAGACGTCGTGCGAAGCGAATGCGTTCTTCCGACCAGACGGGCCGTTCTTCTTCCGTTTGACTATCGACGATAATCGCGTTCGGGTCAGGTGCCGCCATCATCTCCGGTTCGGCATCATCAGCATTGACCAGGGTCGACGCCTCAACCCCTTCCCACCAGGCCAGGAACCGCTGTTTGAATGGCACATAGCCATCATTTGGATCGTAGTCGCGGGTTGTCTGGCCGCTGCTCATCGTCAGGCTCCAAGGTCCATGATAGACAGGAAATTGCCTTGCAATCCCCGGTCCAGGCCCCACTCGAGGCGGAGAGATCGAAGAGTCTGCGGTGATTTCCCATCCTTAGGTACAAAATTTAGATGGGCCTTTACATATCTTTGCCCGCAAATGATTGGACCCGTGCACCTTTCGATCCACGAGCCCACCATATCAGCCATCTAAATCCTCGTCGGAGCGGAGGTCCGATCAAGAGTTGGTCGCGCTGGCCACCTTCTTGGTCAGGGTGTCCAGTTCGATACAGCCGCTCGGGCAAAGGGCCTGCAGTTTTGTCACCTGGGCCTTGGCGGAAGCGAGATCCCCCTGCATCAGATACCATTCACCAATATATTCATGCGCGCCCTTATGGCCTGGATCGATGGCCAGTGCCTGCTCATAAGCATCCCAAGCGTCATCCATTTGCCCGTCATTCCGATAGCTGAACCCCAGCATGTTCCAGGCATCCGCGTTATTCGGTTCGGAATCAACGACCATCTGCAGCTTGTCGATGGCGCCTTTATAGTCGCCGGACAGTGCCAGATCCCGCCCTTCTTCAAGGGTCGGGCCTTCGGATGATTCAGGCGCATTGCTGCCAAAACTCATGGCTTCCCCAGCCATGGGCATGGCCATGAGTGCCACCGCAAGAACGAGTAGCGAGAAAAAACGATGCATCGGAGCCTCCTTCCAAACCCTTAAATAATCAGAAAACGAAACCGGCACACCCTGCCCATCGCATCCCCCGCGCCCGATCTTCGATGGCCAACAGACTCGTCCGTAAGCATGGCGAAAACAAGGCAAATTCGACTACATTTTTGTAACCATCTCGTGTGTACGCCTTATACGACGAACGAGCCGTCAGGCGGTGATGCGGGCCGTTCCTCCTTCATATCCGTCGCAGAATGGGAGGGGTCTTCCTGAATAGGAGTCTTAACTGGATTGACGACAGGACGCACAGGCTCGGCTGGCTCGGCAAGCGGCGCGGCCGGCATCATCGGCGTCTCTGCTTGTCGCTCAGTTTCAGACTCTTCCGTCTGTGTTGCCCCCGGTGTCTGCGCGATAGTTGGAGGTGCCATTTGATCGCCTGCCAAACCCGCCGGACCAGCCGGGCCAGCCGGACCAGCCGGACCAGCCTGGATTGGTTTCCGCTCTACAGTATCCGGATCGCGACCATCCCTCATCGCCTCTATCCGGAGTGCCAATTCCGCGAACAAGGCAGGCCAGCCACCACGCGGTGTGCGGCGGAAACAAGTCATGCTTGGATACCAAGGGCTTTCCCGCATATCCCATCCAAACCGCCAGTCACCGCCTTCCGGAAGAACGGTCCAGACCGGCCGACCAAGCGCCCCTGCAAGATGCGCAATCGCACTATCAACCGTGATAACCAGAGCCAGCGATTCCATGACTGCCGCTGTGTCTAAAAATGCCCCGTCCCCCTCGTCCATCTCATCCGTCGGGTCTTCGACACCAAAGGGAACCGCATCAATTTCCTGCCGCCCCTCCCCTTTCTGAAGACTGATTAGGCGAACACCGGGCAGCGACGACAAGGCCTGGAATGCCGACAAGGGGACCGCGCGTCGCCTACCTTCAAACAAAGGGTCACCGCCGCGCCAGGCAATTCCGATTTTAACACCACTGCCAAGCCGGTTCCGCCAAGGTGCCAGCAAGCTGGGATCCGGACGCAAATAAGGTATCTCTGTTGGAATCGCCTCTCCATCAATCGACAGCAAATCCGGCAACGACATCAAGGGAGCCCAGCAATCCGCATCCGGCACTTTGGCATCCGGGCCATAACTGCGGGGCACAACCTCATCGGCAAGGCGGCTCGCCCGGATCAAGGGCACCAGTTCTTGAGGGGTCTCAAGCAATATTCTCCCCCCCTCAATGCCCGCGACAAGGCGGCAGAATTGTAGGCACTCGCTCAACCCTTGCTCTGCACGGATGAGCAAGCTGCGCCCTGCTAAAGGCGACCCATCCCATGGGGGACACCCTGGATCCAACGCCTCCATTCCCCCCAGCCCGCGCATCTCCGCCGTTTTCCATCGTGCTTCATAAGCCCGGAAACCTTCGACCAAACGCCCTGCGGCAAGTAGTGTCAAAGCGCGCTGCACCCCGATTTCCGGATCATTCGGTGACTGCTCCAAGGCGCGCTCAAGCACCATCAAGGCCCGCTCGGGATTGCCTTCCAGCCGCAGACGGCGCCCCAATGCCAGGAGAGTCGGACCATGTTTAGGATTGGATTCAAAGGCGGCGTCCAAGGCAGCCCGACCGCGCGTGTCCTCTCCCCGCGCGAACCGCAGCCGCGCGACGATCAACAAAACTTCCGGCCGCGTCGGCGCCAGGCTTGCCGCTTTTTCAGCGGCGGCAACCGCTTCATCGGTTGCTTCCCAGGCTGCCAGTGTTTCCGCCAATGCCGCCAATAAGGCCGGCGCGTCGGGATGGCGTTCCAAACCGGTTCGAAAGACCGCTTCCGATTCCGCAATGCGCCCCATGCGCCGCAGGACAGTGCCCAACCCGACATGACCGGGCAGGCTTTCAGGCTCTGCCAGAAGAAGAGCACGCCACGTCTTCACCGCATCGTCCAACCGCCCCGCGCCGAGACTGCGACGCGCGCGACGCATCAATCGATCTCTTGCTTCGGGATTCATGATAAAACGATAGTCCTTAACGCTTTTTCCAACCTTGCGGTCAGCATACACTCATGAGCCATAATCAAGACTAGCACGACGTGGATGTGATGACCGAACGATATTCCGCCGATTTCGACAAGACTTCAAAGGATTACGCAACCCATCGTGCGGGATTTCCATCGCGTCTGTTTGAAGAATTGGCAACACGCGGGCTTGGTTTACCTGGTCAATCCGTGCTGGATGTCGGCACTGGAACCGGAACGCTGGCTCGTGGTTTCGCGGCACGCGGTGCTCTGGTTACAGGAATTGATATCGCGCCGGCAATGCTGGACTCCGCCCGCGAACTTGCCCTGAAAAAAGGGGTCGAAGTCGACTTTCGTGTTGCCACGGCGACAGAAACCGGCGCCCCGGACCGGTCTGCGGATATCATCTGCGCCGGTCAATGCTGGCACTGGTTCGATGGTCCGGAAGCCTTTGCGGAAATGCGCCGTGTTTTGAAGCCGGGCGGCGCGCTGATTATCTGTCATTTCGACTGGCTGCCATTGGCCGGCAATGTTGTCGCGGCAACAGAAGCGCTTATCGAAAAACATTCACCCGACTGGCCAATGGGTGGCGGTGCCGGGGTTTATCCAAAATGGCTTACCGGTATGGCGGAAAACGGTTTTGAAAAGATTGAGACTTTCTCCTTCGACGTCAAACAACCCTATAACCATGAAGATTGGCGCGGACGCATCAGGGCGAGCGCCGGGGTAGGGGGATCCTTATCCCCGGAAGGGGTCGCCGCATTCGATGCCGATCTAGCGTCCATCCTGACATCCCAATTCCCAACGGAGCCCCTGGCAATACCGCACCGATGTTGGGCGGCAATCGGTGGTGCTTCGTGAATTCTGACGCTCCGCCTCCGGGTATTCCGGTTACCGGTTCCCTCGCGCCGATTAACTTGCCGCCGGCAAAGGTTCGCGTTGAAACGGGGCCGATTGGAACCACTGACTTAACCGGAATTGCGTCTCAACCGTTTCAAGGTCCGCCGGTTTCTTCTGCCATGCCGTTGAACTGGCTCGCCCATCTTGAAGAAGCATTGCCGGACGATGTGTTAATCAGCGAACCGAGCGCAACCTTGACCCGTGGCGATGCGGGACGGCTGGCAGATACCATGGCCCAGGCTCTGATTGATCGCGGTCTCGGCGCGCGCGATCCGGTTCTGATCGCAACAGAACGCGGTGTGGATAGTGCGGCATTGATGTTGGGATGCTGGCGGGCCGGCGTACCTGCCTATCCGGCACCGACGGTCATGCAGGATATTCTGGCCGCCCCGCCGCGCTTTTGTTTCTGCGACACCGAACAACAGGCCGCGATATTAACCAAGGCATTAACGGATACCGGCAAGCGCTTTGTTGAGGTTCGGGCCGGTGGCGACGGCATGCGGATCCTCTTACGCACGAAGATCACCGGTGAGGTTGGCGCGCGCATGCAGTCTGTGCTGCCGGACAGCCCTATCCTGCTCTGGCCCGATGATCGGGGCGCCCCCGCCGTCTTGACCCATAGAAATATTGCCGAAAAGCAGCGTGCTTTCCTCACGGCATTCCCATTCTTGCGGGAGCGCACGCCGGTTGTTGCGACAACAGCGGCGCTCTCCGATGCCGGCGCGGGCCTGGAAGCATTTCTGCTAGCGCTGGCGCAAGGCGGGCGCCTGATCCGGCTTGACCCGCGCAGTGCTCAAAGGCTGGTTCATGGCGCCATTGAACGGTCGGGAAAGCCTGGGCCAACACTGATCCTGGACCGCCCGCGCGGGATAGAGAGCCTGTTGGACCGGACCGAAGAAGACACGGCACTGGCTGACCGGTGTTTCGCAGAGCTGCAAGCAGGCATTGCACTTGGACCCGTCACTGAAAGCCTTGTCCGCCGGTGGAATACTGCTGGTCTGAAGGCCCGGGGTGAGCGTGTCCCCTTGATTGCCGGCTGGTCTGTCGGCGCAGCAAGCGGCCTGATCACCTGGCGTCTGATCAAGGGCGGTGGAAATGGTGCCATCGGCCTTCCCTTACCCGGCGTTGAAGTGCGACTGACAGCCCCGACCGAGATCGCGGCGGGAAGCCTTAGCCTACGCGGCTCCTTGATCGGGGCAGGACGGTGGGGGTCACCACCAGGAGATCCAGAACGCCGGGATGCGGACGGCTATTGGAGAACTGGGCGGGCAGGTGATTTCCTTGATACAAATGAGCCTGGTCGTGGACTACGCCTCATCTCGTAAGAAAAATCACGTCATGCCAAAACGGTTTGCAGTAATATGATACTGTCAATCCGTGTGGTTCGACCCTATCTAACCTCGTTTTTTTCGAGACATTACAGCGATGAGAACGTAAAAAAGTTTCAACATTGAACGGTTTGGGTCATACTCTCGCCGTTCACGGGTACTGTGGTCGAATTTCTGACCCAGTCAGGTGGGAGGCAGGTGCATTGACGAATTTTTTACACATCGGTGATTTGCCGGCCGATGTAGATTTTGGTGACAGTGTCGCCGTTGACACGGAAACGCAGGGGTTGAACCCGCTGCGCGACCGGCTTTGCGTCATGCAGCTCTCCAGCGGAGATGGTGATTGTCATTTGGTTCAGTTTCGACGGGGTCAATATGATGCTCCGAATGTACGGGCGTTGCTTACTGATCCGAAGGTGTTGAAAATTTTTCATTTCGCCCGGTTCGATGTCGCCATTTCAAAGCAATGGCTGGGCGTCGAGATGACCCCGATCTATTGCACAAAAATCGCATCGAAGCTGGTGCGGACCTATACGGACCGTCATAGCCTTTCGACATTGTGCCGGGAGTTGCTGGGGGTCGAACTCTCCAAGCAGCAGCAATCGTCGGACTGGGCGGCAGATACTTTGACCGACGCGCAGATTGGCTATGCGGCATCGGATGTTCTGCATCTTCATAAGCTCAAAGCGATACTGGATGGCATGTTGGCACGTGAAGGGCGCACCCATTTGGCAGACGCCGCCTTCCAATTCCTGAATGCCCGCGCGGAGCTGGATCTTTCGGGTTGGGAAGAAACCGACATCTTCGCGCATTCTTGACGCATCCGACGGCCTAACACGTCCTACCGCATGTCGGTAACAAAGGCGGCAATTTCTTTGGCGTTGGAGCATTTGGAGTAAACAGATGAGCGTTGCCTCTGCGGCAAAAGGCCAATCTTCCGACTATCCTGCGCAGGATACCGACCAGAAAATCCATGATTTGGCGGCAGGCAAACGTGTTCTGACGGTTGAAGGTGACGCAGTCCTCGCGCTTGCCGAAATGCTGGACGATACGTTTTGTGAAGCTGTCAGTATTCTGGCGCATCCCGGCAACGAAACGCCGCGAGGCCGGGTAATAATAACCGGCATGGGAAAGAGCGGTCATGTCGGCAATAAGATCGCCGCGACTTTGGCCAGCACCGGCACCCCCGCACAATATGTTCACCCTGGAGAGGCCAGCCATGGCGATCTGGGGATGATCACGGAACGGGACGCAATCCTGGCCCTGTCCAATTCCGGAGAGACCAAGGAATTGAACGATATCTTCGCCTATGCCAAGCGGTTTACGATACCGCTGGTGGCAATCACTGCGAAGGCGGAAAGCACATTGGCGCGCGTTGCAGATATCGTGCTAACCCTGCCGCCGCATAAGGAAGCGGCGACGATGGGTCTGGCGCCGACGACCTCAACAACATTATCCATGGCTTTGGGCGATGCATTGGCTGTCGCTCTTTTGGAGAGACGGGGCTTCACCGCAAGCGACTTCCGCATGTTCCACCCAGGTGGCAAACTTGGCCGACAGCTTCAGCGCCTCAGCAATATCATGCATCAGGGCGACTCTCTCCCACTGATTGATGCAGGCGCGAAAATGGACGAGGCCATTCTTACAATGACCTCTAAGGGTTTCGGCGTTGTCGGCGTTACGGATGCCCAAACAGGCGCCATGATCGGCATTATTACGGATGGGGACCTGCGGCGACACATGGCCTCAAACTTGACCGAGCAGGCTGTCAGTGACGTCATGACCCGCAATCCCGTTACGGGCCATAAAGACGATATGGCCAGTGAAACCTTGGCGAAACTCAATAAACTTCGTAAAAACGCAATCTACATTCTTGATGATGCTGACCGCCCGATGGGGATCGTCACACTTCATGATCTATTGAGACAAGGCGTCGCGTAAGAACGACATAGTGATCAGTTAGACGAGCGATCGGAGATCGGGTTATCCCGAGACGGCAAATGGCTTCGACCATTGATAACGGCCCACACGCCGGCACGAGAGAAAAACGTCCGCCGACTTCAGGCAGTGGTTCACCGCAGCCGGTCCGTGGTGCAAGTATCCCTCTTGGAAATCGCCAGACATCCTTCAGCCGCAGCTATGGCGTTCTGGTCTCTTGGTTGAAGGTATTGCTGCCCACAATTGCGGTGTCACTAACGATCTTAGTCATCGCCTGGCCCCATCTGGAAGACCAGGAGCGGCGGTTTGGCGAACGCTTAATCGGCTTGGAGACAACGCAAGCCAAGAACCTTGAGGTTGTGAATCCGCGCTATAATGGGATGGACGAAAAAGGAAATCCCTTCAATGTGTCGGCAGAAGTTGCGCGCCAGGCTGAGGTAGACTCACCTGTCGTCGACCTGAAAGCGCCAAAAGCCGACATCCAATTGGGTGAAGACAATTGGGCCTTGATATCTGCTGTGTCCGGCAAATTGGACCGGGATGCGAATTTGCTGGAGCTTTACGAAGAAGTGAATCTCTTCCACGATTTGGGCTATGAGTTTCACACAAAGAACATAACGATTGATCTGATTGCCGGCAGTGCCTATGGGTTTGATCCCGTCTGGGGTCAGGGACCTTTTGGGCGACTTGAAGCAGAAGGCGTCCAAATCTTCGACCGCGGTTCGCGCGTTCAACTGACCGGCAAGGCCAAAATCATCGTCAATAGAGATCCGGAGGCGCAGTGATCGACAGTGCAAAACAATCAAGTCTGGGCCTGGCAGCACTATGTGCTGTTGCGCTTATGACGCTTGGACTGACCGACACCGTAAACGCCCAATCACTTTCAGACGGCGACAAGCCGATTGAAATAGAAGCCGATGACGGCATTGAATGGCTGCGCGAAGAACAACTCTACAACGCGCGTGGCAATGCGACCGCAACACAGGGCGACTTTACGGTCCGCGCCGACCTTCTCACCGCGCATTATAAATCGACTGGTGGCAGCCAAAAAATCTACCGCCTGGATGCAGTGCAAAACGTCGTTATTACCTCAGGTATAAATGAGGCGTCCGGTGACAAGGCGGTCTACCATATGGAAAAACAGGTCGCCGTCCTGGTTGGGGAAAACCTGCAACTTGTGACAGGTCAGGGGACCATCACAGCCGAAGAAAGCCTTGAATACTGGCAGGGCAGATCTCTTGCCGTCGCGCGCGGCAATGCCACGATCATCCAGGATGACAGACGTCTGCGCGCGGGTGTCCTGACAGCTTTTGTCGAAAAAGACGCGAAGACCGGATCGTCTACCGTGACACGTATTGATGCGACCGGTGGGGTCCATATCTCGACACCGACTGACATCGTGCGCGGCCGGGAAGGCGTTTACGACGTGGCCTCAGAACAAATCACCCTCTGCGGCGACGTGAAGATCACCCGTGACAAGAACCAATTGAACGGGAATTGCGCCACAGTAGATATGAAGACGGGCCGCAGTCGTCTTGAAGGTGGCAAGAACAAGGTCAAGGGACTGATCCTTCAGACGACGCAATAATTGGCTAAGACTGGGGTCGACTTAGACCGGGTATGCCGCTCGCTTTTAGAAAATCAGTGTTTTCCTATAGGTCACACAAACAGATTTGGTGTTGTTGACTTGACCTTTGCAGCGCATCCGCCTACCAGAGGCGCGCTTGCTTCTTCTGAAATAAGCAAAAATCATGCCTAGTTATTTCAGGTGAAAACGGGCACAATAGAGTTCTTAAACTAGAGCCGCTGGATGGCGATAATATGGTCGACGACAAAGATCGAGACGACAGGCGTGAATTTGACCACGGTGAGAATACCGTAGGGCCTGTTCGTGACCAAGACACCGACCGCCGCGAGCCCAGTTTCCTGCAAAACGACGATTTAGACGATACGGGCCTTGGGGCCGGGCGCTCTCGATTTGGCGAACGGGCGCCGATGCCCTTCCGCCGCGACCCCGCCCCTCCAAGTTGGATCAAGCGCGATCGGCCACCGGCACCACAAACAACGGCGCGCCCTGCAGCCTTATCCAGCGATGCTGAAGCATCATCAGCGTCTCGCCCCTTTGGAACGGAAACCCGCCCTCAGGAACAGTCACGCGTATCTAGTCCGCGTGTTGATCAGGAACTAAAGCGCACACCCCGCGCAGCCGCTCCAGAACCTGGTCTACCGGAACCGCCACGCCCCCGAATAGATGACCTGATGCAACGCCTCTCAGAGCGCGTGAAAGAAACGGAAGCACAGACTTCACGACCAGCGCCTGCACCCGTGCGACAGGACCGCATCCAGGAAAAACCGCTGCCAACAGCACAGCCTGCCAATGAAACGCCCACGAGTAGGCCGAAGCCCCCAGTTTCACCTCCGGCGCCGAGGGCGCCCACTCAACCTGTCGCCGCGCCGCGCCCTATTGCGCCAACGCCGCCAACGCAGCCAACGCCGCCAACACAGCCAGCTTCGACAGAGACCGCTAGGCCCACGCCGGCTTCTCCTCCGAATACGGCACCAGATTCTAGGCCCGCAGTGCCGCCTAAACAGGTCATCACGAAACAGGTCATCACAACGCCGAACACTGATCTTCCCCAGAAAGAAGAATCTAGACCTGTGGTGACGCAGTCCGGCCAAATGAATGCTTTCCACAAGCTGCTGGAAGCTAAAGAGAAAGCATCCCTGCCGACCGCACATCAAGACGCACCAAAACTCGACGCAAGAGAAAACCCAAGGCCCGACCTATCCGACGCACGTGCCCCCGTCGCAGAAAACGGGAGCAATCATGCGCAGCCGCCTTCTCCTTCCGCACCGCGCGCGCCCAATCGCCAGCAGGAACACCAGCCTAAACCCCTGCCGAAACCACAGCAGGAAGCCTCTGCGGCTCCGCCTGTCCAACAACAATCCGTTTCGAAGGCGCCGCCTCCCGCGCCTATTCCGGAGAAACCGCTTGGCGCACCGTTAATGGAAGCTGCGAAGCAAAACGCCCCTCCCACAGCAGCGGCAGAAACAACACGCGCTGTGCCGACAGTTACGGCACCTAAAGCTCCAGCTCCTAAAGCCCCACCACCTGAAAGCTCGGCGCCAAAAGCAACAGCGCCAAGTTCCCCGGCTAACGCGCCCGCCCCCCTATCTCCCTTGATCAAGGCGGCGCCAGCGCCTCAACCCGCTCCGCAATCGTCGGCTGTTCGCAGGGATGCCGTTGAACCAACACCGGTGCAGCAACCTCCAACCCAGAGTCCACCGGCCCAGAGTCCAGCGGCTAAGAGTCCACCGGCCCAGAATCCCCCAGCCCAGAGTATCGCAGCGGCGCCGACAATGCGGGAACCAACGCCTACCGCACCAACAAGCGCTCCGCATCCGATAGTAACATCGTCGGAACCGGTAGCACCGATCGCGCCGACTGCAGAAGATCGCCCAACGCCAAGATTGGTCTCGCAATCTGTCGGCCTTGAGGTTCGCTCTCTGGGCAAGCAATTCAAGAAGCGTCCGGTGCTTCGCGATGTGTCTCTCCGCCTGCAACGGGGGGAAGCCGTCGGACTGCTCGGACCCAACGGCGCCGGGAAAACAACCTGCTTCTACATTGTAACAGGTCTGATCGCGCCGGATTATGGTGAGATCATTTTAGACAATAACGATATCACCAGCCTGCCGATGTATCGCCGGGCGCGTCTCGGTATCGGTTATCTACCGCAGGAAGCGTCAATCTTCCGCGGGCTGACGGTCGAGCAGAATATCATGGCCGTGCTGGAGCTGATCGAGAAGAACCAAGATAAGCGACACGAGTCCCTGGATGCCTTGATGAATGAGTTTGGGATCTCTCACCTGCGCAGAACGCCCGCCGTCGCCCTTTCCGGCGGAGAACGGCGCCGGCTGGAGATTGCCCGCGCGCTAGCCAGCCAACCGCATTTCATCCTGCTTGATGAACCACTGGCCGGGATCGACCCTATCGCGGTGCGCGAAATCAGGGAATTGGTCAGCCACCTAAAGGACCGCAGTATCGGCGTCCTTATCACCGATCACAATGTGCGCGAAACGCTCGATATCGTCGACCGCGCCTATATTCTCCATGATGGCAGCGTTCTGATGGAAGGAACGCCCGATGCCATTGTCGACGACCAGGAAGTCCGCCGGGTCTATCTGGGCGAACGCTTCCAGCTTTACTGATCAGCCATGCGGGTTCGCGAAACATGGCCATAACCCCTCGCTTGGATCTTCGTCAGAGCCAGAATCTGGTGATGACCCCGCAGCTTCAGCAAGCAATCAAGCTGCTGCAATTCTCCGCTGTGGAATTGGCCGAATTTGTTGAGGGAGAGCTGGAAACCAACCCGATGTTGGAGCGGGATGAGGGGCAGAATGATGGCCCTGATCCAGGCACAACCTTGGAAGCCAGTGAAGCCATCTTTGAAAATAAGACGCTGGATGACCGAGCAGACGCGGCCGATGCCGCCGCCGCCGACACCATCGTAGGAACAGGGGACCAGCCACTCGACGCTGATCACAGCAATAACTACGATGGGGATATTGCCGGCCCGGGTGCAGAGCCTGCAGATGCGGTCGGAACACTAGGCAGCGCACCGTCCGGCGGTGGCCGTGGTTTCGAGGACTTGGACGGCGACATCTTTGATAGTGTCTCAGAAGAAACGACGCTGCGTGATCATCTGGAACAACAGTTGACCATTGATATCGCCAATCCACGTGAACGCATGATTGGACGCTATCTGATCGACCTGTTGGACGAAAACGGTCGATTGCCGGCAGACCTGTCACCCGTATCCGAAGCCCTAGGAACATCGGACGCCGACGTCCAGGCGGTCCTTAAGAAGGTTCAACGCTTTGACCCGCCGGGATTATTTGCCCGCTCGCTCAAAGAATGCTTGGCGCTTCAGTTGATTGACCGGGACCGTTACGACCCTGCTATGGCAGCACTGGTGGAGAACCTGGAACTTCTGGCGCAGCGCGAAGCGCCGAAACTTATGAAGCTATGCGGTATCGACGCCGAAGATCTGACGGACATGGTCGCTGAGTTGCGGGCGCTGGATCCGAAGCCGGCTTTACAGTTTGAGGATGCCCTAGCCTCGCCGGTCATTCCGGATGTGTTGTTGCGTGCCAACCCGGACGGAGAATGGATTATCGAGCTGAACCCGGATGCCCTGCCCCGCGTCCTGGTTAACCAACGCTACCATGCGGTTGTCAGTCGAAAGACCCGCGACAAGACGGAGAAAGACTATATCTCCGAACGCTTCCAAACAGCCAACTGGTTGGTAAAAAGCCTGCACCAACGGGCGACGACAATCGTCAAAGTTTCAACGGAACTGGTTCGCCAACAAGATGGTTTCTTCCGATATGGCGTCAGCCATTTGAAACCCTTGATTTTACGTGACATCGCCGATGCGATTGAGATGCATGAGAGTACCGTTAGCCGGGTGACAGCGAACAAGTACATGGCCACACCTCGCGGGCTGTTTGAACTGAAATATTTCTTCACGACCGCCATTGCCAGCACCGACGGGGAAGCACATTCAGCGGAAACAGTACGGCACCGCATTAAGACCCTCATCGATGAAGAACCACCCGCCAAGATTCTATCGGACGATAAACTTGTGGATCTGTTGCGTGCGGAAGGCATCGACATCGCCCGGCGGACGGTTGCAAAATACCGGGAAGCAATGCGCATCCCCTCCTCCGTTCAGCGTCGACGGGAGAAGCGGGGGATGACCGCAGGGATTTAGGGTGCAGCCTGACCCAACCGACATTATCCGGTCAGAGTTTCAACGCTGAAAAAATGAGGGCTTTCTTAAGAAGAAACAGAACGTTTCGAGCCTGAGGCCTTTGTATCCGCCTTTGCAGCACTAAGCGCGACAGATTTTTCAATCCCCGTCTTATCCCCATCTGCCTTCGGGCCTCGGGGCGGCTCTTCCTTCGGAAGGTCGGATTTTGGTGTCACGACAGCCTTTTGAACATCGCGGGAGTAATGCCCCTCCACCTTGGCGCCGGCTTCAACCTCAAGCACCTCATGACGGACATTGCCGTCAACCGTGGCAGTCGCCCGAAGACGAACAATCTTCGCTGTAACTTCACCTTTGACGACACCACTGACCGTCACTTCCTGGGCGTTGACAGCACCTTCAAGGATGCCACTTTCTGCAACCGTCAGCTTTCGGCACCGGATGGCCCCATCGAAGCTGCCTTCCAGAACAACATCGCCTTCTCCATCCATATCACCTTTAAGCGACATCGTTGCGGAGATCGTTGAGACGGTCACACGTGCCGGATCCGGACCTTTGGCCGCCGCTTCTGCGCCGTTACTTTTCCCGAACATTCTGCCTCTACCCCCCGGCTTCGCGTTGTCGACCCGGATGCTACGTCAGGGAAGGAATGAGGGCAATAGAAGAAACAGTTACAAAAGAAATAGGTATAGCGAGGTAAAGCAATGCCTATTCGGCAGCCTGCTGTGTTTCATCAGCCCCTGCATGTGCGATGAATTTTTCGGCTTCAAGCGCAGCCATGCAGCCCATGCCCGCTGCGGTTACAGCCTGCCGATAGGTCTTATCCTTCACATCCCCCGCCGCATAGACACCGGGGATATCGGTCGCGGTCGAATCCGGTTTCGTTAGGATATATCCTTCATCATCCATGGCGACATGGCCTTTGAAGACCGCCGTTGCCGGGTCATGTCCGATGGCCACGAACACACCATCGACGGCCAAGTCTTCACTCTCCCCACCCGGCATATCGCGCAAGCGCAGTCCCGTGACCCCCAGCGGGTTTTCATCCCCCAGGATATCTTCGACAGCCTTGTTCCAGCGGATCTCTATCTTGGGATGGGCGAGCAGGCGATCCTGCAGGATTTTTTCGGCCCGCAGGCTGTCGCGGCGATGAACAAGGGTCACCTTCTCCGCATGGTTTGTCAGATACAATGCCTCTTCAACCGCAGTGTTCCCACCGCCAATCACGGCGACCTGCTTGCCACGGAAGAAGAACCCATCGCAGGTCGCGCAAGCGGATACACCAAAGCCCTGGAACTTCTGCTCCCCATCCAGGCCGAGCCAGCGCGCCTGTGCGCCTGTTGCGATAATCACGGTGTCCGCCTCATAAAGATCACCACTATCGCCCTTTGCCTTGAGCGGCTGGGAGGAAAAATCGACTTCCGTGATAATATCGGACACAAGCCGGGTTCCCACCTTCTCCGCCTGCTTCTGCATCTGATCCATCAACCAGGGCCCCTGGATCACATCTTCATAGCCCGGATAATTCTCGACATCGGTGGTGATCATCAACTGACCGCCTTGCTGCAGACCAGCGACCAGCATCGGTTCCAAACTGGCGCGCGCGGCGTAAATAGCGGCGGTATATCCGGCGGGACCGGAGCCGATGATCAAGACTTTCACCTTATGAGTTTGCGACATGGAGGAACCTCAGGAAATCAAGAGAATGTGGAGACAATGCCAGGATGCCCCCAACATAGGGACGCCGAACAGCACCGCAAGCAGGGATGGCATGATTCGCCGGCGAAAATCCGCATCTGATCCTGCTGGTAGAGCGAAAACCGGCTAACGAGGGCGATCAGGCTGTTCTGGCCAATTCGAGAAACCGATAATCGGGGCCATCGCCTTCAGGCCCGGGTGTTTCGGATACGACCTGCCATTCATCACGATCAAAATCCGGGAAGAAGGCATCGGCTTCCGGCTCCGCGTCAACTTCGGTCAGATGAAGGCGGGTCGCGAAGGGCAGGCACGCGGTATAGATCTCAGCCCCGCCAATGATAGCCAGTTCAGCAACGCCTGCCTCTCGCGCCAGATCCCGCCCCTGCGACAACGCCGCCTCAATGGTTTGAAAAACCACCGCGCCGTCGGCGAGATAGTCAGGATCGCGTGTCACAATCAAATTGGGACGCCCCGGCAGGGGTCGCCGAGGCAGGCTTTCCCAGGTCTTGCGTCCCATCAGGATCGGCTTGCCCAGTGTGACTTTCTTGAAATGCGCGAGATCAGCCGGCAAGCGCCACGGCAAATCCCCCTTCACCCCGATCCCCCCATTCCTCGCCACGGCGACGACAAGGGCGATGCCGATATCAGCAGAGTCCATCGTCATTTAGACCGCCACCGGCGCAGCGATATGGGGATGCGGATCATAACCCTCCAAAGAGAAATCCTCATACCGGAACCCAAACACATCCGTCACATCCGGGTTGAGCCGCATGACCGGCAGGGAACGCGGCGCGCGGGACAGCTGCTCATTCACCTGATCCAGATGGTTCAGATACAGATGTGCATCACCAAAGCTGTGAATAAAGTCGCCCGGCTTCAGCCCCGCCGCTTGCGCAATCATCATGGTCAGCAACGCATAGGAGGCAATGTTGAAGGGAACGCCCAGGAACAGATCGGCACTGCGTTGATAGAGCTGACAGGAAAGCCGACCTTCCGCCACATAGAACTGAAACAGGCAATGGCAGGGTGGCAGGGCCATATCATCCACATCCGCCGGATTCCAGGCACTGACGATAAGACGACGGCTATTCGGCGTCTCGTGGATTTGATCCATCAGCTTGGCGATCTGATCGATCCCTTCACCGGAGCTCCCCCCACCATTCCTGCCAGGCCAGGATCGCCACTGATAGCCATAGACCGGCCCCAGGTCGCCGCTCTCATCCGCCCACTCATCCCAGATTCTAACACCGTTTTCCTTCAGGTAACCGATATTGGTATCGCCCTTCAGGAACCAGAGCAGCTCGTGAATAATGGAACGGAGATGGAGTTTCTTGGTCGTTACCAGCGGAAAACCATCGGCGAGGTCGAAACGCATCTGCCAACCGAAGACCGAGCGCGTACCCGTGCCGGTTCGGTCGCCGCGTTCGACGCCGTTATCCCTGACATGTCGGAGAAGATCGAGATATTCTTGCATCACATTCGACTATGCCGATTCCAATGGCGAGAGAAAGCCTCTTCCCATCCAAACCGCGGACGCCTATATAAAGGGGGTCGGGCAACCGACTATGACGCTAAAAGCGGTTACGGAATAGACGTTGTGGACCCGGGGGCGGTACCCGGCGCCTCCACCAATTCCCCTCCGACGCCCGAAATGGGTCAAGAGGGGGCTTCATGGGGGCGAAATAGGATCGACACGCGTAGTAAAGGTAGCAGGCCGCGTTCGGCATGGTTCCGCCGTTACCGGGCCATATCGCTAAATGCGAACGATAACGACGAGATGGTTGCTGTCGCTGCGTAAAGCAGTCTCAGTAGCAAAGTCGTAATTCCTAGGGGATTCATCATCACCTAGGTGGGGCCCCGGGGGAGCCTAGCAACAGGATCCCCCACTTTACCAAATACAGGAAGACACCATCCAAAATGCGATGCACCTCTATCCCCGTACTTTGCACGATTTTGTTTTTAGGTGCTATTTTGACCGCATGTACTGGTAAAGGCGGCGGTCATATACGGAGTTATGATTCCGATAACTTCGCAATTGATATGTCTAGCGGTGACGTCCTGATTTTGCCAAAACCGCCCGCTATTGACGATGCCCCCGAAGGAACCAGAACAACAACGAGTTATCGAACCTACAACGGCATTGTGAGTGCAACTTTACTTCCGTTATCAAACTCTGGCTCTGATAACGCCACGATCATCCATGTGCTCTCGGAAGTCGCCCCAGTTATAGGGACTGATCGTGCGTTTGAGGAATTCCAAAGCAGGTCGGGAGTAGGGAGCAACTTTTTGTGCAAACCAACCCAAAGCTACATGAAAGAACTTAGGGTTAGTGCGCCAAAGAAAACCTTCTTGAGCGTCTGCGGAAGGAACAAAAGCAATGTTGGCAATGTGAACGCGAGTTTCGCCATCAGAGGGGAAAACTCTTTTGTCCGTGTTATGCTTTCTTGGCAATCACAACCCTTTGAGGTCCTTAAGCGTGCAAGTTGGCCTGTCTCATTGAAAGAAATAGAGGCAGCTGTTTCGTACTATCGCAGAGCAAATTTTATAGAGTAACAACGAGATTGGCCGTACCAAGTAGTGGACAAATGAAGCAAACGTATCCCTTCGCCCTGTATGACGCTTTCACCGCCGTGCCGTTCGGGGGCAGCCAGGCGGCGATTGTTGCCGAGGCGCGAGATCTTTCCCGCGACATGCGGATCCGGATTGCGAAGGAACTTGGCTACCCGGCCACCTGTTTCGTCGATGCCGTGGACGCGAACAGTGTCAAAGCGCAGTTCTTTTCAACGGTGATGGAACAACCGATGTGCGGGCATGGCACGGTTTGTTTGATGACATGGGCTGTCGAGCAGGGTCTCCTGAACCTGCCAAAAGCCGAGGCGCGGGAAATCAAACTCTGTCTGCCCAAGGGTGATGCGATGGTCACCTTATCCCGCACCGACCAGGGGCGTGCGCTTACCATGCTGTCGGTAAAACCGGCGTCCTTCCGCAGTGATCCGATTGATCGGCACAGGCTCGCGGATTTGTTGGGCCTAACAAGTGAGGATTTTCACCCAACCCTTCCATTGGAAACAGCCGTTGCTGATTTCGTACATCTCGTAATCCCGGTCAAAGACCTGGACGCCATGCAACGGATCGTGCCCGACTTCACCGGTATCGTTGCCTACTGCAAGGAGCTCGGGATTGAGACATTCGCGGCCTTCGCAGCTGAAACAAAGAATGTCAGTGCCTCAATCCATGTCCGCGATTTCTGCCCGGCTGTCGGTGTCGCGGAGTCGGCGGCAGCGGGAACGACGAATGCGGCCCTCGCGGCCTATCTTACCCGCCATGATCTCACCAAACTATCCCAAACCGGTCAGGCTCACATCATCGCAGAACAAGGTTTGGAGATTGACCGGCCGAGCCAGATCACAAGCATCGTTCAACTCGATGGAGACCGTATCTCAGGAATAAAGGTCGGTGGCTTGGCGACGAAAGTCAGCGAGGGCACGCTTTTGCTGTGACGCGATCTGTCAGTGCAGTCGGGCGTGATCAATCGGGGCGACGGATAGAAGAAGCGATATCGTCTCTTCGCGTTCCCCAACCGTCAGGTGGTTAGTCCATCCATCGACGATATCAAGCACCGCCTGACAGGCCTCCAACGGTGTCGCGCCCGGCACAAGGCGGCAATAGCTGCGGATGGCTGAGACGACCGCGTCCTTTTCGGCCTCACCGGATCGTAAGGCGAATTCATAGCGTGTAGCGACTTTGGTCGCGATATGGGTATCCAACGCAAACATGGCTGGCACCCCTTTCTACCCCCGCGATCCCGGCAGCTTTTTTTCACACGCGCTGGCCAAGGATCATTGCGAAGGGTTCACTTCGTGCGGGATCCCCTATCCACTGCACGAATGTCGACACTCGGCCCCCCGATCGAACCGCAGTTCGATGCACCCGCCACGCGTCGTTCCGCCCTTCGCGTTATCTGATGCGCGTATGCTATCACAGCCGGCGTCCTTCTCCTATATAAACTTAGTCGCAGAAGGGGTAATAGCGGATCAGTTGATATCTCGATATTTTTCACCTTAGGACGCTTCTGATTTGGCTGGATAGGCCGCCGATAGTCCGGTACGGTCCCGCCCAAGTGAAATGATGACAAAACCCATGAAATTTGGTGCCAGACGGTGGACATTCCGGGCACTGCGGGCACAATAAGGGCAAGACAGAGAATATAAGACAGGGAATAGCTGTCTGTTCAGGAGAGGGAACCGGACCGAAAATGGCAGACGATAGGGACGACGGGATGAACGACGATCTGCTCGGCTATAACGAGATGGTGGAACGCGCCATGCGATCCGTTGTCCGTCAAGCCTTGGATCGCGCGACCCGCGGCGGCCTACCCGGCAACCATCATTTCTACATCACCTTCCGCACCGATCACCCGGAAACGCTGATACCGAACCGGCTGAAGGAACAATATCCGGAAGAAATGACAATCGTCCTGCAGCACCAGTTCTGGGGCCTGCACCCGGATGACGAAGGTTTTGATGTCGAACTCAGCTTCAACCGCAAGCATGAGCATCTGCGCATACCCTATGATGCGCTGATCACCTTCGCCGACCCGTCGGTGAATTTCGGGCTGCAATTTCATGTCGAGGTTGAGGATGACGAGAGCGATATTCTCGCCCCGACTGCGGCTTCCGATGAAAAAGGTCCTTTGCTGAACAATAGTGAAGATGAACCCGGTGCCGAGTTGGACGGGGACCAGCCGGAACCGACGGATAACGTCGTCACGCTCGACGCATTCCGGAAGAAATAGTTCCCCATTAAGATAAAGGCGCACCGAGCGCTTCGTTCATTCGGCCCCGGCTCCAGCAGGGCCCACTGACGTACTAGAGGGGATCAGACAATGTCAGACCACAGCAACCTTGATGGTGGCTTCTACGAGATGTTTCCGTTGGGCGCCGATACCACGCCCTATCGCAAACTGGGCGATGGTGGGATCACGACCGCTGAGTTCGACGGCGAAGAGATCCTCAAAATTCCCGCTGAAGCCATCCGTATGCTGACGGAAGAAGCCTTTCGTGACATCAACCACCTGCTTCGCCCCGGCCATCTGAAACAGCTCGCCAAAATTCTGGAAGATCCGGAGGCGTCCCCCAATGACCGGTTCGTTGCCTTCGATCTTCTGAAGAATGCCAATATTGCGGCAGGCGGCGTGCTGCCGATGTGTCAGGATACCGGCACCGGGATCGTCATGGGGAAGAAAGGCCGACGGATTTGGACTGACGGCTCCGACAAAGCCGCGCTGGGTCAAGGGGTGCTGGATGCCTATGACCATAACAATCTTCGCTACAGCCAGGTTTCGCCTGTGTCGATGTATGAGGAAAAGAACACCAAGAACAACCTTCCTGCCCAGGTCGATATTTACCAGGAAGGGCAGGAGGATGCGTATAAGTTCCTATTCGTCGCCAAGGGTGGTGGATCGGCGAACAAAACCTTCCTCTATCAATCGACCCCGTCAATGCTGGAAAAATCACGCCTGATGGCGTTCCTGGATGAGAAGATCAAGACATTGGGAACCGCTGCTTGCCCACCGTATCACTTGGCGATTGTCATCGGCGGTACCTCGGCAGAGTTGAACCTGAAAACAGTGAAGCTGGCCTCCACCAAATATCTGGACGACCTGCCGACGGAAGGCGGTGAACTTGGTCAGGCCTTCCGGGATCTGGAAATGGAAGAGGCTGTCCATGAGCTGACCCGCAATATGGGTATTGGGGCACAATTTGGTGGCAAGTATTTCTGCCATGATGTGCGTGTGATCCGCCTGCCGCGCCACGGTGCCAGCCTGCCGATTGGCCTTGGGGTTTCCTGCTCCGCCGACCGTCAGGCGAAAGGGAAGATCACGAAAGACGGTGTCTTCCTGGAAGAGCTGGAGCGCGATCCCGCGAAGTATATGCCAGAAGTCGACGAAGGCGCATTCTCCGGCGAGGTGGTGAAGATCGACCTGAACAAACCGATGTCGGAAATCCTTGGTGAGTTGACCAGGCATCCGATCCGGACGCGTCTATCCTTAACCGGCTCAATCATCGTCGCGCGGGATCTGGCGCATAATAAATTGCGGGCCCGGCTAGATGCCGGTGAAGACCTGCCGGATTACTTCAAGAACCACCCGATCTATTATGCGGGTCCGGCCAAAACCCCGGAAGGCTTTGCCTCCGGATCTTTCGGTCCGACAACCGCAGGACGGATGGACGGCTTTGTCGATCAGTTCCAGGCGGCCGGCGGGTCCATGGTCATGTTGGCCAAGGGCAACCGCTCTCCCATCGTACGCAAGGCCTGTCAGGCACATGGCGGCTTCTATCTGGGATCCATCGGCGGCCCGGCAGCGCGGCTCGCCCAGGACTGCATCAAGAAAGTCGAATGCGTCGAATATCCGGAGCTCGGCATGGAAGCAATCTGGCGCATCGAAGTCGAAAACTTCCCCGCCTTCATCGTCGTCGACGACAAAGGCAATGACTTCTTCAAGGAATGGGAAGTTTAGACCTGTCGTTTATGGCTTAGCCATGCCCCCATCCCCGCCATGCGGGGATGTGGAGCCGGCAGCGGTCGCCTAAGGCAATTTCGCCTTCTCTGTCGATCCAACCGACCACGCCGCGTTTGTGTTGGGCGTGTTTTGGGAAGGAGAGGCCCAAGCCTGGGTGATGACGTTCGATCACCTCTGCTGGGTATTTGCAGGGACCGTTTTCCGTATCGACACCGATTGCCGTATTATTCTCGAAGATCAAGCGGCTGGCGGGTGGCAGAGCGCTGAGATCGGGGATGCCTTCCAAGATCAGATTGGCGCCGATCCATTCCGGCTTGAGCGGTTCCGGCAACCCCATGGCGCCGGCGATTGCCGTCATCTCCTCCGCAGACAGGATGCTGACCTGTCGGGTGTTCCTAATTTCCGTGCCTTTGTCATACTGACGATTGACGCGTACGCATGCCGGCCTGGTCAATCCACCATGACTGTCACCCGCGAAACCGGCAAAGGTCGCGGACACGGCGTTCAAGGACTGACTTTCCAACCCGCCATCACGGTCGGGATTGATGCCCAGATAGGTAACCGTGCCCCAAATCTTGGTCGGTTTCAGGGTGCTCATCGTCGAAATTCCTCTTCAAATGCCACACCTGATAAACATAGGGCGATCCGGTCACTTCGCCAGCCCGTCGACTCCTTTCTGTTGATCGAAGAACGAGGCCCCCTTCGGGATTTCAGGCATCTCAAGATCAAAGGCCTCAACACGAATGCGGCCCGGTTCCTGCCCTTTCAGGATCATACCCGCATGCCGGCTGGGTACGGCATTCGGCGCAAGTGGTACGGCATCCGCTGCCGCAATTGCGGAAATGTAAAGGCTGCGGGGACGATCCGACCTGTTTGAGCTGGAGGCGTGGGCAACCTTCGAATGCATGAAGCAAACGCTGCCGGCAGCGCCGGTATTGGTAACCGCTTTCTCCTGAAACAGAGCCGCCGTGTCATCATCCACCGCACCGGTGAACCGCCCATCCTGCCACAGCGACAAGAGAGGACCCAAGTGTGACCCCGGCACGGTGAGGAGCGGTCCATTCTCCTCCGTCACGTCGTCCAAGAAGAGCAAACAGGTTACAAGATCGGTGTTGGTATGCGGGTCAAACGTGAAGTCCTGATGCCAATCAACCACTGTTGCAGAACCGGGCTGCTTACTGTTCACCTTCGCATGGTGAAAGCGGAGATTGGGGCCGATAAGCTGAGCCAGCCATTCAATCATGGGGCTGTTTGTCAGAACATCCAGGAAGGCATCAGATAGCTCTGCCGGGGACGCAACCCGACGCAAGGTTGGTGTCTCCGACGTATGGCCGGGTTCCACATCAAAGCGGGGGCGACCATCCAGCATCTGCCCGAATGGCCCGCTATGACTTTTGCTTTCTTCAACCCAGCTCTCCAGGTCGTGCCGCATCGCTGAAAGCTGTTGTTCCGAGACTGCCGAAGG
>SPJV01000001.1 GCA_006844765.1 Alphaproteobacteria bacterium | reverse complement strand
CTCTGCGCTGTACGATATCATTGCCGAGGTCGAAAGGGGGCATGGCTTACCTTAGAACGAGCTGATCGAGATCGGCGAGTTGGTGACTACGCCTCCCGATGATTGGAAGCCGCCGAAACTCTGAACACCACCGCCACCGCGCGTCCGAAGCGCGTCGAGGAAATCGTTTTGCGCACTGACCTGCTGGAACTGCTGCTGGCTTGCTCCGAGCTGCTGGCCGATCTGTCCGCCGCCGAGAGCACCGCTCACGCCACCGCTGAAGGCCGATGCGAGTCCGTCGAATGCTGCTGGGTTCTGGAGCTCTGCGCTCGCCTGAGAGATTCCGGGGATCGGAGCGCCCGTATGCGAAGCGATGTTGATGGGCAGCTCTTGCCCGAGTATCGACTGGCGGAAGCGCTCGCCCAGTGTGCCGAAGCTCTGCGCTTGGGGCAGGAGCTGAGCGAGAAAGTTCTGGCGGAATGCCGCGAGACTGGACGCCTCGGCCACGGCGCCGGCTGTGGAGCGACGAAGTCCGCGCGATTCCTGGGCAACCTCAAGCCGTTTACGGAACTGCTCCGCGAGCGGGCCGCCATCGCCGGCGAAGCTCTCTTGGATGAAATTGGAGGCGGACTGGATTAGGGGATTGTCGAGTACGGCCTGTACTCGCTCTTCCGTGATCCGCCGCGCGTCCGCGATTCCCTCTTGCTGCTGGCGCCGGAAACGACGCTGCGCTCGGCGTCGGGCGCTGCTGGAGAAGATTCCCCCAACAATACCGCCGATCCCGCCGATAAGTGCTCCGATACCACCTGCACCGCCCATTAGACTACGTCGCTCCTAAAGCGCACACACCCGTATCCCTCCCAGGACATGAATGGGTACGTCGCTGTGTACCCGGAAGGAATCGTGACGTTGTGCATTGTCTTTCCTACTGTGTAGGGCCCGGCGGCAGTTGCGCCGTTCCCGTTGCCGATCCCAGCGCCGCGGTACGCAGAGTCCCCAGGCGGGCAGCCTACGTAGTTGAACTGGGTCGTGACGATGTCGATCTCGAACCGGCCGGCGCTGATTGCGCTGTCTGGGTCGCCCCCGAGCAGCTCGGCGTGGGGGTGCCAGAAGCGGCCGTAGCCGTCGATGCACACCCGGATCCAAGTGCCGGACTCGGCCGTTGTGTCGTACT
>SPJV01000191.1 GCA_006844765.1 Alphaproteobacteria bacterium | reverse complement strand
GTCGGCCATGAGGAATGTCCTTCGTAGGGGCTAAATAGCGACCGAAAGGCGCAGGTCGCACGCTTGTTTCATACGCTTTAATATGGAACACCGAGGCCCGGACACAATGGTATGTCGCACAACAGTTGCGGTATATCTGGAACGGGGGGGTGCACTGGTGTGCTTCCCCTTGCTAAGCAGGATAGAAACAACATGGTTTTGACACACCGTATTCTCGGCGCAGCGACTGCAGGTATTGCAGCACTTTTTGGCGCTGCCGCCTCAGCGCAAGACAGTGCGCAAGCTCTCGCTGACCTTGAGATCGTTGGCCGTCCCATTGATGGTGGTATCGGCTTTCAACCCGCAGCGACCGAGTTGGCCGTGGAATTGCAGAGCCTTGACGGTGCGCTGTTGATCTTGATCACAGCGATTACGTTGTTCGTTACAGCCCTGCTTGCGTGGTGCGTTGTGCGCTACAATTCCAAGGTCAACAAAGTACCTGCGCGTTTCACACACCATACCACAATCGAAATCGTTTGGACCCTTGCTCCGGTCATAATCCTGGTTGTTTTGGCTGCGATTTCGCTGCCGATCCTGTTCAAACAACAGGAAATTCCAGAAGCTGACGTGACTATTAAAGCGACCGGTTACCAGTGGTACTGGGGCTACGAATACCCCGAGCATGACCTGGCCTATGAAGCCTTCATGCTAGAGCGCGACGAGCTGGAAGAGTACGGCTATACGCAGGACGAATATTTGCTGGCCACATCAATGCCGGTTGTTGTTCCCGTAAACAAAGTTGTTGTTGTGCAGGTAACTGCCGCTGACGTTATCCATTCCTGGACCATCCCAGCCTTTGGCGTAAAGCAGGACGGCGTTCCTGGTCGCTTGGCAGAGCTTTGGTTTGAAGCAAAGCGGGAAGGCGTCTACTTTGGGCAGTGTTCTGAGCTGTGCGGCAAGAACCACGCCTTTATGCCTATTACCGTCAAGGTCGTAAGCCAGGAAGTATATGACGCTTGGATCGCGGACACCGTTAAAGAGTTCGCAGGAACTCCTGACGTATTGACTGTTGCATCTAACTAACTGACCCGCATCTGGCGCGCGCCTTGGATGGCGCGCGCTTTGCACTATCTGGCCCCACCGGAGAGTAAAATGAGCGACACCAGCTATACCGGCCAATCGTCTGC
>SPJV01000190.1 GCA_006844765.1 Alphaproteobacteria bacterium | reverse complement strand
CGACCTGTGTTTGCCCCGCTTTATCGCGGAGGGCGACATGGGTATACCCATTCACAGAATTACCATCTGCACATCGTGCAAACACAAGGACGAAACCTGTCGTCCCGGCTATGAGTTGATCGAACGCCTGCGCGCGGCGATTGATGCGGCGGGTGACACGATCACCGAAGAGTTTGAAATCTCGGGCGTGGCCTGCATGGCAGGCTGTGCGCAGCCCTGTACGATCGTGTATCACAGCACCCGCAAGGCGACCTATTTGTTCGGAGACATAGATCCCGATCAGGATATCGAAGACCTTGTATCATTCGCTCAGCATTACGCGGTTCTGGGGGACGGGTGGTGTTCATCCGTCGATCGACCAGGCAAGCTGCGTTCGCATACATTGGCACGGGTTCCAGCCATGATGCTTGCCGTCGAAGACAGCACGGTGCGCATGTCATGAGCGCCGCAAGTCTGGTCGCTGACAATATCAGCTGGGCGCCTCATCGGACTCTGCCATGCCTTCTTCATCCTGTCAGTTTTGAAGTGGAGCCAGGGAAAGTGCTGGGGGTGGTTGGCCCGAACGGTGCGGGTAAATCAACGCTGTTGCGCATGATCTACCATTACCAGCAGCCAACATACGGGCGCATCTTGGTGGATGGCGAAGATATCTGGTCCCTGCCACCACGGGCGGCCGCCCGAAAGGTTGCGGCCGTCCTACAAGAGCAGCCTGGCGCATTCGGGCTGACTGTTCGCGACATTGTTTCCCTTGGACGCACGCCGCACCGATTGGGATTCTCGAACCCCGGCGCGCAGGACGCCGAAATTGTCGATGCGGCCATAAACCGAATGGACCTTCAGCATCTAATGCACCGAGACCTCGGCACCTTATCAGGCGGCGAACGGCAACGGGTGATGGTTGCACGCGCTCTGGCGCAGCAACCACAAGTACTGGTGATGGACGAACCGACCAATCACCTCGACATCCGCCAACAACTTGAGATCCTATCGCTGATCCACAACCTTGGCATGACGATTGTCGTGTCATTGCATGACCTGAACATGGCCACCGATGTATGCGATGCGGTTCTTATGTTGGAAAACGGCCACTGCAAGGGTTTCGGACCACCCGCGGACGTGCTGAGCGAGTTCCGAGTGTCCCAGACATTCCGCGTGACAGCCCATCGCGAAAC
>SPJV01000222.1 GCA_006844765.1 Alphaproteobacteria bacterium | reverse complement strand
GTCTGTGTTCCGTCAATCGGACAGGCTAGCAAAATATTCAGAAGCCTTAGATCATCTCGGCCGCCTTGGACTGTTGTACCCTTGCAGGTGCAGCCGCGCAGATATTCATGCAGCGTTAAATGCACCCCAAGAAGGCGCTCCGCTACTTGGGCCCGATGGGCTGGTCTATCCTGGCACCTGCCGCGCGCGCTCTCTTTCCGACTTGGAGCCAGAAGATTCTGTCCGGTTGAATATTAGACAAGCTGTTCAGTATACAAAATCTCTTAACCCCTTAAAGTTTAAGGAAAATGGACCAATATATGAAGGAGAACATAAGATAGAACTTGGCCAAATGGTCGACGAAATTGGAGATATCGTCGTGGCAAGACGAGATATGGGAACATCCTATCACCTGTCTGTTGTGGTCGATGATGCCGAACAAGGCATTTCGATAGTCACGCGTGGACTGGATCTGTTCGATGCAACGCCAATTCACAGATTGCTACAAGCACTGCTGAAATTGCCAGTCCCGGGCTATTACCACCACGAATTGGTTCGCGATGACGCTGGAAAGCGCCTGGCCAAAAGGGACGACGCGCGGTCGATCGAGACCTACCGACGAGAAGGAAGATCCCCGGCAGAGGTTAAATCGTTGGCCTTGGCGGGCATCAGCTCGGCGCTTAACGACTGACGGATAACTGTTTCGCTATAGGCCGACAGTGTTTTACGAGACTCGAAGTCCTTAACTGCAATCGGCTCGTGAAAAACCAAATGGATATGCCCTTGTTGCCGTGCCGCCAGAACGGACAGCAAATGTCCGCCAAAGGTCATTTCGCCCCACCATCCATAGAAACGATCATCGGCACTTTCAGGTGCATGATACACCACTGCCATTGGCTGAATATACATTTTGGAAACGAGCTCATGATCGAAGAACGCCGCAAAAAGCGTTGATTTAAAAGGGAGAACTCGGATGCTGTCAGAGCTGGTACCTTCAGGGAAGAAGACCAATCTATGGCCCGCCTGCAAACGTTCGCGAAACAAATTGCGTTGAACTCCGGCCTCTGACGCGCGTCTTTGAATAAAGACCGTGCCAACAGCGCGCGCCAACCAGCCAATGCCAGGCCAGCGTGAGACCTCCGATTTCGATACAAAGTATATCCGCTGCGCTGCGTTCAAAGCAAAAATGTCCAGCCATGAC
>SPJV01000210.1 GCA_006844765.1 Alphaproteobacteria bacterium | reverse complement strand
GTATGATCGAAGCGTGGGAAACAGATCCCGCATTGGGGCGTGAGTTGTCTCTCCTGGAAGAAGAGATTGATGGCATGCCCGCCCTCACCCTGATCACACGACTGCGGGACAAAGTGCTGGAAATCCCGTCGCCACCGCCACTGAGCGAGGCAACGCCAACAATCGAATTTGAAACAGAATCGGATACAGAATCGGAAACCGGATACGCGGAAATCCGCTACCGGGTTGTCCCTGGCTGGTATGGTCTGCGTCCCGCCCGCATCCGGTTTGAAACCGACCGGAAGGTCTGGCTACCGCCGATGGAGATCGTCGACAAATCCTCAGGTCTTCCCCTGGGCCGCATCGATGGCCGCACGCTGAACGGCAGGGTAGAAGTTCCCTTCGACCAACCGGCTTGGCGTGCCCATATCGGCCTGAACCCGGCAGAGCCGGAGAAACCGGCGCGATATATCCTGATCGAGCCCCCGTCCCGCGAAGCCATCATCGGTGCCCCCGCCGCCAAACCGCGCAAACCGGGACGTCCAAGGCGTCTGGGTAACCCACTTCACGCGTGAGCGCGCCTCACAGCAGTCATCAAATCCCGCTGCCGGCCTCAAGTAGGCCCGTCAAGACAGAGACCCGGTCGAGAAGGTCCCTCAGGTCAGGATCGCCATAGCCTCGGCGTTCCAACTCCCGTACCGTATTGATCAGATAATCGCGGTTCAGCCCCGCCGATCCCCTTGCACAGAGGATGATCTCTGCCGTTTCCTCCAGCGGTAACGTGCCGGCATAGTGAGGGTGCTCAGACGCCGCCACGAATGTATGCGCTTGAACCTGGCGGCCATCAGCAAGCCGGACCGGTAGATGTGCTGGCTGATAGGCATAGCCGCGCAGTTCCCGCTCCTCCAAATAGGCTGCTGTTTCAACCCAGGCCTCTGGCGAAACACGGAAAGCATGACCGTGGCACGCTGCGCCCTCAATCGGATCAAGGCCAAGGACCAGCCCGCGCCGCTCCGGCGTGCCGCGGTGATGTTCGGACCAGATACAAAAGCTGCGGCGATATCCCTCAAGAAGGGCTTCTGCATCTTCAATAAAGGGAAAGCCGGGCCGCCACATCAGCGACCCATAACCGAACACCCAAATCTCCCCGCGTGTCGCCGCCGCCTCGTCCCAACTCATACCGGGAATTCGTCGCTGGAACGCCTCGCCTGTCAAGCAACGGTTGGCGCCTGCCATGCTATGACGCAACCAGATCTAACCGACCAGGCCGAACCGAGCCGGCCTAACCGAGCAGACCTAACCACCCAGGCGCTTTATCTCCGCTTCATCCAAGCCATCGAAGATCGACCCCAATCCATTTTTGGAGGGGGTTGGTTCCGGCCGGGTCAACCGCCAGACCGCATGACCAGCCAAGGCACCGATGACGATCCCGCCGCCGATCATCGCGCGCTCACTCGGCATCTCAGAGAGGACAAACCATACCCAGAAAGGACCAAGCACAGTCTCCAAGAGCATCAAGAGCCCCACTTCAGGTGCCGGCACGCTGCGGGGACCAATGGAAATCAGTGCGAAGCTCAACGGCAACATGAGAATACACATGGCGAGTACCAATCGCGCCTGTTCGGCATTCAGGTCAAAGGGATGCGCAAAGGGCAATGAAATCAGGGCAGCCAGAAACCCGCCCAGACAGACGGAGGGTATGGTATTCAAGTCCTTCTGCTTTCGGATCAGCACAAAAGTCATGGCAAGCCCGAGTGCCGCAACCAGCGCGAAGACATCACCGATCAGCCGAGAATCACCCCCTTCGTCGGAGACCATGAAGGCGATCCCCGCGATCCCCAAGGCAATGGCGCACCATGTTGCCCAACCAGACTGCTCTTTTAAGATCGGCATCGATAGCAAGGCCGCAAATAATGGTGCCGACGCCAGGATCACCAACGTGTGGGCAACCGTCGTTATATGCAGCGCCTTTACGAAACATATTGAAATGACAGCGTAAGAAATCGCGATCCCAAAGCTGGTTATGCCGCCCGCACGAAAGTCCCGTCCCAGGTTCCCGAAGCCCAGTCTAAAGCCCATTGCAAACCAGATCGTGCCCGAGATGAGAAATCCGCGCCAAAACACCATGGTCCAGGTATCCGCATCAACCAGCCGCATTAAGAGGGCATCCGGTGTCAATAACAGGACACCGAACGCCGTCATAGCGAACCCGCGCCGATACCCAATTGCGTCGCTCATAGAACCCCCATACGAATACCCTTTTGGCGAATGCTACATCGGTTTGACATGCCCCTACAAATTCATATAGTGCCGCCGCTTCCTGGGAACGTGGATTAAAGAACCACTATGTGGGGATGCCGGATAAACCGGCTACCGACAAGAACTTCTTTGATCCCGTCAAAGCGCTGAGAATGCGCTGAGGCCTACCGGGACAATATGGAACCGGCACCGCCCCGAAAAAAGAGGGCAACGCCGCTAAATCGAAGGAGTGGACTTATGTCCAAGCGCTTGAATTCCAAGCATAAGATTGATCGTCGCCTGGGTTGTAACCTCTGGGGACGTCCGAAAAGCCCGTACAACAAACGCGAATATGGTCCCGGCCAGCATGGTCAGCGCCGCCGGAAGCCGTCTGATTACGGCATCCAGCTGATGGCGAAGCAAAAGCTGAAGGGCTATTACGGCAGTATCGGTGAGAAACAATTCCGCCGCTATTACGAAGATGCGGTCCGCCGCAAAGGCGATACGGGCGAAAACCTCGTCGGTATTCTGGAGCACCGTCTGGACGCGCTGATCTATCGCGCAAAATTCGTCCCCACGGTCTTCGCTGCCCGTCAGTTCGCCAGCCACGGCCATGTCTCCGTTAACGGCCAACGCGTCACGGTTCCGTCCTACATGCTGAAGATTGGCGACGTCATCGAAGTCCGCGGCAAATCCCGCGAGATCCCGATGGTCATCGAAGCCACCTCTTCCGCTGAGCGTGAAGTACCGGATTATGTCGATGTCGATCACAAGAAGATGACAGCGACCCTGACCCGCACGCCGAATCTGGAAGACATTCCTTACCCGGTCCAAATGGAACCGAACCTGGTCGTCGAGTTTTACTCACGCTAAGGCATGGTAAATCATTACAGAAGAAGCCCATCCGTCCGCGGGTGGGCTTTTTCGTTTCAAGGCCAGAAACTCAACAAACCTAGGAGTTGCCTCCGATGTTCCGATCCTTCTTCCTTTCCCGCGAATGGCTTCTCTGGGCATGGCTCGGGATGATCGTGATTGTCGGGGGGACCTATTATCAGGTCCAAGTCGATGTTCAGATAAATGAATGGTTCGGCGGTTTCTATGACATGATCCAGAAGGCGCTCGGCGAACCGGGGGCAGTCACATCTGACGAGTATTACGGCTTCCTGTTCAGCTTTGCCAAGATCGCCGGTATTTACATCTTTGTCGCCGTTTTGCTGAGTTTCTTCACCAAGCACTGGGTGTTTCGTTGGCGCCATGCGATGAATGATTTCTACATGAGGAACTGGGGGAAACTGCGCCACATCGAAGGGGCAAGCCAGCGCGTCCAGGAAGATACCAAGCGTTTTGCTGTCATCATGGAAAGCTTGGGAAGCCGGTTGTTGGACAGTGTTATGACCCTCTTTGCTTTCCTGCCAATCCTTTGGGAACTGTCAAAAGGGATCAAGATGCTCCCAGGTGTTGGTGAGCTCGAGCACGCGCTGGTCTATGTTGCCGTGATCTTTGCCTTGTTCGGAACAGCAGTCCTCGCCGCGGTCGGGGTCAAGCTTCCCGGCCTGGAATTCAACAACCAGATGGTGGAAGCCGCCTATCGAAAAGAACTGGTTTATGGGGAAGATGACGAGAGCCGGGCAGAACCACCGACGGTCAAAGAACTGTTCTACAATGTCAGACGCAACTATTTCCGGCTCTTCTTTCACTACATGTATTTCGATGTGGCGAAATGGTCCTACTTGCAATTCGGTGCGATCGTTCCCTATCTGGCACTTGGACCGACCATTATCTCCGGCGCGATCACGCTAGGCGTGATGCAGCAGATCGTGCGGGCCTTTGGACGGGTTGAAAGCTCGTTCCAATTCCTGGTCCATAGTTGGAGCACGATTGTTGAGCTGATGAGCGTCTTCAAACGCCTGCGCGCTTTCGAAGCCGCGATTGACGACCCGTCGCTTGGCACACCGCGCCCGGCTGAATAAGCGCTGTCAGAAAACCCCGGCTTCCAGACCGGCGGCCATGTAAGTGCCCAGTTCCGTGCATTGATCTGCAAAGGCGTCATTCCAGTCGCCTTTGCAGAGCACGACCTCGTGGACAGCTTTCCAACGAAGGCCAGTGACGATGGTCTCGACACCGCGCCTTGTGCCCGTCCCGTCGAGACCCGCACGGATATAGAGCGCATAGGGCAGCCCCTGTTTTTCTTCCAGGACCGGGTAGTAGCAGCGATCAAAGAAATCCTTCAGGGCACCGGACATGTATCCCAGATTTTCCGTCGTCCCCAGGATGATAGCATCCGCTGCCCGTACATCGTCAGGGACGGTCTCAAAGGGAGATTTCGCGACCACCGTGACCCCCTCAATATCGGGATGCCGGGCACCCTCCGCGACCGCATCGCGCAGCCGCAGGGTATTCTCTGACGGGACATGTCCGACGATCAGAAGTGTCTTAGTTTCGGTACTGCTCATTGGGAAAGTCTGAAGGAGCTCACGAGCAACGACAAGAGGCAGAACTTACGGGGACGGCAAAACCGCGCTCTAGCATTTGCCCGGGCGCAACACCCCAGGTGGCAAATCCGCCATATCAGAGGGATCGGCACAGGCCGTCGCGAAGACGCCTTTCGGCAAGGGCGGCACCTTAAATTTCCGGATCGAATGCTGGGGGGTCAGGCGTCCGCCCAATTCCCCTTTCACCTGCTCAACCGTCGGCGGCAACTCATTCGGCGCCATGCCGACAATCCAGACGAAGAGGTCCTTGCGCCCCTCGTAAAGTCCGTTGGCCTCGAAGCGCACCCCGGTGATATCCGCACCATTCAAACGGCTATCCGGAAAATAGACACCTTTCATAACAGTGTCGCGAAAGCGGGCGTTCTGGAGATTACTGTCCTGAAAGGACACCCCAATCAAAATCGCGTCCGTGAAATCGGCGCCTGACAAATCAACATTTTCGAAAACGTTCCCGACCAATCGACGACCGCGGAACAAGTCTTTCGGTATCGTGTTTCGCACGAATGCGACCCCATCGAAATTCGCGAGATCCATGTTCCAACCATCCAAGATCGCGTCCTGCATCGTTGCATCTTCAAAGTTGGTGCCGCGCAGATTGGCATTGGTGAAGACTGCCCCGACGAGCTTCGCACCCTTCAGGTTTGCCATAGACAGATCAGCACCAGAAAAGTTCGCGCCGTTAAGGTCGAGGCCGCTTAAATCCGCCCCACTCAAATCCGCCTTCCGGAAATCGACGCCGACCAAGTCTTTGTTCCGGAGATGCGCGCGTTTGGGATCGTTTTCACGGGAACCGAGATGGATTGGGCGCAATGCCTCAATCGGGGTCAGCGCCGTCGCGGTTTCAGGGGTGACAAAGGGGGTCGGAAGGCTGCCACTCTGACAGCCTATAACGAGCAATGCCGCCACGGCCAAAGCCGCGACCCCATTCTTTCCCGCCATTCTGTCGATCCTTTCCGGACTATAGAGACGACGCCCCTTCTGGGCTTCGCGAAACGCCCCTTAAGAAAACCCTGCCTTTGCGATCATTCTCTTCACCGCAAACTATGCAGAAAACCTGTACAGTAAATCTGTACGGACCTCTTAACAGCAGGATTGCCTCCCAATCACTGGCAGGAACAGTATATTAAAATATAGATAAAGGGAATATCTGTTTCCAATAAAGAGAAAGAGTTACCTCAATACCCACCAGTATTCTTCTAGAATGCCAAGCATAGACGAAGTGATTCATAGATAGCTGCATGGATATGCCGGCTGTTAACAGCATCCCCAACACGATAAAGCCGGTATGAGCCGTCTGGATTTCCATCCTCCATGAGGTCAGGTTGAGGCTGAAGCGCGATCAACGCATCGAAATCGATCTGCCCCCGGTTTCGCGACATGTCCTTCAGATCGAAATACACATCGTCTACCGGTAGCGTTCCATATTCCACGATGATCTGGTCATAGGTCTGCTCACTCTCCCGGCGTGCAAATTCATCGGAAATATCGGCCATCAATTTATTGCCTTCTTTCCGAATGCCTAAAAGCCTTAGGTTCATCTGGACGTTCACGCCACCTTCCTGAAAGGCCTTCTGATAACCGGTGAAGTTCGTCGCGCCAATTTCCGATCCAACGGTTCGGTCCGGGGACATGTAGGACACCGGGATTCCCTTACCAGCGAGAAACTCGGTACAGTTCATGCCGGGCTCCCGCCCATTTTCGTCATAGACCAGGACATTCTCCCCCGGTGAGACTTGACCGCTGAGAATATCCCAAGTGGAAACCGCCAATTCCTCACCATGGAAGAGACAATGCGCGGTTGGTACGCCCCCTGTTGCGACCACGACGATATCGGGGTTTTCCGCCTCAATCTCGGCCGTCTCCGCATAGGTGTTCAGCCGCAAGTCGACACCCAGCCGCTCAATCTCCGCTGCCAACCAATCGACAATACCGATCAAATCCCCCCGCCGCGGCGCCTTGGCGGCAAGAAGGACTTGCCCCCCGACACGGTCCGCTGCTTCGAAAAGCACGACATTATGGCCGCGTTCTGCGGAAACCCGCGCAGCCTCCAGCCCTGCCGGACCAGCACCAACGATAACCACTTTTTTCCCGGGCTCATCGGCTTTCGGGACGATATGCGGCATCGTCTCTTCGCGACCCGTTGCAGGGTTATGGATACAGATCGACGAGCCGGTCGAATAAATCTGATCAATACAGGTGCTCGCGCCGACACAAGGCCGAATACGGTCCTCCTCACCGCGCTCGATCTTGTTGGCGAGATGCGGATCCGCAATATGCGCCCGGGTCATCCCGACCATATCGATGGCCCCGCTTTCGATTGCATGGCGCGCCGTCGCGACGTCCCCCATCCGTGCCGCATGAAATACCGGCAGGTGGAAGGCTTCCTTAATCCGGCGCGCATCTTCCAGGAAGGGCGCACTGGGAGTCCCCATCACCGGAATCTCATGGGACATCCGCTCATCAGAGTCGACCCGCCCGACATTGACATTGATGAAGTCGATCAGCCCGCTATCCACCAGCCGTCGGAGGATTTCCAGACCCTCGGCATCATCGAACCCATCATGGCTGCGTTCATCAATCGACAGGCGCACACCAACGATATAATCCATCCCGACCTGTTTCCGGACTTCCTCATAGACTTCCAAAGGGAACCGCATGCGGTTGTCAAATGACCCGCCATAGGCGTCCTGCCGCTTATTCGTCGCCGGTGACCAGAAGGCGTCCATCAAATGCCCATTGGCTTGAATCTCAAAACCGTCGAGCCCGCCATCCTGACATCGCTTAGCCGCCGTGCCATAGGCCTTGGTGATCCGTTTCAGATCCTCCGGCTCCGCTTCTTTCGGGAAAATCCGGTGCGTCATTTCCCGGATGGGAGAAGCGGAAACCGACGGCAGCCAATCGCCCGCATACCAAGCAGTACGCCGTCCCAAATGGGTAATCTGCGTCATCACCGCCGCGCCATGCTTGTGACACGCGTCCGCCAATGCCTGATAGTGCGAGATGACCGTGTCGTATTGGGCGGAGATATTGCCAAAGGCTGCCGGGCTGTCATGCGCAACCGTGGTCGAACCCCCGAACATGGTGAGCCCCAACCCGCCTTTTGCACGCTCTTCCTGATAAAGACGATAGCGAGTCTGAGGCAACGCATCCTCTGTAAAAGACGGTTCATGCGCCGTCGACATGATGCGATTGCGGATGGTCAGATGCTTGAGCTGGAATGGCTGGAATAAAGGATCCGGGCGGGCCATTTATTATTCTCCCCAATAAGATAGCGTCCGCACCTTCCCACCGGAAAAAGCCGCTGTCCATACCTGTGCCATCGGTCTAGGGTGCCGGCCATCAAAATAATTTAGCAAATGATTTGGCAAGATAACTTGGAGGGAGGATCCATGACGCAACCACTTACATCTATCGTCACTGGCGCTGGGACCGGCGTCGGCCGCGCCGTTGCCCTGGCCCTGTTGAAACGGGGGGATCGTGTTCTGCTGGCAGGCCGCCGGAAAGAGCCGCTGGAGGAAACCGCACAGCTTGCTGAAGCGCTTGCGGGTGAAGCTGTCCCCTTCCCGACTGATGTCGCCGAAGAAGCCGATGTGGCCGTTCTTTTCGATGAAGGCGTTAAGCGCTGGGGCCGGGTTGATCTGCTGTTCAACAATGCCGGCATTGGCGCACCGGCGGTTCCGATTGAAGAACTGGACGTGGACGACTGGCGGCGCGTGGTGGATATCAACCTGACCGGCATGTTCTTGTGCATCAAACATGCGTTCCGGGTCATGAAAACCCAAGACCCGATGGGCGGTCGGATTGTCAACAACGGATCCATCTCCTCCCAAACGCCGCGACCAAACTCAATGCCTTACACGGCGACAAAGCATGCGGTGACAGGCCTGACGAAATCCGCCGCCCTGGATGGCCGGAACTATGATATCGCTTGCGGCCAGATCGATATCGGCAATGCCGAGAGCCCCATGACCAAACGCATGAAAGAAGGCGTGCCACAAGCGAATGGGACTGTCGCGGTCGAAGACGTCATGAGCGCCAATGATGTCGCCGATGCGGTCGTCTATATGTCCAACCTGCCGCTCAGCGCGAATGTGCTGACCATGACGGTCATGGCCACCAAAATTCCGCTTGTCGGACGCGGCTAGGCTTAAGCCAGGATGCAGTAAGGCACCAGGGCGTAGACCAATAGGATCAGTGCGAAAGTCAGTCTCATACAAAAGACATGGGCACAGCATCGTGAAGGGGAAGGTTAATTGACGGAGTTGTGATACACCGCGATACGCCGTTATCATGCCCCTCATGCTGAAAGCACGAAAAGCTGCACTGATCCTGGCCGCCGCCCTGTTTGCACAAGGCCTTAACGTTACACCGGCAACAGCCTTCACCTGGCCCTGGGAAACATCACCGGATGGCGAAGAACCTGCGGCCACGGGGCGAGAAGGAAAATGCGGCGCGACCGATCTTGTGATCGTCATTGACCGCACGTATTCCCTGAACGTCGCGATTGCCGAAATGAAGCGGGAGGTAGAGCGTCTGCTCCGCCTGACAGCCTATGTCTCCTCAGGGGATTTCCGCGTTGGCCTGATCGTTTTTCGTGACTCGATAGAAGTCCGCCAGGACTTTACCCAAACCGGCATGGCGCCCAGCGACGTGATCGCCAAAACCAGGGGTGCCTTGCGCAAGGTCATTGCACGGGGCGGCGATGGCGGCCCTGAAGCGTCAGACGAAGCAATGCGCACAGCGATCCTAGGCCTGGGGCCAGGGCCGGACCGTCCACAGGAAGGCCGTTTCTCCGGCGAATGGCGTGCACGGTCCAAAATCGCGGTTTTGATCACGGATAACCTTCCCGGTGGCTTTGATGATGAATTTGTCGAAGGGGTAGATGATGTCCATGCGCGGGAGGTGGCGGGCCTTGCCCAGGATCGCGGCATCGCAATCTCCGCCATCTATGTCCCGGTCGATGGCTTCACCTATGCCCCCGATCCCCGCGCAGAAGAGATCATGCGATCCTATGCCCAGCTTTCCGGCGGCTTATTCGCAAAGACGCAGACCTCCGGTCGAGGCGTTGCCGAGGCGATTGCCAGGATCATCGATACCTGCGGCACCAATCAGATGTCTTAGCGAGGCTGAGAGTTTGAGGGATAACGAGCCCGCTTGCCCGCTACTGCTCCCGGAGTGCAGTCGCGGCCGTGACACAGGCGATCACCAGCGCCATGCCCAGATATTGCTGCAGGCTTAAGATCTCGCCCAGGATGATGATGGAGGTCATGGCGACCGCGACTGGCTCGACATTGAAGATGATTGAGGCACGAACGCCCCCCGCCACCCGCACTGCCAAGAATGTCAGCCAAAGGCCCAGCGAGAAGGACGCCGCTGCAATGCCTGCATAGAGCCACCCATCATTGTAGAGCGGTAAGCTTCCTGCCCCACCAAACACCACAGCCGCAAAGAGTGGAATGTGGAATAGATTGCTCCACACCATCAACGCCAAGCCATTCATATGGGCTTGCAGCCCGCCGGCGGTCAGCATGAATGTTGTTGCCGACACAGCGGCCAGAAGGGTCAACGCAATCCCGATGGGGTCGAGATTCTGGAATGCGGGTCCGAACACGATTGCCAGACCGATGAAGGCACCCAAGCCTACTCCGATCCGGCGCGGTCCCGGCAACCGGCGATGAAGAACGGCATCCACGATCAAGACCATGATCGGGAACAGGTACATGATCAGCGCGGCCAGGCTTCCCTCAATCCGCGCGGCAGCCCCCAAATAGCCGATTGCGATACCCAGATTTGCCAGCGTCACGATGATCAAGGCAGGCCATGCCGGCTTTGGAATCGCAAAAGACCGTCGTGCGAGATGCCCAGCAACGGCAAAGACCAGCACAGCCATAGCGGCACGGATCAGCACCAATCCAAACGGGTCGGTCCCTTCCGCATAGGCAAGTTTCGAGAATGGTATCTGAAGGCCCAGGAAAAACGCCCCGCCAATGCAGAGCAACACCGCGCCGAGCGTAAGCCGGCCCGGTTCCATACTCACCGGCTCTCCCTCAGCAGCGCGCCTTTCTTGCGCTGCCAATCCCGGTCCTTGATGGTCTGGCGCTTATCGATCTCTCGTTTACCGGTTCCCAAACCCAAGGAAAGCTTCGCCAACCCACGCCCGGTGAAATAAATCTTCATCGGAATAAGCGTCCGGCCATCTTTTTTGACCGCACCGATCAGCCGTTCATGTTCGCGCTTTTTCAGCAAAAGCAATCGAATACGTTTTGCTTCATGCTGGTAGCGTTTCGGCGCGTCGCTATATTCACCGATATGCAGGTTGAAGAGGGCTATGCGCCCATCCTTCGGCCCTGCATAGGCATCCGACAGATTCGCCAATCCATGGCGCAACGCCTTAACCTCAGTCCCGGTGAGGGACAGGCCGGCTTCAAACTCTTCTTCAATCGCATAGTCATAGCGCGCGCGACGGTTGACCGCGACGGTACCCGTCGAGATCATCTGCTTTCGCTTGTTGCTTGCGGAACTCATGGCCTATTACGCGGGCTCGTTCCCGCCGTCGCGCTTTCGGACGGCTTAGAGGAGACCCGCCCCTTCCATCGCAGCACGCACTTTGGCCTTCGATTCTTCTGCAATTTCGCAGATCGGCAGCCGAGCAGTCGCTTCGCATTTGCCGAGCAGGCTTGCACCATATTTCACCGGCCCAGGCGAGCTTTCACAGAACATTGCCGCATGGATCGGCATAAGCTGGTCGCGGATCGCGCCGAATGTGTCCATGTCGCCCTGTGCCCATGCCTTATGGAGCCGCGCGCAAAGCCCTGGCACGATGTTAGACGTGACCGAAATGCAGCCATGGCCACCTTGCCCTAAAAAGGCACCAATCGTCGCGTCTTCACCGGAAAGTTGGGAGAAATCCTCCCCACAGGCGAGCCGCGTCGATATCGGGCGCGACAGATCATTGGTCGAGTCTTTAACGCCAGCGATATTGTCGAAGTCCTTCACCAAGCGCGCCATCGTCTCGACCGACATATCAACGATGCTGCGCCCCGGAATGTTATAGATGATGATCGGGATATCTGCGCTTGCAGCGATCGCAGCGTAATGGCGATAGAGCCCTTCTTGCGTCGGCTTGTTGTAATAGGGCGCAACAATCAATGCGGCATCCGCACCTGCTTTTGCGGCATGCTGCGTGAGCGAGATCGCTTCGGCAGTGTTGTTCGACCCGGCGCCAGCAATGACCTGTGCTTTACCTTTCGCCACCTCAATCGCCAAATCAACCACGCGGTGATGTTCCGCATGGGAAAGCGTTGGGGATTCGCCCGTGGTGCCGACAGGGATCACGCCTTGCGTGCCCTCATCAATCTGCCACTGGACGAAGTTCTGAAAGGCGGCTTCGTCAATCGCACCATCTGCCGTCATCGGCGTAATGAGCGCGGTCATCGAGCCCCGGAACTGCGCCGGCATCGGTCTCACTCCTCAAGAAGTGTCGTTCGCGGTAACGGAAGCCCTATGCCCCGCCCCTGAAACAACAGTAGAAACGAGGCGGCTTTATATAGATCAAGCGTGTCCGGAACAAGGCAGGCTTTTCAAATCAATACATAGCATTTTTGCATGGATATACTAATTCATTCGATTTGATTGATAGATATGAGACTCCTACAGTCCAAACAGCAATTTACGGCACGAACCACAGACGTCCCAACAACACGCCAAGTATGGTCTGAACGAAAGCGACCAAGTCGATATGTTCTCTGTTCCTTTCCACAGCATCGACCACGCGCGACAGCAGGCTCGTCGGCGCCTTCCCCGTCTTGTATTCGATTACATCGATGGTGCGGCAGGGCGGGAATGCGCCAACCAGGCTAATCTCGACGCCTTGAACGCCATCAAGTTTTGTCCCCGAAGCCTGCGAAATGTTGAGGACCGCTCCCTATCCCAAAAATTTCTGGGCCGTGACTATTCGCTCCCCTTCGGCGTCGCACCGATGGGAATGTGCAATTTGGCGCATCCGAATGCGGATCGTGCCTTAGCCAGCCTCGCCACCAGTCACGGCGTCCCTTATGGTCTTTCAACGGCAGCATCTTCTGCCTTGGAACCGATGCAAGTGTTTGCCGGTAATCGCGCCTGGTTCCAGCTTTATGTCAGCAGCGCGCGAGAGTTTGCAGAAGAACTAATCGACCGGGCAGAGGCTGCCGGATACGAGACCTTGGTTTTCACGGTCGATGTGCCGGTTGTCGCACGCAGGGCACGGGATATTCGCAACGGCTTCAAGATGCCGTTCCGGATCGGGCCCCGCCAGTTCCTTGATTTCGCCCTTCACCCACGCTGGTCGTTTCGTACCCTGGCACGCGGTGCGCCCAAGCTGATGAATGCGGAAACATCGCAGCTGGGCAAGACATTCGACCGGGAAGCAAGCCGGGCGGGCGCCGACCGAACCTATCTGAAATGGCTGCGCGAGCGTTGGAAAGGCAAGCTGATCGTCAAAGGCGTGCTGTCGCCTGACGATGCGGTGACGATCAAGAACGCCGGCGCGGATGCGGTCTGGGTTTCAAATCATGGCGGTCGGCAGTTGGATTCCAGCACGCCCGCCATCCATGCCCTGCCAGCTGTCCGCGATGCGGTCGGGGCTGACTACCCGATCATCTACGACAGTGGCATACGCAGCGGGGACGATATTGTTCGCGCACGCGCCTTGGGCGCAGATCTAGCCATGATCGGTCGTCCCTATCTCTACGCCATCGCCGCTTTCGGTCCTGAGGGTGGGCGGTTGCTGACAGAGCATTTGGCACAAGAAGTCAGTGCCGTGATGGCACAGATTGGTGTTCGCTCTATCGCAGAGATCGACCGCAGTGCCTTGGCCGCCCCCTACAATCCCAAAATCTGACCCTAATCCTAACCGCCAATAGAGTGAGACAATAAACGCCATGACAGAGCCTAGAAAAATTCGCGGTGGCGCCCTCTTGGCGCAGGCCCTTCACGAGAAAGGGGTGGACCATGTGTTCACACTGGCCGGTGGTTTCTGTAATCCGGCCCTGGAAGGGTTTATGGAATGCCAAATGCCGGTTGTGAACTGCCCGCATGAGCAGATCGCCGGGCATTTGGCCGATGGGCATGCCCGGATCACCCGGAAGCCCGCGGTCTGCCTCATTGGACCAGAAGGCTTCGCCAATGCGGTCCCTGCCATCATGGAAGCGCTCGGGGAGAGGTCACCGGTCATTTTCGTGACGGGTTCCTCGACCCTGAAACGGCAGGGGGCAGGCGGATTCAAAGAGATTGACGATGTCGCCATTGCCGCACCGCTGACAAAATACTCTGTCCAGATCACGGACGGTGCCCGGATTGGTGAATTTGTGGATCGCGCCTGGACCGCAGCAACCAGCGGCTATCCCGGCCCTGTCCATCTGAGCCTGCCGGTCGATATCATGTTCTCTTCCTTCGAGGAGACGGTCGGGCGGGAGGAGCGCCCGTATAACCGCGCCGCCTCACCCGTGCCCCGGGCCTGGCCGGCACCAGAGCCCCTCGCCCAAATCCTCGACATTATCGCATCTGCCAAAAAACCTGTGTTGATCGGCGGTCACGGCGTTTGGTGGTCCGGGGCTGAGGCAAAATTGGAGCGAGCGGGCCTGGATCTAGGCATTCCGATATTCAATGTCCCCTATCACCAAAAACTGCTCGGTGAAGAATGTGAGGCCTATATGGGTCTCGCTGACTTCCACCAATACCACCCGTCCAAAGAAGCCATCCAAGCGTCAGATGTTGTCGTGATGATTGGGGGGCGGCTCGACAATCAAATGAATTTCGGAAACGCGCCATTCTTCCCGAAGAGCACGAAGCTGATCTGCGTGAACGGCAGTCATGAGGAATTCGAGAATAACCGCGCGGCAGACCTATTCCTGCTCTCCGACCCCGGCGCCTTTCTTGATGCGCTTTGGGGGTTGAAAGAGCGGGGTTTATGGAAACTCGACCGGGCTTGGTTTGATGAAAACCGGACCCGACGCGGTGCATGGGTCGATAAGACCTTGTCCGATCTTGCAACGGAAACCAAAGCGGATACCGAAGCCGGTCGATTGATGCACCCACTTCAGCTCTCCCTCGACGTTCAAGCGGAGATGGGAGACAAAGATTGGCTGATCTTCGACGGGGGAAACACGCATTTTTGGTCCGAAATCGCCGTCAATCTAGCCGGCTGGCACGGCAAAAAGCTCGGCGGCATCATGCACCCCGGCAACTATAGTCTGCTCGGCGTCGGGGTTTCTTTCGCCATTGCCGCAAAGAACACACATCCTGACCAGAATGTGGTTCTGATCAGCGGTGACGGCGCGTTCTTATCCGGGGGGCTCTCCATCGAAGCGGCTTTCCAGGAAGGACTGCCAATCACCGTCGTCATCGATAACAACGGCGGTTTGGATTGCATATCCCAGCAACAAGAGCGGCTTTTTGAGAGCGGCAAACACTTCGCAACCGACTTCCGTGACATCCCCTTTCACTCAATGTTCGAAGGGCTCGGCGGGCATGGGGAATTAGTGACAAAACGCGCCGAGTTAGGGCCGGCATTGCGGCGGGCGATGCAGTCGGGCAAGACCGCCTGCGTCAACGTGAAATGCCGGGGCGTCATCAGTCCCATCGTCGCCGCCACCAGCGACAAACGCGACAAAGCCTCGATTGAATAGCCCCCAATCCAGTAATCTGAAGATACAGAAATCTTAAAAAACAATAATCTGAATAGGAAACGGCAGGATGGCGACAATCACATCCCATACCCTGAATGGCACAGATGGCACTCACGCCGGCGGTATTAAGGTGAGCCTTGTGGAGATTACGGCAGAAGGCAATCGGCGCCTCGTTTTCGAGACGGAGACAGATCCCGGAGGCCGTATGGCGCGAGAGTTGGATCCGACTGAAATCGACAGCACCGCACGCTATGAGCTTGTCTTGGAAACCGGGACGTATTGGGAAGGCCGAAACATCCCCCACGACGGGCCGCAAATCATGGATGAAATCGTCGTCAGATTTCGGATGCCGGACACCTCTGGGAAATACCATATTCCCCTGATCCTATCGCCCAACAGCTACTCAGTCTGGTGGTCGAGTTAAGGGAGCATCCCATGCCGGAAGGACTGAACATGTCGCGGCGGATTCGCCGCACGCCCTATACCGACCGCGTTGAAGCAGCCGGCGTCACAGGGTTTTCCGTGGTCAATCACATGCTGTTGCCAAAAGCCTTCCAACGCACGGTCGAGGAAGACTACTGGCATCTGCGGGAGCATGTTCAGATTTGGGATGTCTCCTGCCAACGTCAGGTCTGTATTGCGGGCCCCGACGCAGAACGCCTTGTGCAATTAATGACGCCACGGAAGGTGACCGGGGCTAAGGTCGGACAATGCCTCTATATCCCGATTGTTGATCATGCAGGCGGCCTCATAAACGATCCTGTGCTCCTGAAGATTGCCCCGACAACCTTCTGGCTCTCAATCGCGGATTCGGATGTGCTGCTTTATGCGCTAGGCCTCGCGACCGGCTATAACTTGGACGTCGATGTGTCAGAGCCGGATGTCCATCCGCTTGCGATCCAGGGCCCTAAAGCCGAAGACCTGCTCGCCTCTTTGTTCGGCGACCATATTCGGGAGATCGGTTTCTTTCGGTTCGGCCATTTCGACTTCCAAGGGACCAGGCAGCTCATCGCCCGGTCCGGTTATTCGCGGCAGGGCGGATTTGAAATCTACCTGGATGACAGCGCCCTGGGCGGTGCGTTATGGGATGCAATCTGGCAGGCAGGCGCTGCGTATAACATCGCCCCCGGTTGCCCAAACCTCATTGAGCGGATTGAGGGCGGGCTGTTTTCCTACGGCAATGAAATGACGCGGGTGAATAATCCATTCGAAATCGGGCTTGGTAAGTACCTATGTCTGGACGGCAGCATAGACTGTGTGGGGATCAATGCTTTGCGCGTGATCGCTGAAGAAGGACCTCACCAGGAAATACGTGGCGTTCAGTTCGATGGCGCACCCTGCCCGACTTGCGCGATCCCCTGGCCCGTGATTGCAGACAACAGCACGCAAATTGGCCAAATCACCTCGGCCATTTGCTCACCACGCCTGAAGCGAAACATTGGCCTATCAATGATTTCAAAGGAGTACTGGGATCCAGGAACAAAGGTTACCGTCCTTACCAGCGACGGGTTGGCGCGTTCGGGCACGATATCAAACTTACCATTCGCCTAAACCTTGGAACTACTTTCCGCGTGGCTTCAACCTCATCCCTGAATAGCCCGTCCCGCCGTTGTCAGGCGCTCTATCAAGCAATTCGCAAAGGCCTTGCCCGCAAGCGACAGGGTGTCCGGAGAGCGCGTAATCACAGCGATATGATAAGCTAGCCCATGGGTAATCGGTCGAAAGACGACACCGCCGATATGGACAGCACGACTGGCGGAGAACGGGTCGGTAATCGCGAAGGCCCCTGTTTCCTTCACCAAAGCAGCAGCAACAGGCATATTTGCCGCCGCGACGGGTGAGTTTCTCGCAAGAAGCTCAGCGAGCGGGCCTTCCAGATCAGACATTTCATCCCGTATGGACCCCGCGAAACTTACAAACCGCTCAGAACCAGCCTCGGCAACCAAATCAATCGCCCCATACCCTTTCGCGAGGAGGTGGTCTTTCGGCATCACACAGACATAGGGGACCGATGTCGCATACAGCACATGCACCCCGCCATAGGGCGGCCGCCGCCCGACAATGCCTAAGTCAAACTGCTGCATTTGAACCGCATCGACGATTGATGGCGTATTGCGGACATGGATCGTGATGCGGACATCCGGGTTTCGCCGATGCATCTCCCCAACCGCGCCTGGCAGTTCTGTTGTCGATAGCGACTGAATTGCGCCCAAGCTGACAGCCCCGCCGGCAGCAGAGCGAATGGTTGCGGCAACATCGGCCAACCGTTCCACGCCCACGAACATGGCATCAACTGATTGATAGAACCGCCGTCCCTCAACCGTCGGCGACACACTTCGTCCCGACTTTTGGAACAAGGCAAAACCAACGGCGCGTTCCAAATCCGCTATCAAGCGACTGACGCTGGGTTGAGAAATATGCAAAACCTCAGCCGCAGCCGTGATCGACCCGGTTCGAATAACCGCCTGAAACGCTTCCAACTGTCTCGGATTCACAGCGGCGTACTCCGCCAAGAAAGTGATGTCATGGGTAAGACTACCCGATTCAGGTCATTTCGCGATGATGCGTTCATGCGGATCAAGAGGGCTCCTGAGGCCTTTACAAATAAACTTGCCGGTCAGGAATATGTGATCAGGAAAACCCCATTAATGATGGTTGCCGGGTGGTGAAGCGGCTAGACTCACGCCAATATAGGATGGGGCCTGAAACGCAGCCTGGAGGCTTGGCGTGCGAATTTTTGTTTTTTTCATTCTGATACTGGGCCTTTTCGTCTCGCACGCTCCGGCGGTTTCTCTTGCGGAATCCTCTCGTCCACTGAGCGAAAGCGACGAGAAAATCTATCGGCGTGCCTTCCAACTGGTCGATAAAGGCCGCTGGGAACGCGCATTGAAGGAAGGGCGGAAGGCTGAACAGGCTCTGCCCTTAAAGGCCATTCAATGGCTGTCCTATCAATCCGCGACTTCTTCTGCCGGTTTTATGGAGATCGCCGAATTCCTGCGCGACAACCGCCCCTGGCCCAAACGGGCAAAACTACGGGAACAGGCGGAAGAAAAGCTGGATGCGAGCGTGCCGAACCACGCGATCATCCGTTTCTTCGCAAATGATCCTCCCGTGAGCTGGACCGGGTTCCGGCATTATGCGCGCGCACTTACCGAAACGGCACGGGGTGAGGAAATTCGCGGCGCGGCACGACGCTTCTGGGTCGACACCTTGATGCATCATTCGGACGAGAAAGAGTTCCGCCGTGACTTCCGACAGTATCTCGATCCCCAGGATGAAATTGACCGGTTGGAGACCCTGCTTTGGGACGGTCACCGGACCTCTGCCATGCGCCAAGCTAAGCGGGTTTCGGACGGCTATCGGCGTCTCGCAATCGCGCGGGTGCGGCTGCGGACGCGATCCGGTGGGGTCGATGGGGCTATTTCCAAGGTACCGGCAAACCTGCAGAACAATCCCGGCCTTGTGTATGAACGCCTGCGATGGCGCCGTCGCAAGGGCCGCATGGATGAAGCGATTGCCCTGCTAGATACGCCGGATATGCAGCTGTCCCACCCGGAGCTTTGGTGGAAGGAACGCGCAATCCTGGCCCGTCGGGCCATCAATGATGGCGACTACCCGCTCGCCTATCGGCTGGCTGCAGAGCATAGATCCACCGAAGGCGCCGCGTTTGCCGAGGCTGAGTGGATCGCCGGTTGGGTTGCCCTCCGCTACCTGAAAGATCCACCCAAGGCCTTCCCGCATTTTGAGCGGATGTATAAGGGCGTCGGCTATCCGGTCAGTGTCAGCCGCGCCGCCTATTGGGCCGGACGGGCTGCTGAGGAAGGCGGTCAACGGGGCATTGCCTCCCAATGGTATTTCAGCGCGTCGAAACACCCGGCCAGCTTCTACGGTCAATTGGCGGCAGAAAAGATCGACGCGGACAAACGCCCGCGCCTGCCGCCGGAACCGATCATTGCCGGCGACCTGCGCGATATCTTTGAGCGAACGGAACTGCCGAAGATTATCCGGATGCTGGACCAGATTGGCGCACGCCAGACCGTGCGAACCATCGTTCGTCATCTGGCAAAGGACCTTTATGAACCGCAGACCCTTTCGATGCTGGCGTCTCTGGCGATTGATCTGGAGCGCGAAGACCTTGCGGTTTATACGGCGCGGCAGGCGATTAAACATGGCTTCATCCTGCCGGAAACCGGATACCCGAATATCGATCCCAAGCAGACATTGAAACTGGATGACCTAACTGTCGTCTTCGGCCTGATCCGGCAGGAAAGCGGCTTCGACCGTGCCGCCCGCAGCAGCGCCGGCGCCCGTGGCTTGATGCAGCTAATGCCGGCCACCGCCAAAGCCGTCGCAGGGTGGGAAAAGGTTAAGTATCGCAAGTCATCCCTGACGGCTGATCCTGCCTACAACATGCGTCTTGGCAGTGCCTATCTCGCCGACTTGTTGGAGAAATTTGACGGCGCCCTGCCGCTGGCACTTGCCGGGTACAATGCCGGGCCGCATCGTGTAACCCGCTGGATGAAGAAATATGGTGACCCGCGCGGAAAGCCGGTCGAAGAGATGATCGACTGGATGGAGAACATTCCGTTCAGCGAGACCCGTGACTATGTCCAGCGCGTGATGGAGAATATTGCCGTCTATCGCCAACGGGACTTGAAAACGACGCCGGCACTCCTTTTCAAGGCCGGCCCAACGCCAGTTGGAAACTAATCAAGCGCTTCATTGTCTAAGAGCGCACGTATGGGAGGGAAAATCATGACCGAAAAATTAGCAATATTGGATGGCGTCGAAGCCTGTGTTTTTGATGCCTATGGCACATTGTTCAACGTTCATGCAGCAGCCGCGCGGTTGAAAGACGAAATCGGCCCGGACGCAGACCGCATGTCCCAGGTCTGGCGCACCAAGCAATTGGAATACACATGGCTGCGCAGTCTCATGCACGCTTACAAGCCGTTCTGGGAGGTTACCCAGGATGGTTTGGACTATGCGATGGAGACCGTTGGTCTCGCCGGAAACACAACGCTACGCCAGAAGCTTCTGGATATCTATTTTCAGTTGGATGCCTATCCGGAAGTGCCGGAGATGCTGAGCGCCCTGAAAGCCGGTGGCTTCAAAACCGCGATCCTATCCAATGGTTCCAAGGACATGCTGGACGGTGCCGTCACATCGGCGGGGCTGAACAGCTTATTGGATGGTGTCCATTCAGTTGAAGATATCGGCATCTTCAAACCGGACCCGCGGATTTATCAGATGTCCGTCGACTACCTTGATCTATCTGGTCCGGACAAGGTGTGTTTCATGTCTTCAAACGCCTGGGATGCAGCGGCAGCAGCTCATTTCGGCTTTCGCGTCGTTTGGGTAAACCGCTTCAACCAACCGCAAGAGCGCCTACCCGGAGACCCCATGGCCACCATCCAATCGCTGGAACCACTGCCCGCGCTTCTGGGTTGCTAAGGATCAGCAATGCGGCGAAACTGCTCCTCCGCGCGAAAGCCAGTTTTGACCATTGGCTGAATCCAAAGAAAGATTTTTACGATGACATCCGCTCCCTCTTATTCGGGCCGGCTGCCCGACTTCAATGATATCCTTGAAGCTGCAGAGCGTCTGAAGGGCGTTACGGTTGAAACCCCGTTGCTGGAATCCCCCCTCCTCAATCAGCGCATTGGCGGGCGCCTTCTGGTGAAGCCGGAATGTCTTCAAGTCACCGGTTCCTTCAAGTTCCGGGGTGCCAGCAACCGCATTCGCGCGCTGACAGCGGAAGAACGCCAAGGTGGGGTTGTCGCCTATTCCAGTGGCAACCACGCCCAAGGCGTCGCGGCAGCCGCTCATTTCGCCGGGATCCCGGCGGCCATCGTCATGCCGGAAGACGCCCCCGCGATGAAGCGTTCGAATACGGCAGCCTGGGGCGCAGAAGTCATTACCTATGATCGCTTCACCGAGGACCGTGCTGCCATCGCCGCCGCCGAGGCTGAGCGGCGCGGGGCAACACTTGTGCCGCCTTTTGACGATATCCACATCGTGTCCGGTCAAGGTACTGTCGGCCTGGAAATTGATCGTCAATTGACAGATAAGGGCATCGAGCCGGATCAACTGCTATGCTGCTGCGGCGGTGGTGGTTTGATGTCGGGCACGGCGCTTGGCATCAAGGAAAACCGCCCCGACCTGCCACTCTACGCCGTGGAGCCCGCAGGATTTGATGATACCGCCCGCTCCTTGGTCAGTGGTAAGATTGAAGCGATTGACCCGGAAGCCAGATCAATCTGCGACGCCCTTCTTTCCCCAACCCCCGGCGCGATGACCTTGGCCATCAACAGCCGTTTGCTCGCCGGTGGGCTGGTGGTCAGCGACGACGAAGCGCTCAACGCGATGGCAACGGCTTTCCGCGATCTGAAGCTGGTGGTGGAACCCGGTGGCGCTGTTGCCCTTGCTGCGGCGCTGTCCGGCAAAGTCGATATCGCAGGCAAGACCACGGTTGTCGTGATCTCCGGCGGGAATGTCGATGCGGATATGTTCCAGCGCGCGTTGTCTCAAGACCCTTCATAGGCCAAGTCGGCGGGTTTCGCATCCAAGCGGCCGGAGCACCGGATGTGGCTTGGCCCGTCGCCGCCAAAGGAATCGCCGCCGGGCGGGAAGAAGGTCACCTCCAGCACGATTTCGCGCAGAAGCTGCTCACCCACATCTTCAAATCGATAGGGCCAGATGCGGCCTTGCGGGTAAAAGGTGGACATCAGATACCAGCCCGCGGCCCCAGGCCCGGCCGGGCTCCGCTCAGTCAACACACTGACAAGGCGGCCAAATGTGTCGTGACAGCGTTTCCGGCTTCTCATGCTGTCAGGCGCACGGGCCGAGACATAAACAGTGACCTTGTTCTGACGCCATTCATAAAGCGCACCGGATTGGTGGTTTGTCAGAACAGGGGAGCCACCGAAGACACGGGACATCGCCTGCGCGATATCGCGATCCAACCGGTGAAGTCCCCAGTCGAACATCGTGATCGGCTCATCCATCAAGCGATGAAGGACATTACTCTCCAGCGCTTCATCTTCTGCCCGTGCCGCCGTCGAAAGGGCCAAAGACAATCCGAACAGGGCACAAACCACGGACTTAACACGCATCGCTGTCTCCATCCGAAGGCATATGTCGATAATGGTTACTGCAGTGAATACTGCGCTAATGGGAATGCATTGCAAGAAGAACAAGGGCTCGGCCGCAGATAGCCTTTAAGACGGCATCCAATGCCAGACAGGGGATCGCTCAATTTCTTGGAAGCCAAGCGCTTCATAGAAGGCCGTGGAGCCGGTATTCTCTGCCTGGGTCCCGACGGTGATCGCTGAGGCGCCCGCTTTCATCAGGTCATGACAAATCGCTGCGAAGAGGGAGCGGCCATCCCCCCTGCCCTGATAGGCCTGATCCACGGCGATCAGGTCGATCACGCCCTGATCCTGGGATAGATCGGCGGGCAATAGTGCCAGGAAGCCTGTAACTTGCCCTGCCTTGTCGGTCGAAACGTAAGTCCGCGCCCGCCCAAGAGCATTGTTCTGCGTCCAACGCGCCTTGATGTCATCCGCCACATCATTTGGAATTCTGGGGTCTGCGTGAAAGCGGTCATACTGGAAAGCCGCAGCCGCAATACGGCCACAGGCGGCTGCGTCATCATCCCCCTCAGCCACTCTGACGTGGTCTGGGAACGCCGGAGGAGAGCCGGTCAGCTCAAATCGGTAGGTGAGCGTTGTTGCCGCAACCCGAAACCCCGCCTCGGTCAGGGCGCTATCATCTCCGCGTGCCACCAGGAGCACGACCGCGCTGTGCTGCGCCAATGCAACGGCATCGACCGCCTGCTTGGCATCCGTCAGATTCCAGACAGAGCCGCCGAGAAATCCGGCAAGGAAAGGATCATCCTTGCAATAATCAGGCACCGGCATCAGGCGGTCTCGACGTCAGGAGACAGGAACCCCCGCAGGGTGTATTTGCCGGACGGCTCTATGACCCGCTCCATAAAGGAAAGGCTGAACCCCGCCTTCGTCGCCAACATCGCATAGGAGATTGCTGAGAAAGCACAGTAATGTTCGATGAACAGCTCTTCACGCAGCGCACTGTCGGCTAGCGCCCCTTCTGCATCCGGCAGTTCAACATAGCAGAAACCATCCGGCGCGATCAGCGGCTTCGCCCGTGCCAACATCGAAACCGGATCCGGCACATGTTCGAGCACCTTGTTGAAGCTCACCAGATCATACTGGCCGGCAACGATATCCGTCATGAAATCCGCTGCGAGGCCCAGCACGCCGGCCTTCACGCGCGCATGCTCCGCCGCCCGTGGATCGGGGTCCAACGCAGTTGCCTGCCATCCCGCTTCCCGCATCGCCGCCGGAAAGACTGCGAGCCCGGACCCGACATCAAGAACAGAGGGCTGCGCCTTGGCACGTCTTGCCCGGTAATAGCCATCCACCAGTTCGACCCGTGCCCGATTATCCGACTGCCCGGGCGGCAATGCCATGATCTTGTCAAAAATCCGCGTGATCCGCCCATCGCCATAGGTGCGGTCCCAGTAATCCCCGGCATAGAGATTCCCTAGATCCATTTCATGCAGATTGACCGCATGCCCTGTCGATTGGCTCTGCCATATCTCTCGATAATATGGGGAAAGACCGAAATCGGTTTCCCCCTCCGGACGGGCCGTGAAATGTGCGAACAGGGTCCAGTCGTCAGCCCCGGTGACCGGGCAGCGGAAACCGTCTATCAGGTCCCGCGTGGTCATAGCCCGTCGGTATAGGCCTTGAATTTCTGGACGCATCGATCCTTCAAGACCGAAGGCATGAAAGAATAGTGACGCCCGACATAGAGCTGTGGTTGGCTGATGAACTGACCATAGTCATGCAGCATTCTCAGCCCCTGGGTCGTGATATTAATACAGGTATCCGTATTCACCTGGCGCAGATGCTCCAGCCCCATACCATGCCGAATATCCAGTGGAGCCTTAATCACAACGCCGCCACGGTTATGTGACGCACTGATCTTGTGAAGCGTCGTGACGAGAGATCTGAAATCACTGTGATAGACGGCCCAGAGATGCGTATCCAATCCCCGATAATGCTCCGGGTCCGCACCATGAAGATTAACGAGCCGGTCCGGCATAATTTCCAGAATGGGACGATTGAGGCGCCCGGTGCCGAAAGCAATAATCGCATCCGGCGCAAGTGTTCCAATCTCAGTGACCACCTGCTCATCATTCATATCGCGGTAGGTCTGAACATCACAAACATCGGCCAGCCCACGATGCTGCCCGCTGAACCAGGTGTCCCGTTCATGCGCATCGCGCATATCTTCAAATTCATGATGCAGTTGGAAACTGATCGACAGCTCGCGCTTTTCCTCGAAGACCCCGACCACCTCAAAACGGCGCGTCATCTCCTCCACGAACCGCGTATGATGCAGCGTGTCTGTCGTCAAAATCACAATGCGCACTGGAAGACGCGTTCCCGTCACGTCAGACTCCTAGAAATAAAACCCTACCATCCCCTAAGGAAACATTCGGAAGTAATACTACGCTATTACTTCACCAGCGCCAATCCTCTATGACAAACCCAGGAATTGTCCAATCATTTCCGTCCTGTTTCCATATATCTTTATTGCGGAAGCGTTCTGCGACCTCCCAAAACCAGTCAGGTGATTCTCCCTGAAAGGCACAGAAACGGCGGATATCATCCTCTGGAATCCGCAACCCGCGCTCTTTGATCTGGGCGAGAGCAGCCTCACGCGTGGTGATCCCATAGCGAATTTGAACGGACAAAGTGTCGAAATCGCGGGTGATGCCGAACTTGTACCATTTGATGAAGTGATGCAGCGAAATGAAGTGGCAATCGATATCGGCGAAGCTCCAAGACCCGGTCTTGATATCCGTATCCGAATAACCGAAACCGCGCGCCGCTGCGATTTTCGTGTTCTCAAAACTATTCCATTTAAAGAAGGCGCCTAAGAAGACCGAGCGTACGTCGAAATCCGGATCCTTTGGGAAACGATAGGCCGCAAGATCGCCCTCGGTGAGCCCTTCGATACCGACCCAGCTTTCGGCATCGGTCGATTGCAAACACCCATGAACCGCAAGCCAATCCGCATCCAGCCTGTCTGAGAGGCGTTCCACATCATTGCCGCCATATTCCAGCTGCGGATTCTCCCCCCACAGAATCAGCGGTACCCGCATCTGAACCGCAAGCCGGATCGGGATTGCAAAGAGCGCCATATGCATTGGCAAGCCGGTTACCCCGACCTGTTCATAAGCCGCCTTCATGAAACGACGCTCAACATCGGGAGAGATTGAGAAATCGATATGATCAATACCCAGCTTGTCGATCATCCGATCCAGATTGCGTTGACCGATTTCCGTCCGCGCCGGTGTCCGCCAGGTGACGCCCAAGACCTTCAGGCCATATTCCTGCGCCTTGATGATCTGATACCAGCTATCCTTTCCGCCACTGACCGGGACAATGCAGTCATACCCCGTCGCCCGTTCCTTGGCATCGGCAACCACCGCATCAAAGGCCTTTGCGCGGGCCTCCCAATCAATTTTGGATTCCTTGTCCTCATGACCGCGGCAACCGGTACAAATCCCTTCGTCATCAATGACAATTCCCGGGCGGGTATCCGGCAGGACACAGCGTTGGCAATATTTGAAACTCATTGTTCCCCCTATGCGATGCGTGCCGCCTGATCGTCCAGGAACAGTTTCGCGCAAATGAGGGAGAACAAAAATTTGCTCTCACTATTCAACGCGACCTCTGATCCCAACAGTGTTTCAAACCGATCCCGGCGCACGATATCGAAAAGCGGACCCGGCTCCAACAACCGCTCCCGCGTAGCTGAATCACTAAAATCTACGAAAGACGTTACAGGCGCATTAATCCCCTGCTTCCGGGGGTTGGTCAGGATGCTGTCCGGTGCGATCCCCCGCCCCGCCGCGCGCAGAAGGAACTTCGGCAACCCATCCTGCACCAGATGGCGGGTTGGAACTGTGAATAGAAACCGCACCAAATCACTATCCAGGAAAGGCGCCCTGTTCTCAACCGACCAACGCATGGAGGCAAGGTCATCATCATGCAGCATGACCGGCACCGTTTCATGCCGGACCTCATTCATCATCCGGTTCCGCAGCAAGGCGTCGCTGTAATTGTGCTCGGCGTGAGGTTCATCGAAGGGCTCGATCAAAAAATCCGAGAACTTCTCCCTTCCCAAGAAGATATGATCGCGCGCATCCGGTGTGTTCACCATCCGCAGCGGGTCTTGCAGGAAGGGATTGCGGACAAATCGGCCATAGGTCGCCTGCCAACCGGCGACCAACGCATCAAAATCGGCCTTACTCGTCTCGCCATGCATCTCCCCAAGCCAGAAGAGGTAATGGTCGTAGTAGCCCGTGAACACTTCGTCCGCCGCTGTTCCGCCCAATGCGACGCGCATCCCCTCGTCATGAATTGCTTCACTGACCAGCGCATGCAGGTAATAGGAAATCGTCAACATCGGCGCGTCAAAGTAAGCGATCAGGTCAGACAGTCGCTCCAAAAATCCGGTTCTTGGAATGGGGACCTGCCGGTTCGGGCAGTCGAGACCTTCCAATGCCAGCCGGATATTCGCTGTCTCATCATAGCGCGGATCATCTTCGACGATTGATACGCAGGTAATTGGCTGATCCAGCACATGCCTAGCGACACCGGCGATCACATTTGAATCAATCCCACCGGATAGCCGAACCGCGACAGGCACATCCGCCCGAAGTCGGGACTTAACCGCCGCGAATACCTTTTCCTGCGCGCCCTCCAAGGCATCGTCCAACGACATCTCAACCGGATCGAACTTAAGCGTCCAATATGGTACCGGGCGGATTGGCGCAGCGGCATCCCGTATCTCCGCATAGGTACCGGGCGGGAGTTCCCAAACACCCTCAAAGAAGGTTCGTGGTTTGTGGAGAAGGCCTTTATATCCGTTGACGAGGTATCGGCGCAGCTGCTGCATATCGACATTCGGCTTCTGACCGGTCAAGGCGGATAGAACCTTCACCTCGCTGCCGAAAACCAGATCCTGCCCCGATTGCCATAGATAAAGCGGTTTCTCGCCGAAACGGTCACGGGAAAGCGTCGTGATACCCCGCGCGGCATCATGGATCGCGAAGGCCCACATGCCCTCCAGCCGCGACAGAGCATCCGATCCCCAGGCGCGCCAGGCTTCCAACAGGACTTCTGTGTCGCCCGTGGTACGGAAATGATGCCCCAAGGCTTCAAGCTCCGCGCGCACGGCCTCGAAATTATATATCTCGCCATTATAGATAAGGCTCAGGCCATCCTTTACGAAGGGCTGATCCGAACGGGCATTCAGGTCGAGGATCGACAGTCGGCTGTGCAGGAGATCCAGTGTGCCGCCGGGGGTGTTGATCGTAATGCTGTCCTGACCATCCGGCCCCCGAAAGCGCATCTGCGCCAAAGCCCGCGCCCGACGGTCCGGGGATAATGGATTGGGTGACAGCCGCCCGGCGATCCCGCACATGGTCCGCCGCCCCCGCTCTTACCCGGCAGGCTCAGTCGTTTCGACGGCATCACGGGGGATCACTTCCCCCACCGCCAACGACTTTGTCAGGCGCTTGCCGACAAGGTTCCCCGCCTCAAGCGCAGGAAATTCAGTTGCCGGCCGCGCGAAACTCAAGTCCTGTTCTGTCAATATCGCGCCGGCCGGAATATCCCGCGCTGCCACGACTCCCTTTCGGATCGCCCAGATATTAGCAGTCTCACAGTTCTGTGGCGCCTTCACACCATCGCCTCTGGCCTTCGCAATTTCCGGCAGTATTCGCACAAGATAAGCCATGTCGTCCGGATCGGCCGAAAGCGCATGATCGTGAAAATCACGACCTTCCTTCTGATCCGTGAAATGAACCTCAACAACCTCTGCGCCGAGCGCCACAGCTGCGACCGGTGCCTCCCGGCCCATCACATGGTTTGAATAGCCGACTGAGATTGGTGCATAGCGCGCCGCCATGCTGGAAATCGCCGTCAAATTTGCTTCCGCCAATGGTGTCGGATAGGCGGAAACGCAATGCATCAAGCATAGGCGCTGGGATAAGGAAGCCTCTCCCACCACATCCCTGACCCAGGACACGGCGCGGTCCACCTCTTCCATCGTCGCTGTGCCGGTAGAGATCAACAGTTTCACATCGGACCGGGCAGCCGCTTCTATCACCGGGCGGAAATCGATATCACCACTCGCGATCTTGATGGCGTCCACTCCCATATCAACAAGGGGACCGATCCAATCTTCCGTAATCGCGCTTGAAAAAAACGAAATTCCCGCAGCCTCAGCTTCTTTCTGAAGAACCAGGTGATCGTCATGGGATAAGCCGAAGCGACGCACGCGTTCACGCCTCGCCGGATCGCCCCCGGCAGCGATGAAACGCTCAACAGTGTAGCTTTGAAACTTAACGGCGTCGGCTCCCGCCTCGGCAGCGAGATGCACCATGCGGCGCGCCGTATCCAGATTGCCTTCGTGATTAACACCGATCTCTGCGATCAGGATCGGGCTCTCGGCGCTGTCTTTGCCGAATAGCTGCATCAGACTGCGCCGGTCCGGTCCTGGCGCAATTCCTCAGAAAGCTCGTCTACAAGTTCGGTCACCTGGTCGCGCAAAATGTCGATCTGAGCAACCGTGATCTTGGACACTTCCGCCACAAATCCGGCACGCAAATCTTCGGGCAAGCGGCGCACAGTCACATAGAGATACTGATAGAACATCAGCAAAGTGCCGGTAACAAAGGCGCGTACTGTATTGCCGATATAATCAGTCCCCAGGAACTCCAACACATCATTAAGTTCATCGAAGATATCCGCCAGATCATAGTCTTCGGGATCAATGAACTCGAAAATATCGCGCGCGCTTCGCAGGGTTGCCCGCAGCTCGTATAACAGTGCGGAAAGCTCCCCTTCATCAAAACCCGTGGTTGGCTCTTCAACGTCCAAAGCACTGAAGATCGCTGCGACAGCGCGCTTCTTCTGTTCCGGCGTCGTATCAATGCGTGAAGACCGGGGAAGCCGTGGGATCGTTCCCTTAATCTGCAATCCGTCGCTCAGATTATAGACCTTCGCGGCCTCATAACCTGACAGCAGATTGGCCATAAAGATGCTGGCATAGAGGAAGCTGCCATTCGTGTAGACAGTTCCTCCGAAATTCCCGAAATTCACGATGGAATATTTGGACGCGGCCAAATGCGCTGGATGAGACTCAAGGAACTCCTCATCCGCCAGATAGATCGATTTTTGCGAATGGTGGCGTCCCGGATCGCGTGACCCCAAGTCTACACCAACCAGATAAAGCTCCCTGAACCCAAGGCCGAGCATCACACGGGCCGCAGCATTGGACACGGTCGGCGCCGCCAAATAAATTTCCGGCACAAATCGCCCGAAGAACAGGGACGATGTGACTGAATCCCGATAATACATGATGCGTCGGTTAAACAGCGCGGGAACACCGGGATCGACGGTATTACAGCCGATGAAACAAATATCGCTTAGGGCATGATCTTCCGCCAAGCCGGATAGAATCTCCAGCGGGCCGGGCGTGTTTTCCGTATCAACATGGAAATCCGGCTTTATGCCATAGCCAAGCAGCGCCCCCAGCCCTGTCCCGCAGGTGACCAGCACTGCCTTGTCTTTATTATCGCGAATGAAATCGATCGCATTGTCGACCGATGGACCTGACGCGATAACGATGACCGGCGTCTCGCGCTCCAGCACGACTTTGTCCCAGAACAGGTGGTGCTCATGCCGCCGCAAATTGCGGAAGCAGTTTCGCATCATCACCAACTCGTCTTCGAAGAAACCGGGGTTGGCCGCCAGAACCGGCACACGCGACACGAGCTCATCCCAGACCGAGCGTGTATAGCCCGATTGGTAGTGCAGGAAGACATAGCTACCATCGATCATGCCGAAGTTATGCCGGCGGACATAGGTGTAGATTTCGTTCGCCGCTATATACTCTTCATCGGCCAGGATGACATGGATCCGTCCGCCGCGTTCCTCCAGAACCTCGTTCCAACGCGACCAATCGTTCAGTTCCATGGCATGGCGCAGGAATTCCGGATATTGCTCAACAATGACAAGGTTTCGGACAGGCAGCTCTTCCAGAAGTCTATCGACCTGTAGCCCGAGGCCGAGACCAAGAATCACAAGATAGCCGCTGTCCTTGTCAGTCGTCAGGGATTTGCCTTGCGCTGCATCGACCCCCTGGTCGCGCAGATAAGCTTGCCCGGCCTGAACCTGCCGATAGCTCGAAATTTCATCGACATTGGTATCGCCATACCAACCCAGAAGAATGCGCCGCGGCGTCTCAAGAAACGCATCGACCTGATCATTCACATAGGTTTCGGCATCTTTGTCATAGAACTGGGTGTGCCCGAGATCGATATTCAGACTGCCCTCACCTTTGGCGCCCACAACGCGGGTCACACGGTCTTCCAGTGCTTCAATCTTTCCCGCAACGACAGGGTTCAGGTCATGCAGCAGCGTTAAATTGGCCTCAAAAAGGCTGTCCCCCTCACTTCCACCAAGGAAATCATCGCCGAGACCTTCTCCGCCGAGATCGAAATCCATGCTCATGCCCGTGTCTTCCGTCGATAGGCGACCACGGTCGCGGTAAGGAAGGCTTCGGCCCAGTTATTGGACGCCTCTTCATAGGACAATTCAGCAGAAGCATTAATTAACGCCTCACACACTGCCGTCCGTGCCGTCTCATCCGTCGCAAGCGACACGGCCATGTCCGCTGCTTCAGTCAATGAATCCACAATAACGTCGTTTTGATTGAGCCCCCCAAGAACAGAAGTTCCCAACCGCATCTCTGGGAATAGGCCGGGACAAACCACAATCGGCCTTGCGAGACTTACGGCCTCAGCAATCGCTGCAGGCCACCCGGACCCGCCCAACTGCAACACAATATCCGAGCTGTCGACAAAGTCTCGCGCCGTCATACTGGGCGAATCCTCGGTAAACCGAATCATACCTGAAAGACCAAATTCATCTGCTTTTTCGAGGAGTTCCCCAGAACCAAAGTCACCGCCTACCCGGCGACCGGCAAAAACAAACCGACATGAAGGAACCGCATCCGATATCCGTTTAAGCTGTTCCCATACGCCATCGGTCACCTCGTTCCGCGCAGCGGTTAGACCAAAGGAAACACCTTCAAATTCCGCATCAACATCCGGCTGAAGTAAGTCTTCTTCCCCCGTCTCCTGACCAGAGAAAGACGCGCCGGGGAGACGGAAGAGGCCACCATCGACGGCACAAATACGTTCATCCTCATCGGAACCCGGATAAATCCACTGGTCTCCCAACACCATGTCGAAACCTTGCGCCTCAGCGGAGTCCGGCAGCCCCATAAGTCGCATCGCCACCGGCGCCGGCTTCCGTAGAAACAGCAAAGGCCTTCCTGTTCCAGAGTGTCTGTCCAAATCGATTAGAACATGAATGCCATCGTTGCGTATGATTTCTGACAGGGTGTCATCGTCCACCTCGCCCGCATCAACCCAGTTCGCGACAGTCCCTCTAAGGCGTCGGCCGATTGGATCTTCAACGGACTGAACGGAATAAACATGTACAGCCGCACGTCGTGCAGCAAGCGCTGTGATAAGGGGCCAAAAACACTCCAACCCACCGCGGGAGTGGGCACGGCCTGTTACAAAACCAATCTTAAAAACGCCGGTTCCCAGCGGTTCCACATCCCGATCCGATGCGGTGCCCTGACCGAACGCTTGTGCCAAACCAATCTCGGCGGCCACTTGTTCTGCCGGCGAAGCATTCGGATCATTGACGATATCGCCAACCAAAAGCGAGGCTGTTTCCGCTGATAACGCCCCTTCGGAAATGATGCCATTGGCAACGCGCGCCGCTTCGGACGCACGGCCAATACGCGACAAGCAATTTGAGACCATCGCCTCATCCAGCGCGGTAAGTGTCGAAAATCGCCCAAGTTTTTGGAAAATGACCAACGCCTCATACGGGCGTTCATCAATCAACAAAGCACCGGCAAAGTTTCGCTGAGCATCGGGGTCGCTCGGATGAGCCTCCGCTTCCTTCCGGAACATATCGACGGCACCGCCAATATCCCCCGCCCGAACCATCCGATCAGCAACCTTGCCATATCGAGACTCTGAAACCGCCAAAAAGGCTTCAGCAAAGGTTCCGTACCAATCTGGAAGCAACCCTTCGATATAGGGATGCGGCTCCAAAGCAGTAACCAATTTCCCGTAATAAGTGCTTTCGGAAAGATTCCCGATCCGCGCACTCAAAATTGCTAACGCATCGGCAGTTTCCAGGCAATTCGGATCAAGCTTGTGTGCCGTATCAAACAATTCACGAGCCCGACCCAACTCATCCATTTTAAATGAAGCCAAGCCCAATACATGTATCGCCACAGAAAGGTCTGGATTACTCTCCAAGACATCTTCAACGATATTGATCGCACCATACATATCGTCGGCCTCAAGACAGGCTAACGATTGATGAAGCGCATCAACATACGCTGGGATTACTCCCTGAGCGTCGTCGGAACTTGCCTTCCCCGTGGCATCACTCATGTAATTATGGCCCTATTTTCAACGGCTTAGACGAAAACCAAACCATCAAACTCTATAGATCCTAAGATTACTGGAGAAGCGCCAGAATTGCCTGCTGCTGCTGACCAGAGATCGCCAAAGCCTGAATACCAAGCTGCTGGCGAGTCTGCAGCGACACCAAGTTCGCGCCTTCTTCGTTCAGATCAGCGAGCGTCAACTTATCCGAACCAATCGTCAATTCGTTGACATAGTTGTTCGTGAAATCAAGGCGTGTCGTTAGGATCGATACGTTGGTACCTAGCTCTGCTGCCGTCGCCCGAAGTCGGGTGATCGCCTCGTCGATCCGGTTAATCATGGTCGACGCAAAAGACACCTTGGAGTTGTTCGCGCCCATCGTCGTGAACGTACCCCCGGACACACCGAAGTTCGAAATATTGATGTTCCCACCACCTGCCGAGAAGACCGAGATGGTGAACAAGGCGCCGGCAGACAACCCAACGTTTGCGCCCGTCGCCAGCAAATCCTTGCCTTTGACCTCAAGTTCAGATGCCGTTCTAACACCAAACGAAACCTCTAGTTTCGAGTTCGTGTTATTGAGCAAATTCAGACCCTGATAGGACGTATCCGCCACCAACTGGAAGATTTGCTTGCCCAATTCTTCAAACGTGCGGTTTGCGGTTTGGCGTTCCGATGTTGATTGGGACCGGGAAGCTTCCGCAATACCTTTCATTTGTTTGAGCAGAGAATCGACCGATTCAACAGACTGTAGCGCCGAATTCAGGGCGGATATCCCTTGATCGATACCATCCTTACGAAGCGTAAAGTCGGCGGCGCGATCATTCAGCGCCTTTGACCGGAAGAAGTTAACAGCATCATCAACAACGCTGTTCACCTTTTTACCTGTTGTTAGGCGCGTTTGCGTGCGCTCCGACAATGTTTCCGTGCGCTGCAACGACAGCAACGACGTCCGTTGCGCAGCAGTGAGTGTAATATCAGCCATTTGACCAGTCTCCTTTCTGGATCTTTTCTACGCGCTGCCATGACCATTTGGTCGTGGAGCCTAAATTTCAGTGCCTTTTTTGTTCGGCGATCCTGATTATTAAGCAAGCGTGATGCCAGATTTGGAGACTTTCTTTGGATTCAGCTATTTTTTCAAGATATTTTCCGTGCCGTTTTTTTTGTTCAGAAAACGAGCTTTAATTTTTGACACGAAAAAGGGCCCCGAGAAACGCGGGACCCTTTTCCTGATCGTCTAAATTTAGCGCTTATTCGCGCCCGCCTTTTACTGCAGCAGGGCGAGAATGGCCTGTTGTTGCTGTCCAGAAATCGCCAAGGCCTGAATACCAAGCTGCTGACGAGTCTGCAGGGACACCAAGTTGGCGCCTTCCTCGTTCAGATCCGCCAGGGTCAGCTTATCGGAACCAATCGTCAGTTCGTTCACGTAGTTGTTCGTGAAGTCGAGACGGGTGTTCAGGATCGAAACGTTGGTACCAAGCTCAGCCGCCGTAGCACGAAGACGTGTGATCGCTTCGTCAATCCGGTTGATCGCCGTTGTGGCGAAGGAAACCTTGGAGTTGTTCGCACCCAGGGTCGTGAACGTACCACCCGAGAGACCAAAGTTTGAAATGTTGATGTTGCCGCCTTGTGCAGAGAACACAGCGATCGTGAACAACGCACCAGCTGACAGCCCAACGTTAGCCGAAGTGGCCAGAAGATCCTTACCCTTAACTTCCAGTTCGGAGGCCGTCCGAACACCGAAGGAAATTTCAAGCTTGGAGTTGGTGTTGTTCAGCAGGTTCAAACCCTGATAGGACGCATCCGAAACGAGCTGGAAGATCTGCTTACCAAGCTCTTCGAAGGTCCGGTTCGCGGTTTGACGTTCCGAAGTCGACGCCGACCGGGAAGCTTCAACGACACCTTTCGCCTGCTTAAGCAGCGAGTCGACGGAGTCAACGGACTGCAGCGCAGCGTTCAGTGCGGAAATACCCTGGTCAATACCGTCTTTACGCAGGTTAAAGTCAGCGGCGCGGTCATTCAGCGCCTTGGAACGGAAGAAGTTAACCGCATCATCAACAACGCTGTTAACGGATTTACCCGTGGTCAAGCGCGTCTGAGTACGTTCGGAAAGATCTTGGGTCCGCTGCAAGGAAAGCAGGGAGGTCCGCTGTGCTGCTGTGAGTGTAATGTCGCCCATTGTTTTATCCTTTCTGGATTAAACGAGTTTCTATGCTTCGGCTTCTGCCTATTCGCTGATTTCTTCAGCTCCCCGGAAAATAGAGGGTGTAATCCGGACTGTCAAGAGGGGCTTTGCAATTTTCTAATTTCGTCCCTGCTTGAGACCCGGGTGGTCTAACCTGCCGGAATCTGGCTATCCTTATCTTCCATAAGGTAACAGGCGATTATATTCACAAAATGTCGATCGCGCCGCGCGTTGCAGAGGTTGTCACTCGGAAGGAACCAATATGTGGGATGAAGCGCTGATCAATGCCCTGGTTGTCTTTAAGAAGAACCTTGAAGCGAAACCGAATGTTGGTGGTGTCATCGACACTGTGAGCCAGATCTATGATGGGGCGGATCGGCTTTTCGATGAACTCACGGCAAAAGACGAAACGGTTTCTGAGGGTGTTGAGAAGCTCGCCTGTGAACAAGGCTGCAACCACTGTTGTTATCGTCAAGTTGCTGTATCAGCAGCAGAAGCCTTGGCGATCGGAACATTCTTAAGATTATCCATACCGGAAGAAGGGGTGGATATGGTTGCCCAGGCAATATCGGGCCTAGCCGCGGAAGTCATCGGTAAATCCCCATCAGAACGGGCCTGGATGAAGTTCCCCTGCCCGCTTCTCACGGATGGGGATTGTGCCGTTTATTCTATTCGCCCCTTGCAGTGTCGTTCCACTTGTTCGACGAACGCCTCTCTCTGCGCGCTTGGGTTAGAAGAGGGTGAGGATCCGGATATCGAGGCGTTAACCGCACAGGTCGATCTTTATAAGAGCACACTGGCCGTCCTGATGAAGGTCGAAACCGAACTTGGCTTTGAAACCGGACCGCTGGACCTGATTCCAGCGCTTAGTATCGTCCTTAGCGACGACACGGCCGCGCCGAGATGGTTGCAAGGCGAAGACGTGTTCGGACCAGCACGTATAATAACAACTCTGCATTGAGACCTTAAACCAATCTTCCGCCATAACGCTGGCACGGCAATTGCTTCCCTAACTCGATGAATACGTATGCCCGGCGCAGAAGCGCCTGGCGCGGGTAAAGCGAGAAGGACGCGAAAACGATGGTAGATCGAATAAGCACTGCGGGGAGCCTGCTCTCCGACAACTCAATCATTCGACGCAACCAAACCTTGGTTAGAGAGCTGCAGAACCAGCTGTCTACCGGCAAGAAATATCAGGAACTGAAGTTCTATGGAAATGACGCCAATCGATTGGTTGATCTAAAGTCCGATATTACGGCTCGCGAATCCTACATCCGATCCACAACGTTGACCGAGGTGGTCACCGACACCTACAACGCGGTGCTTGAGCGCATGGTGGAAGTAGCGGACGAAGTCTTGAAAGCAGCAGATTCAACTGTCGCAGAATCAGACACGTTCCAAACGGATACGGTCACGGTCTCCAACAACCTGTTCCTAGAGATCGAATCCAATCTTAATCTTGATGTGGGTGGTCGGTTTGTATTTGGCGGCACACGCTATGAAGAAGCGCCGGTAAAAGATATTCGGACGCTGACCAACTATACTGCCGGGGATGCCGCGGACACGATTGAGACAACTCCCACCCTGCCTAAATTCGAATATGCGGGGGGAACCCTTGAACAGTCCTATCTGGTCAATGGTGCCGCCGTCGGAACAGCGATTGCGACAGCGGATCCAACGGACACGTTCACATTCCAAGAAACGGACATCACGATCAACGACAACAGGACCGTAACCTATGGGATCACGGCGACCAACTCTGCCTTCCAGAACTTGGTGGAATCGGTCCTGAGACTTCGATCAGCGACACAGGCAGGACTTACCTCTGACGAAAAGGCGACCTTTTTGGCGGAAGCCAGGAATACAGCGTCGACAGCCCGGGACGAGCTTCGCCAATTGCAAACCAGGAACGGTGTTGTGATGAATGAATTGTCCCGGACAAGGGAACTGCATCAGGATTTCATCAATATCAACTTTGCGGCCACAGAAGATATCGAAGGCGTCGATACGACCCAAGTTGCCTTGGAACTTTCTGCGATTACCACACAGATCGAATCGTCTTTCGCCGCGATCTCCCGTCGTAACCAGCTATCGCTGGTTAACTTCCTCTAAGGGCGATGATGCATATGCTATTGATTACGTGTCGAATTCTGTGCTTTCTGGCAGGTGATACGGCAACACTTGCTTTACGAAAGCAGAATACACTGTCAGTATTCAGGGCAACGTTTTTGGATTTCGGGCCAGCCCACTGCCGATGGGCCTCCCTCCGTCGGAGTATGTGACAAACCGTGGCAAATCCCTACGCATCACAACAGCGCTCCGCGCTGGGTAACGCACCGCCACAGGCGGCTGAAGGTTGGGCGCTTATCGAAATGGCGCGGCGCCTGGATGACGCGCGCAAGGGAAATGACAATGCCGACGAAGTTCTGGCTCTTGTGCGGACGAATTGGCGCATCTGGACAATGTTTCAGGCTGCTCTTCTGGATCCGGAATCGCCCGTGCCTTTGGAAATTCGGGAAAACCTTCTCAGTCTTTCGAACTTTATCGATAAGCGTTCGGTAGAGCTGATCTCCGACTATAGCGCCGATAAAGTTGGGGTCTTGGTCAATATTAACCGTCAGATCGGCGCCGGCTTGATGGGCAACCCATCTGATGACCCGGAAGAAGCGGAGCGGCTTCGTAAGGAGCATGCGGAAAAAATGGCGGCTGCCACCGAAGAAGCGCCGCAAGAACAGGCGACGCAAGACGGTACTTCATCAGGCGACGGGTCCAATCAGCAAGTGTAACCTGGCCATATCGGTTTGATCTTCCGGAAGGTGCAAGGAAATGTCCGTACCCGACCGGCATATAGTCCTTTTGATGAAACCACCGGAAACGCAATTCTTTTCACAAGAGATTGCCCGGCTGGCGCCATCCGTATCCCTTTACATTGTTCATGATGCCGATGCATTGCGTCGGGTGACGGCTCGAGCGCCGGAGACTGCGCGGCTTATTGCTTTCTCAACCGCAATCATTGTACCGCCGGATATCTTAGCGCATTTCCAATACAACTGTTACAACTTCCACCCGGGTCCACCGGAATATCCTGGAAACCGGCCAAGCGCTTTTGCACTTTATGCCGGGGAAACCAATTTTGGCGTTACCCTTCATCAGATGCAGGACAAGGTCGATGAAGGGCCGATCATCGCCACATCGCGCTTTCCAATATCAGAGCTCACCCATGCGCAAGATTTGGCCATCGAAGCCTACAAGCACCTAGCGAGGCTGTTTCTCAGAAACCTGCCCATTTTGATTAAAACCGAAACGCCCCCGCCCCCAGCCCAGATCGCATGGTCCGGATCGAAAGGCACGATGGCGCAGTATGAAGCATTGAGACGTATTGAGGGGCCCTTGGACGAGGATGAACTGGCCCTGAGGTTCCGCAGTTTCGATGGTATTTATAGCCCAATCCAGCCGTTGCCGGTCAACGACTGACGCCCGAGACCTTAGTCAGGATTAGCGCGGCCACACCGAAATTCAGTTCGCTTAGGCCATCCCAAGCGTTTCAAGCCGTTCCTGCTCGTGATCGATCAAATCCTGGGTTACGCGCAGCGCGTTATAGAGCTTTCCCTGATCCACCTGTTTGCGGATTTTGTCGGAGATATCTTTAGCGCTCGGCGCCGCGTCTAGGTATTCACGCAGATAATCCAGCGCGATATGGGCGTATCGATCCCGTTCCTCTTCGAACATATAGGCACATTGGAAGGCGTAATAGACCCGTTTTGCCGGGGAATTCGCTTCCGCCTCCCCCATCACTTCCTTGCGGCGAAGAATATCGGCGCGATTGTGGAGTACAATCGTCGTTGCATCGCCTGCGTTCTCAATGACCGCGCCATTGATAATGATGCGTTCCTTGGCGGGCAGTTTAATTCTAAGCGGCATGGGTCCGGTTCTCCTTCAAGTGCCAGATATAGGTGGTTCGGTGCGGGCTTGAAACGTCGATTTCGAGGGTAACTTGATTTTTTAGCCGTTTTCTGCCATATTCGAGAGTAAGGACGTGTATATCGACGGTCGGTGTACATGATCCGGCTCCGAAATGGAGTTGCGAGCGATCCAGAATGGTAAGGCTCACCCCGCCTGACGACAGGGCACATGATAGACCGCAGAAACGCGGAAAGCTGTGCATCAGTCCAAGGGGCAGGCCAAATCAGTCGATCAAACGCAGAATGACGGAAACTATCCGGAGTAGAAGCAATGGAAGTCAGTCTGAACACCAATGTCGCACTGCCGCAGTCGCAGTCGCAACAAAACCCAAGCGCCACTTCTGAAGCTGGCGCCACTCAAACCGTACAGAATGTACCCGACCAGGTCGTAACCGCGGCAACCGCCCCGTCGCAAACGTCCGTTCGTGACGATGATGCCCTGCGCCGGGAAGACCGAGCAGCCCGCGAAGCAACGGTCGCCTCGCTGCAGGACCTGCAAATCGAAGGCCTTAAGACCCGTGTTGGCTTTGATCAGGAAAGCGATACGGTCTTTCTGGAAATCCTGTCGCCGCAGAGCGACGACGTTATCCAGCGGATTCCGTCTGAAAGTCTGGTTGAATTCCTGTCAGAACAGTTTTCCCAGGTCACCACGGCGAACAGCAACATCGCCCAGGCGCTTGATCGTTCAGTTTAAGTCCGGCGTTTCATTCATAGCCGGATAGTCCGCCGCGACCCTTTTCTCGAGGGTTCCGGGTTCGGACATTGCTTCAGACAGCCACCCAACTGAGGTTCCCTTTCGGGATATCGCGGTTCGGGTGGCTTTGTCGTTTCCAGGTCTCATTCAAACCAGATCAAACCTGTCGGCAATTTCCGCCGCGACCGGCGAAAGATTCCTAACCCCTGCAAAACACGCCGATACCAAGGTTGGCAAAAAATTCAAAACACCCAACCCTAAACCACTGTTTTAAAACAACTAATACCCATCTCTTCAGACTGGCCCGCCTCTTGCTGATTAATCGGCAGAATCTTCGTGGAGGAAGCCATGGCTATCAACGGTATCGACAATATCCAAGACCTTATCGCAGCAGCTCAACAAACGAGTGGCGCAGCCGCGAACAAGGAAAAGGACAAAGAAAATCAATCAAGCGATCAGCAGGATCAGCCTTCATTTGATGAGCTGCTGCGCGGTCGCCTTGGCTCAAACATCGTCTTCACCAATCTGGAAGCGCAACTGGGCGTGCCGAAACGCACGAGCACGGGTGATGACAACCTCCCCGCCCTTGAGCGCCGCCCCGAAGCATCATCCGACGATAACGACGCTGACACCTTTGACTCGGCGACAGCAGCGGATAACAGCGCAGCGCCGGCGCGCCAGGACGATGCCACCCGCAACGATGATCACGCTTATGCAGGTCCGGTCCAAGACCCGAATGCAAATGCTAATCGCAACACCGCAGGTGACGGCCAACAACAGCAGTCACAGGCTCGCGCCGACAATGCTAACGCCAACAAGGCAGGCGATCAGGCCAACAAAGCGGATGCCGGCAAGGCGGAAGCCCGCACCGGTGTGGTCAACACAGAAGTTGTCCAACAAGAAACAGATATCGATCCGGCTGACCTGCCCGGTGCCAAAGGCAAAGGCAATGCAAACGCCAATGCAAAGGTAACGAAGGAAGCAGCAGAGATTGCCTCCCAGCCGCAGAATACTCTGGCGGCCAAGTCGACCCTTGATGCGGAAACCGGTCGCGCGACACAAATTCGCGAGAACGCTGCTCGCAATACCGAAAGCGATGTCGATATCGAGCTGCAAGACGGCAGCGCCCAGAACATCTTCAACCGAGGCAAGGCAAACGCTGCCCAGCAGGCCGGAACCAATGGCAAGCAAGGCAATGAAGCAAAGGCGAATGCCGACGGCGCAAATCAGGCGCAAGGTAATCAGCAGAACCAGCAGAACGCCAATCAGGCTCAGAATGCCGGGTTCCAATCTGCGGTAAACGCCAATGCGCGGGCCGCTACACATGGTCAAACATCGCAACAAGGCCAGCTCTCTGTTGACGCAGCCTCCGGCGGCACTTCCGTCTCTGGCGAGAACAATGCGGTACAGCAACGTTCGACAACGCCGAAATCGGCACAGGCTCAATCCCGTCCGAACCTTCCGGCTCATGCGCTGGCGGATCAGGTTGCGGTCAACATCCAACGCGGTGTTGCTCAGGGCCAGGATCGGATCAATGTCCAACTTCGCCCCGCTGAACTCGGCAAGGTCGAAATCAAGATGGAAATGAACCACGACGGTCGCATGACTGCCGTGATCAGTGCGGAGCGTCCTGAAACACTGGACATGCTTCGGCAGGACTCGCGTTCCTTGATTGATGCGCTGAACCAGATCGGCTTGCGCGCAGACTCAAACAGCTTGAGCTTCAACCTTCAGGGCCAAGGCGCTGGTGAGGGTAACGGGCAGGACCAAGCCAACACCGCAAGCGGTGGCGGCGGCGCGGATGTGCCGGAGGAACTGTCCCTTTTCGACAACTTCGATGACGACATGGGTGGTTTCACCGCCGATGGGCGTCTCGACTTCCGGGTCTAATACCTAAAGAACGTTAGTTAGGACCCCGTACTAACGCCGCAATAAAGCGGCAAAGGAGCACCGAGATGGCAAGCGACGTCTCAAGTCTGAACAGCAGCAGCAGCAGTTCTTCGAGCTCAGGCACGACGAACAGCGCGAGCAGTCTGGCAGAGAATTTCGACACCTTCCTGACCATTCTGACAACACAGTTGCAGAACCAGGATCCGCTGTCGCCTCTGGACACCCATGAGTTCACGAACCAATTGGTTATGTTCGCCGGCGCCGAGCAATCGGTGAAGCAGAGCAGCCTGTTGGAAGACCTGATCGATCTGAACCAGTCGAATGAAGCAATTGGTGCGGTGTCTTACCTGGGCAATACAGTGGAAGCGGAAGGTAATATCTTCTCCTTGTCCCAAGGTAGCGACAAGGAATTGGGTTACATTCTGCCAGAAGAGGCATCCAACGCCGCAATCCAGATCTTCAATTCAACCGGCAACATGGTTCATATCGAAAGCGTCGATAAGACCGCCGGCAAACACAGCTTCACATGGGATGGTAAAGACGCCGACGGCAATAACCTCCCGGCGGGCAGCTATTCCTTCCTGATTGGCGCAGTTGATGACAACGATGCGGCAATCACTGCAACGACCCTGACGAACGGCAAGGTAACCGGCGTCGAGACCGGCTCTTCAGGCACAACCCTGGTGTTGGACGATCTGGTCGACGTCCCGATTGATCAGGTGAAAGCCGTTAAACAAAGCTAAGTTTCGCCGCGACGGCGCGGCATCCAGGACAGGTTTACCCCGGTGAACCTTGCGATCCCCGGCTTAGGGGATCAGAATTTCGAGTGGAGGATTAACAGATGAGTATCTTCGGCGGTCTGCGTTCCGGTGTGTCCGGACTTTTCGTCCAGAGCCAGTCATTGGCGATGATCTCGGATAACATCGCTAACGTGAACACGGTCGGCTACAAAGTAAACCGACCGCGCTTCTCAACACTGGTCACAGACTCCGGGTCGCAAACCCTCTTTTCCTCCGGTGGTGTGCAGTCGGTCCTGACCCGCGAAGTCAGCTCTCAGGGCCTGTTGCAGGCTTCTGCGAACTCAACCGACATTGCCGTCTCCGGCAACGGCTTCTTTGCGGTCACGAACGAACTGACTTTCAACACGACGACCGGTAACCACGATCCGACCGGACAGATCCTATATACCCGTGCCGGTGAATTCCGCCCGGATGAAGATGGAAACCTGGTCAATGCGGGTGGATTCTTCCTGCTCGGCTACGACCGGAACGCGACTAACACCGGGTTCGATGTCACGAACGTCTTGACGTCAACGACATCGGTTAATGTGTCAGCAGCTTCTGCGGCACCGATCGCGACTTCGACTATCGATCTCAGCGCCAACCTTCAAGCCTCAGAAGCAACAGGCGACACATTCGATATGTCACTTCAGACCTTTGACCGACAGGGTACAAGCCACACCTTAACTTTGCGTTTCACAAAAAATGCGACGGCCAATATCTGGGAAGTCGATGGCATCATTAACAACAACGCCGTCTTCGCAGATGCCGCCACTGGGGTTGCGAACAACGGAACCAACACGATTGACCTAGGCGAAATTGAATTTAACGCGGATGGTACAATTGCGGCATATGACGCAGCAGGGACCATCAGTGGTAACACCGCCGGGGCTTTCGCGTCGAATATCGGTGGGACCACCAACGAAATTGCACAGATCTTCATTGATTATGACGGCAGTACTGTTGCCACTAGTGACGCTGATCGTGTCACTATAGCCATCGACTTTGGTACCGCGGACTCCGCGGACGGTATTACCCAGTTCGAAGGGACAAGTACGATCAACTCGTTGTCCCAGAACGGGCGGCAGTTCGGGAACCTGTCCAGTGTCTCCGTGAATAACCAGGGGGTCGTGAGCGCCGTCTTCGATAACGGTGACTCTCGTCAGTTGAACCAGATCCCGGTGGTGACCTTCAACAACGCCAACGGCTTGAACCCGCTGAGCGGTAACGTTTACTCCCAGACCGATGAATCCGGTGATCCGGTTGCGAAGATCTCCGGCGCGGGTGGTGCGGGGACAATCAACGGGTCCTCTGTTGAACAGTCCACCGTCGACCTTGCAGATGAATTCACGAAGCTGATCGTTACGCAGCGCGCCTTCTCCGCCAACACTCGGATCATCACCACGGCGGATGAAATGCTTGAGGAACTGATCCGCGCCAAGCGGTAATCCTCTTCCTGCATTACCCATATTTTTGGTACGGCGGCCCTTCGGTCGCCGTATCTTTTTGTCACCGGCCCGAATCGAAGATTCGCTAGTTCAAAAAATTTATATAAAATTTTATTGATATTTGCCGCGTTTTGTTGTTTAAGAGAAATAGAGATGAGAGACGGACGCGGGATCACATAGATGACGCCGTGAGGAATACCGGGGAAACTTCGGAAAGGGCATCAAGAAACTATTGTTAACTTACTGCTAAATTGCACATTTTTACGCAGTTCCGATTTAATTATAGATAAAAGAATCCAGTTTTGCAGAGCATTGCGACAATAATTACACAGTCGGAAATCGGGAATTTCTCCTTTGATTTCACGTTGCAATAAATAGGCAATTTTTACCTACTTTTTTATTTGAGAATACTGCGAACCAGTCTAGGCTCACGAAATGAGTCAGGGAGTTCGAATCGATGAGTCGAGTTGTTTCTCGACAGAAGAACACAGCAGCGATCATCGATTTGAAGAGAACGGCGGGATCGAGAAATACGCTCCACGCCAACAGAGTGAATAGGGGAGAGTACCCTTGGGCGGTTTTGTCGAACTGGCACGCAATCTGGGCATGGCCCGCATCGCTTTTATCGGAGCGGTCGCTTTTGGATTGCTTGCCCTCTTCGTCTTCCTGATGACGCGTGTACAAACACCGGACTGGTCGTCCCTTTATGGCGACCTGGATGGGAGTGACACCGACGCAATTGTTGCAGAGCTAACAAGCAGACAGATTCCTTTCCAGATTCGAAGCGGTGGATCTGAGATCGTTGTACCACGCGAACAAGTCGGTCCGCTTCGCCTGGAACTGGCTGAGCGCGGCTTCGGCGGCAGCATACCAGGCTACGAACTGTTCGACCGGGATGAGAGCCTTGGGCAATCATCCTTCCAACAGGAAATCACCAAGCTTCGTGCCTTGGAAGGTGAGTTGGCGCGCACCATCGTCTCGTTATCCGCTGTCAGGGGCGCCCGTGTCCATTTGGTGCTGCCCCGCCGGGAACTCTTCAGCCGCGACACGCAAGACCCGACAGCCTCCATCGTCCTGAAAATGCGCGGCTCACAACGGCTCGACCGCTCACAAGTGCTTGCGGTCCAGCATTTGGTTGCAACCGCCGTCCCGCAGTTGCGGCCTGAGCGTATTTCTATCCTGGACGACCGGGGCACTCTTCTGGCAGGCGGCGGCGACGCCACTGATGGTGGCCTGGGTGCACAGTCCGTAAGCGATCTGCGTATCTCCTACGAAAACCGCTTAGCACAACGGGTGACCGAACTGCTGGAAAAGACAGTTGGTTTCGGAAATGTCCGGGTCGAAGTCCGTGCTGACATGGATTTCAGCCAGAAAGTCGTGAACCAGGAATCCTTTGACCCGGAACAACAAGTGCTCCGGTCTTCGGAAACCATCGAAGAAGCCGCGTCTTCTTCTGAGCAGGACCAAAGCACGGTTTCAGTCGGTAACAACCTGCCGGATGCCGGCGCCAACCTGGGTGACGGGGCCGCCGGGAATGCGGAGCAATCCTCCAAAACCGAAGAACGTAGTAACTTTGAAATCGGCAAGACCCTGACGAACACGGTAACCCCCCCTGGACGTGTGGAGCGGGTTTCGGTCGCGGTGCTGGTTAATGGGTCTCGTGATGAGGCCGGCGCCTATCAAGAGCGTACACCTGAGCAGCTCCGTCAGATCGAAGCGCTGGTTCGCTCGGCCGTCGCCTTCGATCCGGCCCGCGATGATACGATCGAAATCGTGAACATGGAATTTGAAGCACTGCCAGTCGACGCCACGGATGATGAACGCCTCGCCTTCGGTTTGATCGCCGAAGAAGATTGGCGCGGCATCCAGTCCATCGTTCAAACCGGCATCCTGGGCCTCGTCTTCCTGCTGGTCGCCGTGTTGGTCCTGCGTCCGATGATCACCAAGGTCTTCGAAATGCGGGAGGCCGCAACCGCCGCAGCGCAAGAGGCCGAGCGCGCCTTGATAACAGACCAGTCCTCAGCACCGACACGGATCGTGGTCGGCGACGACGGTATCCCGGTCCCCGTTCCAGCCGCTGCAGCGGACGAAGACTTCGATTCCATGATCGATATCGCCCATATCGAAGGCCGCGTGAAAGCGTCCTCCATGAAGAAGATTGGGGAGATTATCGAGAAACATCCAGAAGAAGCCGTATCGATCCTGCGGAATTGGATGTATCAAGACGGCAATTGATTTATTCTTTGATGTGGCAAAGGGCGAATCCGCCCATGATACCATTGAGATGTTTCCCGGCCCTTCATTTTGGCCTGACCGGAGCGATCGAAAGAAATGCGTGTCCGTGAGGATTTCCGAAGCCTGACCGGCCCTGAAAAGGCGGCAATCATGGTGCTTGCCATGGGCGAAGATAATGCGGTCAAGCTATTCGGTCATATGGATGACGAGGAAATCCGCGAAATCTCGCAGACGATGGCGAACCTGGGGACGATCAATGCGAACCTGGTTGAGCGGTTGTTCGTCGAGTTCGCAGAGCAGTTGTCTTCCACGGGCTCTCTGGTCGGATCTTATGAATCGACGGAGCGGCTGCTGATCAAGGCTTTAGACCCTGATCGTGTCAGCATGATCATGGAGGAAATCCGTGGTCCCGCCGGCCGGACCATGTGGGACAAGCTCGCCAATGTGAACGAGGTTGTGCTCGCCAACTATCTGAAGAACGAATATCCGCAAACTGTTGCTGTCGTCCTGTCGAAAATTAAGGGTGACCATGCGTCCCGCGTTCTGGCCTCGCTGCCTGAGAGCTTTGCAATGGAAGTCATTATGCGGATGCTGCGAATGGAGGCCGTGCAGAAGGAAGTCCTGGATGACGTTGAACGGACGTTGCGCAACGAATTCATGACCAACCTTGCCAGAACAGCGCGCCGTGACAGTCATGAGATGATGGCGGATATCTTCAACAGCCTCGACCGCAATACCGAGAACCGCTTTATGACGCTTTTGGAAGAGCGCAATCGCGACTCAGCGGAAAAGATCAAAGCCCTGATGTTCACCTTTGAGGATCTGCAGAAACTCGATCCCGGCGGAACACAAACGCTGTTGCGCAATGTCGATAAGGATAAGCTTGCTACCGCCCTCAAAGGGGCATCGGAGGCGATCAAGGAGCTGTTTTTCGAGAACATGTCAGAGCGTGCGGCGAAGATCTTGCGCGAAGACATGGGGGCAATGGGACCGGTCAGGCTCAAAGACGTCGACGACGCGCAAATGGAAATGGTCAATCTCGCCAAGGATCTCGCATCCAAGGGCGAGATCGTCATCTCCGAAGGCGGCGCCGACGACGAGCTGATCTATTAAGGAGCGCCCAAGCAGCATGTCCATGCCCGCCACAAAAGAATTCAAACCGTTCCTGTTTGATCGTTCCTTCGACGATCCGCATAGCGATGAGAATAAGAAGAAAGAGGAAGCGGCAACAGCAGCTGAAGCTGAAGCCCTCGCACAACCAGCCGCACCTATGTTCTCTGAGGAAGAGGTAGAAGCAGCCCGCGCCGCTTCCCGCTCCGAAGGGTATGCAGAAGGCCATACCGATGGCTATGCCGATGGTCGTGCCGCAGCGGAAGCTGAGGTCAATGCGGAAGTCGCCCGCACCATTGAATTGCTGTCTCATGAAGTGGCGAGACTTGGCGAGCGCCAACTGCATGCCAATGAACAACAGGAGGCCGCCCTCGCCCGTGTCACACGCGAGATCATGGCAAGGCTGATGCCCGCCTATGTCCGCGCTTACGGCTCCCAAGAAGCGGTCGATGTTGTTGAAGGTTGCCTGGCATCCCTTCAAGATACCGGGCGTTTGACAGTACGCTGCCACGAGCCTGACGCGTTCGAGATCGAGAGGCGGCTGCAAGATGCGACAGCCCAAACGGCCTTTGAAGGAACAATTCGCGTGATCCCTGACCCCGAATACGGGCCGTCTGATATTTCAGCGAACTGGGGTGCCGGCGGGGCGCAACGCCGCTTCAAGCAGATTTGGGACGGCATAGAAGAGGCCGTCGATACGGCGATAGAAGCTGTTGAACAGCGCCTTGAAGAGGCCGGTTTCGTGAATGAGACAGGGCATATCCCTGAGCCGGCAGCGCCCGAGCCGGCAGTGCCTGAAGATGTAGACGCAGACGTTACCGCTGCCGCAGAAACACAGGTGACAGAAACACAGGTGACAGAAACACAGGTGACAGAAACACAGGCGACAGAGACGGATGAGGAGAATGCTACCGTGGCACCCTCATCAATCCAGAACGAAACGCATGATGAGACCGCTCACGGGTCAGATGAAATCGCAGACACGTCAGAGGCCGCCCCGGCTGCGATATCCGGGGATGAGAGCATAGCAGACGAAGTATCAACCGTGGCCGAGACTGAGACTGAGACTGAGACCGATGTCGGCATCGAACCGATAGACCAACAAGAGACGAGCGGCGAGTATGAGGGTGGCGATATCATGGGCGATGAGCCTGATGAGGTTGTCGCGGCACAACGAACGAACGCCGAAACTGAGGAAAATGAATAATGGCCGATGATGACGCGACTGAAGACAGCGGCTCCGACCTTAATTTGAATGAATTGACGGAAGGCGATGCCGTCGGCCAGCCCTTTGACGCCGCAACCGCTGAGTTGATGGCGCCGACCGGTGCGCGCGATCTGGAGGCGGTTTATGAAATTCCGGTTCGGGTATCAGCGGTGCTCGGCAAATCAAGCATGCAGGTCAGCCAACTGTTGAAGTTGGGCCGGGGCGCGGTAGTCGAACTTGACCGAAAAGTCGGCGAAGCGATTGATATTTATGTGAACAACCGCCTTGTGGCGCGCGGCGAAGTGGTCGTTGTCGATGACAAACTAGGCGTAACCATGACGGAAATCATCAAGTCCGAGAAATCAAGCGGCTAGAGCAACTGCGGGACGTTGTTCCGCGGGACCTAGTCTATCAGGAGGCGTGAGATTATGGCGACAGAGGCAGAGACCGGCGGCGGCGCCGCACGGCCCCTCACCCAGCCATCCAGCCAAAGTTCGGTCGATATTGCGACCGTGCTTGGGATTCTGGGTGCCGTCGTCCTGATTGGTGCAGCTATCTATCTGGGGGGCAGCCCGGGCGCCTTCGTTGACCTGCCTTCCGTCTTTATCGTTGTCGGCGGCACATTCGGCATCACGACAGCATGTTTTTCCTTCCGTGACATGGGCGGCGCGGCGGTCACTGTGGCCCGAACCTTCTTTCGCACGCAACAAAATGCCGGTGAAGCCGCAGAGCAGATGGTGCAACTCGCACAAATCGCGCGCTACCGTGGCGTCTTGGCGATGCAGAGTTACATGCCGGCAGTCCAAGATGTACCGATGCTCTATCAAGGACTGTCAATGGTGATCGACGGCACCTCCGGCGATGATGTGGAACGCATTATGCGCCGGGAGGTTCAGGCAATCGGTCAACGCAGCAGCCGATCCGTCGCCGTCCTGCGTAAGGCCGCAGAAATTTCGCCTGCGATGGGTTTGATTGGGACCCTTGTCGGGCTCATTCAAATGCTCGGCAACCTGGATGATCCCAGCTCAATCGGGCCCAGCATGGCGGTCGCCCTGCTGACCACCTTCTATGGAGCGATCCTCTCGAACGTGGTCTTCACACCACTGGCTGCCAAGACAGAACGCAATGCAATGGAAGAAATGCTGCTGAACCAGCTCTATGTGATGGCAGCGGCGTCAATCGGACGGCAGGAGAACCCGCGCCGTCTTGAAATGGTCTTGAACACAATGTTGCCGACTTCCCAGCGGCTGGACTATTTCTCGTGACTTTGGTTCTTAGGACCCTGGCAATCGGCGTATCCCCGGGTGGGAACGCGCAACGCGTAACGGAGAGTTAAAGCCATGCGGCTTTTGATTATTGGCAGCCTTGAGGGGCACCTAACCACGGCAAGCCAAATTGCCATGAAGCGCGGCGCGAAGGTGGCGACCGTGGACGGCGTAGACCCCGGTGTGGCCCTACTGCGGGCTGGCAAAGGGGCTGATCTGATTATGATTGATGCCCGGCTGAATATCGGTCGTTTGATTGATCAACTTGGATCAGAGCGGATTGTCGTGCCGGTTATCGCCTGTGGCATTGATGAAACGGATGCGGATGCCGCCGTTCGCGCGATTGAGGCCGGGGCACAGGAATATGTGCCTTTGCCGCCGGACCCGGAAATGATCGCCGCCATTCTGGAGGCCGTCGCAGAAGACTCATCCTCCATCATTCATCGAGACCCGGCAACAAAGCAGGTGCTCAAGCTTGCCGACCAGATTGCCCCCAGCGACGCGTCAGTCCTGATCACCGGGGAAAGCGGTACCGGTAAAGAAGTGATGGCCCGCTATCTTCATGCCAAAAGCCGCCGCGCCACGGGCCCCTTTGTCGCCCTGAACTGCGCAGCCATTCCTGAGAACCTTCTGGAATCAGAGCTCTTTGGTCATGAGAAAGGTGCGTTCTCCGGCGCGGTTGCACGGCGCATCGGGAAATTCGAAGAAGCCAATGGCGGGACGATCCTGCTGGATGAAGTGAGCGAGATGGACCCGCGCCTGCAGGCCAAACTGCTGCGCGCGATCCAGGAGCGGGAGATCGACCGGGTTGGCGGCAACAAGCCGGTCACTATTGATGTTCGAATACTCGCGACCTCCAACCGGGATCTGCAACAATCCGTGCGCGATGGCGGTTTCCGGGAAGATCTCTATTTCCGACTGAATGTCGTCAATATCATGCTGCCTTCACTGCGAGAGCGCCCCCTGGATATTACGGTCCTGGCGGATCATTTCATTGGCAAATATTCCGAAAGCAATGGCGTGCCGAAGCGCGCCCTATCCAAGGAAGCTACGGCAATCCTGGCAAGCTATAGCTGGCCCGGTAACGTGCGGGAACTTGAGAATACGATGCACCGCGCCGTCCTTCTATCCTCTGGCGATACGATTGGGGAGGAAGCGATCATCCTAACAGGTGGCCCGCTTGCCGCTGATAAGGCATCGCCCAGCGTCGCAGAGACGGCTGCGGTTGCGAGAGCGCCGACGACCGCCCCCGCCTCGCCTACAGAACAACCGATCAGCGAGGAAGACGCGGTACAGATCGGCTCCCTGGTCGGGCGTACGGTGGCAGAGGTGGAACGCGACCTGATTATCGACACGCTGGGCCATTGTTTCGGCAATAGAACCCATGCGGCCAATATTCTCGGCATCTCTATCCGCACATTGCGCAACAAGCTGAAGCAGTACTCGGAAGAAGGCCATAGTGTCCCAATGCCGGGTGATGGCGAACACCGAATGGCCTGAGCGTTTTAGCAGTTCGGCCGGCGCACTTCGTAGGGGTGGAACATGCCGGAATCGGATAGAGAAAGCGTAAGAGCGAACTAAGAGTAAACTAGAAACGATCCAGGCGTAACAATGGCCGATGCAAACGCACCCGAACCGACTGGCGGCGCGCCGATGGGCGGGCTTTCGGCTGAGTCTGTTGGAAACAGGGTTCGCGGATTTTTCATAAGCTCGGATTTCCTTCTACCAATCGGGATTGTCGCTATCCTGGCGATGCTGCTGATCCCGCTACCAACCTGGCTTTTGGACTTCGCGCTGGCGGTTTCCATTACCTTTTCGGTGCTCATTTTGATGGTGGTGATTTTTATCGCCACGCCGACGGAGTTAACCTCCTTTCCAACAATCCTGCTGATCGCGACGATGTTGAGGCTGGCGCTGAACGTCGCGTCGACACGGCTAATCCTAGCCAATGGGCATACGGGAACCGAAGCTGCCGGTCGGGTTATTGAGGCTTTTGGCAGCTTTGTTGCCGGCGGTAACTTCGTCATCGGGATTATCGTTTTCGGGATATTGGTGATCATCAACTTCATCGTGATCACCAAGGGCGCGGGGCGTATCGCCGAAGTGGCCGCCCGTTTCACATTGGACGCCATGCCCGGGAAGCAGATGGCGATTGATGCCGATCTTTCCTCCGGCCTGATCAATGAAGACCAGGCGCGCACCCGCCGGAAGGAGTTGGAGACCGAAAGCTCCTTCTTCGGGGCCATGGATGGTGCCTCCAAATTCGTGCGAGGCGACGCTGTTGCCGGTCTGCTGATCACCTTCATCAACGTCATTGGGGGGATCATCATCGGGGTTGCCCAGCGCGACATGTCGATGGCCGATGCGGCGACCAACTACACGCTGCTGACCATCGGTGACGGGCTGGTCAGCCAAATCCCCGCGCTGATCGTGTCTGTCGGCGCCGGTATGTTGGTCACGAAAGCAGGCGTGACCGGTGCGACGGAAAAAGCGCTCTTCAGTCAACTCACCGGCTATCCAATGGCGCTTGGCATCGCGTCTGGTCTGCTGTTGCTGATGTCTGCAGTGCCGAACATGCCAGCCTGGCCCTTCATGATCATGTCCGCCCTGGCAGCTGTGGGAGCCTGGTACACAAATAGAAAATCCATCCAAGTCGAAGCAGACCAGAGGGCCTTGGAAGCAGCTGAATCTGAGGCAACCGAAGCGGTCCCGACGGAAGAGCCGATTTCCACAGCCTTGCAGATCGACCTGATCCGGCTGGAACTCGGCTATGGCTTGCTGCCGCTGATCAATGCCACCCATGAGCACCGGTTAACGGACCAGATCAAAACGCTGCGCCGCCAGCTTGCCTCTGACATGGGCTTCGTGATGCCTGCCGTGCGCATTCAGGATAACCTGCAACTGCCGGCCAATACCTATGTCATCCGCACGAAGGAGATTGAGAGCGGCCGCGGTGATCTGCGCACCAACATGCTGTTATGCATGGATCCGCGCGGCGATCAGATCACCCTGCCCGGCGAAGCGACGGTGGAGCCGACCTTCGGTCTGCCGGCCGTCTGGATTCAGGATACCCAGCGCGAAGAAGCCATGTTCCGGGGCTACACGGTCGTCGATAGTTCGACCGTCATCACAACGCATATCACCGAGATCGTGAAGGACAATATGTCCGAGCTTCTGTCCTATGCGGAAACCCAGAAGTTGCTGGACGAGCTGCCGCAATCGCAACAGAAACTGGTCTCGGATCTGATCCCGGCGCAAATCCAGCTCGGCTCCGTCCAACGTGTCTTGCAGAACCTGCTGAGCGAGCGTGTCTCGATCCGCGATCTACCAACCATCCTGGAAGGTATCGCCGAGGCGGTCGGCTATACACGGAACATGACCCAGATTACCGAGCATGTGCGGGCCCGCCTTGCCCGCCAGCTTTCAGACTCCAACACCAATGACGACGGGGTTGTTGGGCTGGTGACCCTGTCGCCGGCGTGGGAGCAATCCTTCATCGAAAGCATCGTCGGCCAGGGTGACGACAAACAACTCGCCATGGCGCCATCTAAGTTACAAGAATTCATCACCCAGGTCCGTATGGTGTTCGAGCGTCAGGCAATGCAGGGACAGACTCCGGCCCTGCTGGTCAGCCCGGCCATCCGCCCCTATGTCCGTTCCGTCATCGAACGCTTCCGCCCGGTCACCGTGGTTCTCTCCCAAAACGAGATTCACCCGAAGGCGAAGATCAAGACGATGGATCAGATCTAGAAACGCGCCTATGGTTTCTCCTCAGCATTTATGAGGAGCTCCCCTTTGACACTCCCTAACATCCTCTTCGTCCAGGTAGACCAACTGACGGCGCTTGCGACATCCGTCTATGGCCACCCGGTCGTGAAGACACCGAATATTCAAGCCTTAGCGGATGAAGGCGTGGTGTTCCGCAACGCCTATTGCAATTCGCCGCTCTGTGGGCCGTCGCGCATGTCGATGATGACAGGGCGACTGCCGTCAAACATAGGCGCCTATGACAATGCGGTGGAGCTCCCAGCCTCGATCCCGACCTTCGCACATTATCTGCGCCGGTTGGGCTATCGCACCTGCCTGAGCGGTAAGATGCATTTTGTCGGCCCGGACCAACTGCATGGCTATGAAGAACGGCTAACGACAGACATCTACCCCGCCGATTTCGGTTGGACACCCAATTGGTCGGAGCCGGAGGCGAAAGTCCGCTTTCAGGACATGACCAATGTGATCGAAACAGGGCCTTGTGAGCGCTCCCTTCAAATCGACTATGATGACGAGACCGCATTTCACGCCAAGCGATGGCTCTATGATCGTGCGAGAGACGAGGACAAACAGCCCTGGATGCTGACGGTTTCCTTTACCTCGCCCCATGACCCCTATGTCGCGCGGCCCGAGTTCTGGGACCTCTATCAGTCGGAAGAGATTGATCTGCCGAGTGTGGGACCACGGCCGGATAATGACCTGGATGCCCATTCCAGACGTCTGCGCAGCCATTACTCGATTGAGGAGGTTACCCTGACGGAAGACCAAATTCGTCGGGCCCGGCACGGCTACTATGCCTCCATCAGCTATATCGAAGCGAAGCTGGGTGAATTGCGCGATGTCTTGGCACGCACGGGCTTGGCGGAAAACACCGTCGTCATCTTCACTGCCGACCATGGCGATGCGATGGGAGAACGCGGATTGTGGTACAAGAAGAGCTTCTTCGAATGGCCCCTGCGCGTCCCCTTGATCATGGCAGGCTCAGGTCTGTCGCGCTTGGATGTCGAAGCGCCTGTGTCGCTGCTGGATCTTCTCCCGACAATGGTCGATATCGCCGAGGGGGACCTCAATGACATTGTCGCATGCGACGGCAACAGCCTGTGGAAGGCCGCCAAAGGGGCTGACTTACCGGAGCGCATGGTCGCGGCTGAGTATTTAGCGGAAGGGGTGTTCGAGCCCGTCTTCATGCTGCGCGACGACCGCTACAAATTCATCACCAGTTCTGGCGATTTGCCGGTGTTGTATGACTTGATCGATGATCCGCAAGAATTGACGGATCTTGCCGGACAGGAAAACCACGCCCAGACGGTCTTGCGCTTCCAAGGGCTCGTTGATGGGAATTGGGACGCTGCAGCGATCAAGAAGGCCGTGATCGCCGATCAAAGGAACCGCCGCGCCATCATGGATGCCGAACGGGTCGGTCGCCCACCGGAATGGGATTATCAACCGCGTGTTGATGCCTCCAGCCAATGGGTCCGCCGCGGCGCCTGGACGACGGTGGTGGAAGGAAAAGCCTTCCTGCCAATTAAGGACTAGAGGGCCAAAGAAAAACCAGCCAGCGGCGGCGGCAGCGTACCGTCACCCCGAGGAGTTTGAATGTATAAGCTCTATTACGCACTCAAGAGCGCTTCCATGGGAATTCGCACGATACTGGAGGAACTTGGGGAACCCTACGATCTCATCCCAATCGCGCTCGACATGGACACGCCACGACCGCCAGAAATGTTAGCGGTAAATCCGAACGGATGGGTCCCTGTTTTAACCTGGGACACGGGCGCGATGTACGAATGCGCCGCTATAACCGTTTATTTATGCGACAGACATCCACAGGCGGGTTTGGCGCCGAGTGCTTCTGATCCAACGCGGCCCGTTTTCCTGCAAACACTCGTATATTGCTCAAACTCCATCCAGAATGCGTTTCAACTTACGTATTACCCGGATCGCTTTGCCGACGCGCCTTCGGAGGAACCTGGCGCGCAACGGCGGGGCGCCCGTCGCCTCCGGGAAACCTTTACAGTGCTGGACGACCAAATCGGTGACAATGCGTGGGTGCTGGGCGAAAGATTTAGTGCCCTGGATATCTATGTCTTCATGCTGACCACCTGGTTAAGGCCGGCCCTCGGACACCCGGCAATAGAAACCTTTCCCAATGTCAAACGCATCGCTGACAAGGTCCTGCAAAGGCCAAGCGTTCAATTGGTCTATGCGCCATGGATCGAGAACCCGACCTATTAAGCCGCAGTCCTTAGCGCTTCCCCCATCTCGGAAATGAAGACTTCAACGCGCCATCTTTTGCGCTACAGTCAACGCAACAAATATAAGGAACAGGATCGGGTAGATGGTTGAAGCAAATGGGACACTGAAAAAACAACTCATCGATAGCGGGGTAAAATTCTTACTTCCCAGCTATGTCGACATGCACGGCGCATCAAAAAGCAAAATGGTCCCGGTTG
>SPJV01000132.1 GCA_006844765.1 Alphaproteobacteria bacterium | reverse complement strand
CTCGATGTCGAAATCGAGGTTCTGCGGGATCGCCTGGCGCGCGAGGGCGTCACCGCCCGAACTTAGACGCGGCCCAAGCCGCCCCCGTAGTGTCAAAAGGACCCCCTCATGTCTGAAACAGTTCGATCCAAAGCCGCCCAAACCCTATCCCAAGTCGAAGAGGTCACAGCCGTTCTACTGCCCGAACCCTCGACCGAGCTGGTGCCCCTGGCCCAAGCCGACGCCCCCGTTGCCGAAAACATTCGTGCGGCCATGGATGAAATCGACATGACCGACACGAATTCCATCGTGCAGTTCGGATCAGGCGCGCAAGCCGAATTGCAGGTCATCAGCCAAGCGATGCTGGCAGATGTACGCAACAAAGATGTAGGCCCCGCTGGCAATTCTTTACGTGACATCGTCACCACCATTCGCGGCTTTTCCATTGACGAACTGGGCATTGGCCGCAAGCAAAGCTGGTGGGATCGTCTTTTGGGTCGCGCCAAGCCTATGGCCATGTTCGCTGCCAAATTTGAAACCGTCCAAGGCCAGATTGACCAGATCACCGAAGACCTGCTGGGCCACGAACATGTGCTGCTCAAGGACATCAAATCCTTGGACAAGCTGTATGAAAAGACGCTGGATTTCTATAATGAACTGGCGGTCTACATCGCGGCTGGTACAGAAAAACTGGCGGTTCTGGACAACGAAGAAATCCCCGCCAAAGCAGCCGCTGTGGATGCCGCCCCCGAAGAAGACCAGGTCATGGCCGCCCAAGAATTGCGCGATCTGCGTGCCGCACGGGACGATCTGGAACGCCGAGTCCACGACCTGAAACTGACCCGCCAGGTCACCATGCAATCCCTGCCCTCGATCCGCTTGGTTCAGGAAAACGACAAATCTTTGGTGACCAAAATCAACTCGACCTTGGTCAACACTGTGCCGCTGTGGGAAACTCAGCTGGCCCAGGCCGTCACAATCCAACGCTCGGGCGAGGCCGCAAAAGCCGTGCGCGAAGCCAATGATCTGACCAACGAGCTGCTGACCGCCAATGCCTCGAACCTGCGGGACGCCAACAAGGTGATCCGCGAAGAAATGGAACGCGGCGTGTTCGATATCGAAGCAGTCAAGCAAGCCAATTCGGACCTGATCGCCACGATCAACGAATCCCTGCAGATCGCCGACGAGGGCAAATCCCGCCGGGCCGCCGCCGAAGAGGAACT
>SPJV01000133.1 GCA_006844765.1 Alphaproteobacteria bacterium | reverse complement strand
CGGGCGGCACGGTGTCGGGCCCGACAATGTTCACGTTGGCCGATGTGTCTGCCTACATCGCGGTTCTGTCCATGGTCGGGAACAAACCCCTTTGCGTTACAACCAGTTGCGGGATGGATTTTATGAGAAAGCCCGCTGCAGGGGCTGATCTAACATGCGAGACACGCGTCCTGAAACTGGGACGCGCGTTGGCCGTTATGGATTGTTTGATCTTTTCCGAAGGGAAGCCAGAGCCGGTAGCGAGGGCAAATATGACCTACGCGATCCCACCGTCTAAGGCAGAAGGCGTTTAATATAGCCGGGCAGGGCGAAGGCGCCTTTGTGGACCTCGGGGGTATAATAAAAGCAGTCGAAACCTGCACTCGCGAACCTAGATTCAAGCTTATCCACTTGTACATTTCGCGCATTGCCGTTCGTGGCCCAGCCAAAGGCCATTGGGCCGCCCGCATAGGTTGGAACCGTGGCCGTATAGCAGCCCCAGTCTGAAAACAGGGCTTTGAAGGCGCGCAAAGTGTTGGTCAGCTCGTCCCCTTGCATGAAGGGAACGCCGTTTTGAGTGACCAAAATACCGTCTTCGTTCAGGCAATTCCGAGCATGTCCATAGAATGTGTCGGTGAACAAAACCTCGCCCGGGCCAATTGGATCGGTGCTGTCGACGATCATCACATCGTATTTTTGATCCGTTTCGCGGACAAAAGCCGCGCCATCGGCGATCACCAATTCAAGCCGAGGGTCGTCAAAGGCCCCATTGCTTAGGCTGGGCAGGTAAGTCTTTGAAAAATCGACCACTCCGGCATCAATTTCAACCATAGTGACATGTTCGACCGCGCTGTGGCGCAGCACTTCGCGGGCCATACCGCCATCGCCGCCGCCAATGATCAGCACCCGCTTGGCCGCACCATGGGCGAACAGGGGCACATGGGTCAGCATCTCGTGGTAGATGGCATTGTCGCCTTCGGTGGTCTGCACGACGCCGTCTAGGGTCAAAACCCGACCAAACCGGGGGTTTTCCAGCACTACCAGCCGCTGATGGTCTGTTTTGCTGTCGTACAAAACCGAACTCACCATCATAGATTGGGCATAATCCCCATGCAGGGTCTCTCGGAACCAGTCGCTCATGCCAGAGCCTCTGCAACCAACCCCTCGCCCCGACGCAAGGACTTTACGTGTACAGTGCTGGTTTTGAAGGCATTTTTCAGAACGCTTAC
>SPJV01000211.1 GCA_006844765.1 Alphaproteobacteria bacterium | reverse complement strand
AAAATCAATTTACCCCGGAAAAACCGGGCGATACCCCAAAGGTCCTGCGGTTATTGAAACAAAGTTTTGCGGCGCCTTTTGCGAATTTGCCGTCCTTTGCCGCCCATGCGGCCCTTCCCATTCTGCTGCTGTATCTTTTTGGCTCCAGAACCCTTGACCTCGGCGACATTGATTTGCCGCGTTTTCTGGCAGTGATCCCGAATTTCCAGGTCATCCCTTTCGAATTTTTGGCCTTTGGTCTGTTCCTGGCCGGATGGTACCGGGACTGCAATGGGGTGGAGCCCGCCCGGTTTGGTCCCTTCAGTGTGCTTCTGTCGTCAAAGACACTGATCTTCCTGCTTGCCTTCGCCTGCATATTTCTGGCGCAGCATGTTTTGAACGGCACGATCCGCCTTGTCTTGATGGATTTTTTCCCGGCGCAGTCCGGGGGAAGTGATCCGGGGATTCTACCCGGCCCCTTGTTCTCCAGCCTGTTTGGTTTCGGCGCGGTTTCCGTCTTTCTGTTCGTTGTCTCTTCAGGCCTTCCCCGCGCCGCGGAAGGTGACCCGACCTGGTTCAGTCAGTTGGCGGAGATCATTGCCGGTCGCGTTCAGTTTGTCGCGGCGATTGGATTGTCTATCTATGCAATTGATTTTTTCTTTGTCGGTTTCGGGCTGAACGCGATCCTTCGGATTTTCCAGGATCCGGCGCTTAGGCTGGATGTTCTGGTCCTGCTGTTGGGTCGGTTCTATCTGTTGGCAGTCGCGGCGGCGGCCCTTTCCCGGATCGCCTTTCCGGACCCGGAGGATGAAGAAGAAGACGCGGAAGGTGACGAGGCGGCTTGAAGCGTGGCCTGTGCTCCTCTATCTGAATGGCCATGACAGCAAAGGCGAAAATCTGTGGGATAACCGATCCGGCGGCGATGGAAGCGGCATCGCGGCATGGCGCCGATTTCTGCGGTCTGATGTTTTTCCCGAAAAGCCCTCGTAATATCTCCCCGGATGACGCGGCGATGCTGGTGGCCCGCGCTCGGCCCGATATGCTGAAGGTCGGCGTGTTCGTCGACCCGGATGATGCCGCAATTGACCGTGTTTTGGCACATGTCCCCCTCGATTTTCTGCAGCTGCATGGCAAAGAGCCACCGGAACGCTGCGCGGAACTGAAGGCGCGGACCGGCAGGGGCATTGTGAAAGTCATCCATGTGGCAGAGGCCGAAGACCTGCCCGTGAAGGATAAATATCAAGACGTCGCGGATTGGCTGATGTTCGATACCAAACCGCCGAAGGATGCGACCCGCCCTGGCGGCAATGCCGCGGCGTTTGACTGGATGTTGTTGGATGGGTTGGAGACACCGCTTCCCTGGATGCTGGCCGGTGGGATCACGGTGGATAGTGTCGCGACTGCCCTGCGGGTGAGCAAAGCGCCGGCGGTGGATGTGTCATCCAGCGTCGAATCGGCGCCTGGGCAGAAAGACCCCGCCAAGATCGCGGCATTTCTTCAGGCGGTTAAAGGGTCCTAGCGGGTTATGGACAGAACCCCATCGGTGTTCTATATCCCCGCGCGCTCCCTATCATGGGGCATGTTATCAGAAAGGCAGGGCGATCGGGTATGAGCGACGCAACGGCAAAGGCGAATAGCTACCGGACCGGTCCGGATGAAGGCGGCCATTTCGGCCTGTATGGCGGGCGATTTGTCGCTGAGACATTGATGCCGCTGATCCTGGATGTCGAAACGGCATATGAAGCTGCGAAGGCGGATCCGGGCTATCAGGCGGATATCGACTACTACGCCAAGCACTATGTTGGTCGTCCGAGCCCGCTCTACTACGCCAAGCGGATCACCGAACATCTTGGCGGCGCCAAAATTTATTTCAAACGTGATGAGCTGAATCACACCGGATCGCACAAGATCAACAATGTGATGGGGCAGATCCTGTTGGCGCGCCGCATGGGTAAGACCCGGATCATTGCCGAAACAGGGGCTGGGCAGCATGGGGTCGCAACGGCGACCGCCTGTGCGCTCTTCGACATGCCCTGTAAGGTCTATATGGGATCTGTCGATGTTGAGCGGCAATCGCCAAATGTTTTCCGGATGAAGCTTTTGGGGGCAGAGGTTGAGGCTGTCGAAAGTGGATCGAAGACCTTGAAGGATGCGCTGAACGAAGCGCTGCGCGACTGGGTCGCCAATGTGGAAGATACCTTCTACATCATTGGTACCGTTGCTGGCCCGCACCCCTATCCCGCGATGGTTCGGGACTTCCAGTCGGTGATCGGGAATGAAACCAAGCAGCAGATGCTGGAAGCGGAAGGCCGGTTGCCGGACCAGTTGGTAGCCTGCATCGGCGGCGGATCGAACGCGATGGGCCTTTTTCATCCTTTCCTGGATGATGAAAGCGTCACAATCACCGGCGTTGAGGCAGCGGGCCATGGCATTGAGACCGGAGAGCACGCGGCCTCGCTGACGGGCGGGCGGCCGGGTGTTCTGCACGGCAACCGGATGTATCTGATCCAGGATGATGACGGACAGGTGGTCGAGCCTTATTCGATCTCTGCCGGGTTGGACTATCCGGGGATCGGGCCGGAACATAGCTGGCTGAAGGATACCGGTCGTGTTGACTATGTCTCCGCCACCGACAAGGACGCGTTGGAGGCGTTTCAGCTATGCAGTAAGCTGGAAGGGATCATCCCGGCGCTGGAGCCATCTCATGCCCTGGGGCATGTTATGAAGATCGCCCCAGACTTGCCCAAGGATCATATCATCTGCATGAATTTATGCGGGCGCGGTGACAAGGATGTCGCGACGGTCGCCGGATTGTTGGGGGTTGAGCTTTGAGCACAGTATCATTGCCCATCGCAGAACGGGGTGCGGATTCCGGTCGGATTTCAGCGCGTTTTGAGGCGTTGAAGGTTGAGGGACGCGGTGGACTTGTCACATTCATCACCGCCGGTGATCCCGATTGCGACACCTCCCTGGAGATCATCAAAGGCCTGCCGGCCGCAGGGGCCGATATCATTGAAATCGGCATGCCCTTCACCGATCCGATGGCGGATGGTCCGGCGATCCAGGCGTCTTCACTACGCGCGCTCACGAATGGCCAGACACTGGCCAAGACCCTCAAAATGGCGAAAGCCTTTCGGGAAGGTGACACGGAGACACCCTTGGTACTGATGGGGTATTACAACCCGATCTATTCCTATGGCGTTGACCGCTTCCTGAATGATGCGAAGGAATGCGGGGTTGATGGGTTGATCGTGGTCGATCTGCCACCCGAAGAGGATGAAGAGCTTTGCATCCCGGCCCTGAAGGCAGGGGTTAACTTCATCCGCCTGGCGACCCCGACGACGGATGATGTGCGGTTGCCGACGGTGCTGGCGAATGCCTCCGGCTTCGTTTATTACGTATCGATACTGGGTATTACCGGTACGCGGGAGATTGAAGCGGACCCGGTGGCGGAAGCGGTTGCGCGGATCAAGCGGCATACGGACCTGCCGATTGTGGTTGGTTTCGGGATCACCTCGCCGGATCAGGCGCAGTCGATTGCCTCGGCAGCAGATGCGGCGGTGATTGGGTCTGCCATCGTCCGTAAGGTCGAGGATCGCGTCGATGATAACGGCAAGGCTGCTCCCGAAACGGCGGCTGCCGTGCTCGAATATGTAGGGGAGCTTGCTGCCGGCGTGCGGAAGTCGACACGCTAAGGCATAGTTGCCAGGAATGACGCCGATACTGTTAGAAACAGAGCTGTTGCGGCGATTGAGAGACATCACGGGAACGGGAATCGGATGAGCTGGCTTACCAATTACGTGCTGCCGAAATTTAAGGCGCTGGTCGGTCAACCGGAAGTGCCGGACAATCTTTGGCACAAGTGCAATTCCTGTGGCCAGATGATCTTCCATCGCGATCTGGAAGCAAATCTGCATGTCTGTCAGCATTGCGGAAATCACATGTCCCCGCCGCTTAAGCAACGGCTGGAAATGCTGTTCGACAATGGTGTGTATCGTGAGGTTGAGCTGCCGACCGTGAAGGTCGATCCGCTAAAATTCCGGGACAGCGAACGCTATACAGACCGGATTAAAAAATCCCAGAACAAGACCGGCGAGAAGGATGCGATCACAGTCGCCAGCGGAAAAATGGGCGGGCGAGACATTGTTGTCGCCCTGTTCAATTTCAAGTTCATGGGCGGCTCCATGGGCATGGCGGTTGGAGAAGGCCTGGTCACAGCGTCTCGTTTGGCGGTGATGCAAGGGGCCCCCTTGATTGCAATTCCAGCCTCCGGCGGGGCGCGTATGCAGGAAGGGATCTTGTCCCTCATGCAATTGCCGCGAACCACGATTGCGGTTGAGGAAGTCAAGGAAGCCGGGCTTCCCTTCATCGTCCTGCTGACAAACCCGACCACGGGCGGTGTCTCGGCCAGTTTCGCCATGTTGGGTGATCTGCATATCGCGGAGCCGGGCGCCTTGATCGGTTTCGCTGGTCGCCGGGTCATTGAACAGACGGTACGGGAAACACTGCCGGACGGATTCCAGACTGCGGAATATCTTCTGGAGCATGGGATGATCGATATGGTCGTTCCGCGCGCCAAGCTGAAGGAAACCCTGACGCGCCTTCTAGACTTGCTGTGCAGCAGCCCGGAAGAGGCGGAAACACCGGCCTTGCCGGCGCCGGAAGGCGATGGGTTGGATATCCCGAAGCCAGATGGGGAAGAAGTAACCCCGACGGACCAACCGGCCCCGGACGCGGAAGAGCCGCGCGCCTAAACCCGGAACTGCCGCGATGACGACTTATCCCAGCACCGATGTTATTTTGAACCGCCTTATGGGGTTGCACCCCAAGGTGATCGACCTGTCGCTTGGCCGGACGACCGATTTGCTGTCGAAGCTGGGCGATCCGCAGATGAAGCTTCCGCCAGTCGTGCATGTGGCGGGGACGAATGGGAAGGGCTCCGTCGTTGCCAATCTACGTGGCATTGCAGAGGCAGCCGGACTTAAGGTTCATTGCTACACGTCCCCGCATCTTGTGCGGTTCCATGAGCGTATCCGACTGGCGGGCGAGTTGATCGCGGAAGAGGCACTTGCCGATCTGTTGGAATTTTGTGAGCGCAAGAATGGTGACCGCCCGATCACGTTTTTCGAAATCACCACTTGCGCGGCCTTCAAGGCCTTTGCGGATACCCCGGCGGACATCCTGTTGTTGGAGACGGGACTGGGTGGCCGGCTTGATTCAACCAATGTCGTCGACCATCCGGCTGCGAGCGTGATTACCCCTATCTCGATGGATCACATGCAGTTCCTGGGGGACAGCCTACCGGTTATCGCAGCAGAGAAAGCAGCGATCCAAAAGCATAATGTCCCTGCGATTACGGCACCGCAGGTCCCCGAGGTTGATGCTGTCTTGGGTGCGACGGCGGATGCCGTTGGCGCCCTTCAGTTTCGGCATGATCGGGAATGGACCTTTGTACCATCGGAAGATGGATTTACCTTTGAAAGCGCTGATTGGTCCGGCACTATTCCCGGGATCGCTTTGGGCGGAGCGCATCAGCGGGGCAATGCGGCAACAGCGCTTGCGGCGGCGATCAAGCTGCGGCAAGCCGGTCTTGCACTGGATGACGCAGCCTTTGTCGATGGTTTGGCGCGGGCGGAATGGCCAGCGCGCCTGCAGCAGCTTACCGCCGGCCCGGCGCTGGACAATCTTCCTGGGTGGGAGGTCTGGCTTGATGGCGGTCACAATCAGGCCGCCGGTGAAATTCTGGCGACTGAGGCAAAGCGTTGGCGCGAACTGGATGTGGCTGCGGGCCGCAAGCCCAAACCACTGCATCTGATTTGCGGGATGTTGAATAGTAAAGCCGCCGATCAGTTCCTCGCCCCCCTGGCCACCGTTGCCGACAGTCTGACGGCCTTGGCAATACCGGGAGAGGAAAACGCCATTCCTGCCGAAGAGCTGGCGGAAGCGGCTCGGTCGGTCGGGCATCATGCCGATACAGCCCGGGGGCTTTCCGAAGCCCTCGCCAAGGCAGGCGGAACGGAACCTGGCCGTTTGATGATCTGCGGTTCGCTTTATCTGGCTGGCCGGGTTCTTCGCGACCATCGGTAAGGTTTGCGTATTTGGTGTCTTTACGCTGTTCGGCAGACATCAGTTTTCCGGATTCCCCCACTCAAACCAAGGGCTTGCGAGAAGCGTTTTGAGCCCGCCCAACTTGCTGCTAGACTTCCCCATCGGCAATGAGAAAAGGGAGAGCTCATGTTATCCGATAGTCCGACATTCGATGCGCCAGAGAATGACGACCCAGATATGTCACCGGCGGCGTCCCGGACATTCCTTGTCGTCGTGGATGACAGTGAGGAAATGCCCGTTGCCCTGCATTTCGCCTGTTTGCGTGCTCGGAACACAGGAGGACGCGTCGCCCTGTTGCATGTCATGGAACCGGCAGAATTCCAGCACTGGGTTGGTGTTGGCGAATTGATGCAGCAGGAACGCCGTGATGCTGCGGAAAGCCTGATGCGAGGCTTCAGTGGAGAGGCGGAGGCCGTTGCCGGCTCTCCTCCCACCGTCCATATTCGCGAGGGAAACCGCGCCGAAGAGCTCTTCAACCTCTTGGGGGAAGATCGCTCTATTTCCATCGTTGTCTTGGCAGCGAGCGCTAATGGCGATGGACCCGGTCCGATCATCAGTTTCATTCTGGGCAAGGGCGCGGGCCGACTGCGGACACCGTTCACGATCGTCCCCGGCACCTTATCGCTTGAAGAGGTTGAGCAACTCGCCTGATCTGGGCAGATTCCTGACCGACTATTGAGGGACTTGATTAGGAGGGCCTGCGGCCCCATTTTGCCTTCAACTTATAAAAGCCCATTTTGGTACGAGGATGTTCGCGCGATTGCGGATCGCGCGTTGATGTAAACAAGGATCGAAACGATGTTCATTCAGACGGAACAGACGCCAAATCCGGCGACGCTTAAATTCCTGCCCGGACGCGATGTCATGGGTGGGTCCGGCACAGCGGATTTCCCGAATCAGGAGGACGCGGAAGAACGCTCACCTCTTGCTGCGGCACTGTTTGCTGTTGAAGGGGTCGAAGCGATTTTCTTGGGCGGTGACTTTATCACTGTCACCAAGAATGCTGATGCCGAATGGTATGTCATGAAGCCGGCGATCCTGGGTGTCATTATGCAGCATCTGACGGCCAATCGCCCGATCATGAATGCCGGCGTGACCGATGCTGGAGAAGCCGCCCAATCCAGTAGCGAAGAAGACGGTGTTATCGTCTCCCAAATTAAGGAGCTTTTGGATACGCGCGTGCGTCCTGCCGTGGCGCAAGATGGTGGTGATATTGTCTTCCACGGGTTCGAAAAAGGCGTTGTCTTTTTATCGATGCGCGGCGCATGCGCCGGTTGCCCAAGCTCTACCGCGACCTTGAAAATGGGCATTGAGAATATGTTACGGCACTATATTCCGGAAGTGGTTGAAGTTCGCGCGGCAGGATAACGCCCCGCCCGGTTGAAATGATCGGGAAGGGCTTCGCCCTTCGGATTTTTTGTGTTATGAAATCGCACCGGCGGCAGTTCATACCGACGGTTTGTTACCCTGGCATTAGAGGGTCTCGTGATGGTTCGTCTTCAGCTCAATTGAGCCTTAGGCAAGTATCGTGGGATTGGACAGAAACGATAAGGAACGGGTAGGGGCTGTTAAGGCCCAAGTTCCAACAGTCATGGGGATCGGGTAAGCACCGTTGGACTGGTAAGCCTCAAGCAAGGCAGGCGGGTCCCAATTGTTAGCGAAGTCATTCATGCGCTTACGTGGCGTGAATGATAGCGGTGTGGACCGGCAAGATGAATGACGTCCAAAGGCCAAGCACACGAGACTGAGGCGGAGGAAACCGCCGCCCCTTCCGAGGGAAAGAAGCGTGATTCCAGCACCATCGCGCGGATACGAGAATTTTCTATTCAGTATGCGGGCGGTCGAATCGGCTTGTTCCTGGTTGGCTTCGTCCTGGGGGCGGGCTCTATCTGGTTGATCGAAAGCGCCGCGCCGCGTGGCGAGCGTCCCAGCGCCGACATGGCGATGCCTGCCATTGAGGATCGGGTTGAAGTTGGGGAGACGCTCGCGAAGGCGCCGCCGCCTGAAGCCCCGCTACCTCCGCCAGCGGAACAAGCGCCTTCGGGCACAGAGGCATTATTGACCGTGGCAATGCTGGAAAGCGAGTTTGACGGTCTTGGGTATGATTTGAAAAGCGTGCGCGCTCAACAATCCGAAGTACCGCGCATCCTGCCCGCTGCCGTGCCACATGATCTGCCTGACGTGCAGGAGGTTGGGCGAAAGAAAGCCCTGTTCCTGCGCATGGTTTTGCCCCTGGTCCTGACGACGAATGAACGCTTGATGGAGCAACGCAAGCGGATCATGGAACTGCTGGCGGAATCGGCTTCCGGCAAGGAAATCATCGGGGCTGACAAGATCTGGCTCGGCAAGATGGCGGAAGCCTATAAGACCGAACCCAACGACTTTAAGGCCTTGCTGCTCAAAGTGGATGTTGTGCCGCCGTCATTGGCTTTGGCTCAGGCGGCTGTCGAAAGCGGCTGGGGAACCTCCCGCTTCGCCCGGGAAGGCAATGCGTTATTCGGCCAATGGGTTTGGGGTGATGCGGCAAAGGGGATTATTCCCGATGATCGGCAGGAAGGAAAAACCCATAAAATCAAAGCTTTCGAGACACCATTGGAAGCCGTCGCTGCCTATATAAAGAACCTGAACACCCACCGTGCCTACCGAAAGCTGCGGGCCATCCGTGCTGAGCTTCGTGCCCAGGGCGCCCGTCTCAACGGTGCGCATCTGGCAGAGGGGCTTGAAGCCTATTCGGAAAAAGGCATGGAATATGTGGGCCTGATCCGCGGCATCATTTCCCACAACAAGCTACGCCCCCTCGATCGGGCACGTCTCGTCAAGGAAGATGGGCCCCGATCCAACGCGTGACTTTTTGTCCCTCTATAGACGACGAACAGTGTTAGCGGGGCGATAGTTGTTGGCCTCCACTTGCCGTAACCGCTATGTTCCGCGATGCAATAAATAGCGAGGGAGGCGTTGACGATGGTCGATGGCGCACAAGATGCCTGGAAGGCACAGGTTGAAAAAGAAACAAAGGGCCGGTCTGCGGACGACCTGACCTGGACCTCGCCGGAGGGGATTGCGATCAAGCCGCTTTATACGGCTGATGATCTGACCGGGCTTGATCACGTCAATTCTATGCCGGGTGCCGCCCCGTTCACGCGTGGGCCTCGGGCGACCATGTATACCCAGCGCCCCTGGACGCTCCGGCAATATGCCGGTTTCTCGACAGCAGAAGAATCCAACGCCTTCTATCGCGCCAATTTGGCAGCCGGGCAAAAAGGGCTTTCGATTGCGTTCGATCTGGCCACACACCGGGGCTATGACAGCGACCACCCGCGTGTCGAAGGCGATGTCGGCAAGGCTGGCGTTGCGATCGACAGTGTCGAGGATATGAAGATCCTGTTCGATGGCATCCCGCTGGATCAAATGTCGGTTTCAATGACCATGAACGGCGCTGTTCTGCCCGTCCTTGCAGGGTTCATTGTTGCGGGTGAGGAACAAGGCGTCCCGCGGGAGAAGCTGAGCGGCACCATCCAGAATGACGTGCTGAAGGAATTCATGGTTCGCAACACCTATATCTATCCGCCTGAACCGTCGATGCGGATTGTTGCTGATATCATCGAATACACCGCGCAGGAGATGCCGAAATTCAACTCGATCTCGATTTCCGGCTATCATATGCAGGAAGCCGGGGCCAATCTGGCGCAGGAACTGGCCTTTACCATCGCTGACGGGTTGGAATATGTCCGGGCGGCGCAGGCCAAAGGGCTTGATGTGGATGCGTTCGCGCCCCGCCTCAGTTTCTTCTTCTGCATCGGGATGAATTTCTTCATGGAGGTTGCCAAACTGCGCGCCGCCAGAACCCTTTGGGCGGAATTGATGCAGAAGCACTTTCAGCCCAAGGACCCGCGTTCCTTGATGTTGCGGACCCATTGCCAGACTTCCGGTTGGTCGCTGACGGAACAGGATCCCTACAACAATGTCGTACGCACCACGGTGGAAGCCATGGCGGCGGCATTGGGGGGCACACAGTCGCTGCACACCAACGCTTTCGATGAGGCCATCGGTTTGCCGACGGCGTTTTCAGCGCGCATTGCCCGGAACACCCAGCTTGTCCTGCAGGAGGAATCCGGGATCACCCGCACAGTCGATCCGCTCGCCGGATCTTACTATGTCGAAAGCCTGACGGATGAGTTGATGAAGGCCGCCATGACCTTGATTGACGAAGTTGAAGGCATGGGCGGTATGACCAAAGCGGTGGAACAAGGGTGGCCCAAGCTTCAGATCGAAAAGGCCGCTGCCCTGCGTCAGGCACGCATTGATCGTGGGGAAGATGTCATCGTCGGTGTGAACAAGTATCAGCGTGACGATAGAGAAACGGTCGATGTTCTGGATATCGACAATCAGGCGGTTCGCGAAGGACAGATTGCGCGGCTCGAAAAGATTCGCGCGACCCGCGATCAGGCTGCCTGTGACGCGGCCTTGGCGGCGTTGGCTGCAGCAGCGGAAAGCGGTCAGGGAAACCTGCTCGACCTCAGCGTTGATGCAACCCGGGCCCGCGCGACGGTTGGGGAGATTTCAGATGCGCTTGAGAAAGTGTTTACCCGTCATCGCGCCGTGGTGCGTTCCGTGAGTGGGGTTTACGGCTCTGCCTATGATGGTGATGAAGGCTTCCAGAAGATCCGCGATGATGTCGCGGCTTTTGCGGAACGCCAGGGACGCCGCCCCCGTATGTTGGTGGTGAAGATGGGGCAAGATGGCCATGACCGGGGTGCTAAAGTTATCGCCACCGCCTTTGCGGATATCGGCTTTGATGTCGATATCGGGCCTTTGTTCCAAACGCCGGAGGAAGCGGCCAATCAGGCGATCGAAGCCGATGTCCATGTCATCGGCGTTTCCTCGCAAGCCGCCGGTCACAAGACGCTCGTCCCGCAGTTGATTGATGCGCTGAAGGCCGAAGGGGCCGGCGATATCATGGTCGTCTGCGGCGGTGTCATCCCGCCGCAGGACTATGAGTTCCTGATGAGCGCCGGCGCGGCGGCAATCTATGGCCCCGGCACCAATATCCCTGTCGCAGCAGCGGAAATCTTGGACCTGATTGAAAAGGCGGATGCGGGGTAAGGGGTTACTACGCCGCATCCAACGCCTGTCGTGACACGCTGATAAGGCGTGCCTTCGCGATGTCATATTCAACGGATTTGGAACTTAAGGGCCGTTCATGCGGCGCGAAGTCTTGGGCGACCGCTTCGTAACCGGCAATTGCCTTGCCGAGCCGATGCATCATATCGGGGGTGAGAGCGGCGCCCTCTGGTAAGGCCGCGACCTCTCGAAACACGACGCGCGCATATTCCTTTGCGAGCATTGACGGGATATCGATGGTCTTCAGGCAGGCCCCCCAGGTGCCATCGATAACATAGGCCCATGCATAGGCCGCCCCCTGCTCAGCGGATAACCCCGCCCAAGGTGTTGCTGCTCCATCAAGGGCTGCAATGAAGTCGTCGAAAAACTGGGCACGGATGGCTTCTGCTGCGTCATGGACCGACATTGCGTCCAGCAATGGCATTGCATGTGCCACCCAGTCTATGACGGACGGATGATAGAAACGCTGGGTCTCCGCAGGATAGGAGAACCGCCCAAAACAACCGGAGACAGAGGCGGACATCTCTATCTTATGGGTATGCGGTGGGATGCAGCGCCAGGAAACCAGCGTCAATAACTGCTCGACAGTGACGCCGGATTTTTCAGCTGTTACTTCCTCGCTCAGCATATGTGTTTCGAAATAGGCGCGAATATCTGCCAAGTTGTTGTCGGTCATCATGCATTCCTTTCAGAGATTAATCGTTTATTCTGGCCGGCAAACCGCGACCATTGTTCCACCAGCGATGCGGGTTATCGCTGTTTGGGTTGTAAGCGGCGCGACTGACGAAATCTTCCCGAACGAAGATCACAGGCTCTTCGTAGTGATGGACGCGAAGTATGGCGTCCATCACGGCGCCGAGTGTGCTCAGATCGCGGTCCAGTGAAAACTTAAGCTCAACCATCGGATAGGTTTCTGTTTGACCTGCTGTGAAACCATCAACATGCGTTGTAGTTGTCGACCCCTCTTTCGGCTGTGCGGTTTCTTTCCCGACAGCAGAGATGCTGGCATTGCGCTCATAGCGGCCATAGCCAAGCGGATAAACTTTCAGGACTTCATCAAGGATCCGGTCGGTATCCTCGGGCAGGGTTTGTACCTCTATGGTCCAGACGGGAATCAAGGTGCCTGAGCGTGCGCGGTATTCGGATAGGTCTGACATTGTTTTCTCTAATTGAATAGGGTGTGGGTATTGAAACGAAGTTGCAGGTCAGCGGGCCCGTTTCTAGCAACCATCTCTAGCAGCCGCCTCTTCCATCCGGTTTGGTGGCCGCCAGATAGTCCCGCAGCGACCGGCCCGGCTCGTCGCGGAAGGTTTCGTCCATCGATGTCATCGCGGCGATCCGGTCCAGCCGGAAGTTTCGGAAGTCGCGCCTCAGCTCGCACCAGGTGACCATGAGCCAGACCGGCCCGAAGAAGGCGATGGCCAGAGGGCGAACCACGCGTTCGGATTGTTTGTTATCGGCATCGCGATAGTCGATCCGGAGCTTTACCCGGTTGCGGACGGCCCGACGAACCTCAGCAGCGTCAATTGTAATCGGTTCTGACCAATGGGCCTCAGGCGCGATCAGGGTCATGTCCGTCATGCGTCGGCGCAGTGAATCCGGGATGACAGCTTCGATCTTCGAAAGCGCACTTGCGGCGGCCTCGGCAAGCTCCGGATCGGCCCAGCTTTCGATAATGCGGGCGCCAAGGGTCAAAGCCTCGACCTCATCGGCGCGAAACATCAATGGCGGCAGATCATAGCCTTTGCGTAAGACATAACCGACCCCGGCCTCCCCCTCGATCGGGACACCGGTCGCCATCAGATCGCGGATGTCGCGATAAATGGTACGGTCCGAAACCTCCAGCTTCTCCGCCAGATCTTGCGCCCGCAGCAGCTTGTGGCGGCGCAAGAGTTGGATGATTTCGAATAGCCGGTCGGCGCGGCGCATGGTGGGCTCCCAAGATGTTCGGATATGTATATATCATAGCCATACTGACAGGGGAGTGTCAGTAGTCCCACCATTGGCGCGCGCCGCAAAGCAGGTTATGGATTGGGCTCCATCCTTACCGGAGTTTGTTGTCCTATGGAGCCCAGTAACAGTCTTGCCGGGAAAGTGCTGGCGGTGCTTTTCGTGCTGCTGCCGACAATGGCCGTGATGGCGCCGATCCAGATTCCCTATTTTCTGGCGGTTGGTGGCATCATTGGGCTCATCAGTCATGCTTGTCGCGTGCGGGCAATGGGAGGGCACTCACACTGGCCGACCGAATGGGATAGGCCGCTCGTTGCTTTACTTGTCCTGTTTGTCGCCTATGCCGCGTTGAGCGCATTGTGGTCGCTGGATAGTGGCGCCTCCCTAAAACTGGCGTTGCGATTGGCATTATTGGCGCTTGCGACCCTTGGCTTTGCGATATTGTGTGGACATGCGTTTGGCTCTAGACGCGTTCAGAAAGGCGCCTTGATTGGGCTTTTTTTGGGCGCGGTTTTTTTGGGCATAGAGATCGTCTCTGGCGGCGCGATACGGGAAGGTATTGAAGCACTGCTGGGGTTGGAGCGCTTCCATCCGCGCACGGTTCTGGAGCAAAGATTGGAATATTCCCGGACCGCACCGGCGGCGGTGCTCCTGGTCTGGCCGCTGGTGTTATGGGCCGGCATAGGGGGTGACCTGACGGGATGGCGCAGAAAGACGGCGTGGTTCCTGACTGCCGCCGGCATGATCGCGCTGGCGCTTTCTGTTATTCCAAATGGCGCCGCGAAGCTGGCCTTCCTGACGGCTGTTGTCGCGGTTCCGGTCGCTCTCCTGATTGGTGCGCGACGGATGATGTTGGTCATGATCACTGCTGCCATCCTTTTGGCCCTTTCTGCGCCATTTATTGCATCGCGTTTGGACTCCCCGGATGTCTTACGTCATCTCGTGCACAAGGATGCCCCCATGGCCCAGCGTGGCGGCTATTCATTGATGCACCGGTTGAAGATTTGGGGCTTTGCGGCGGATCGCGCCCTGGAAAAGCCCTTCACGGGATGGGGGCTTGATGCATCCAGACGCATTCCCGGCGGGCAGGATCCAATTGTGCCGGCGGATCTGGGTTTGCCGAGGGATGAGGTTCTTCCTGATGTTTTGAAACGGATGGAAATCAGGCTGAAGAATGATTACCGACTAAAGTTTTTGCGGCTGCATCCACACAATGCTGCCTTACAAGTATGGTTGGAACTTGGGTTGGTCGGCGTTGTTCTTTTGTTGGTAATTTTGGGGAGAGCCATTTGGCTAGTATCGCGACGGTCTGAACCCCATGCCGTTCCTGTCCTTGCGGGCGGCATTGTCCTTGCCTCTTTGAGCTTTGGGATCTGGCAGGGTTGGTGGTTGGCTGTTCTGCTGTTGGCGGGCTGCCTAACACAAGGGTTGCGGCGTGCGGAGCAAGAGCCGTGAAGGTCCTGGTGCGGGAGCTGAAATTTGCCTTGGCGCCGGAACGCGCCCCTCTCCTGCTGGAATGGCTGCGCAACCATTGTGAACCGGAACGCCCGCATGGAGAGGGTCCGGTTAACAGTGTGTATTTTGACACGCCCGATTGGCGGCATCTGCGCGAGAAGGTGAATAGCGACTATCTGAAGAGTAAACTGCGGGTGCGTTGGTACGATCCGAGCGCATCGGGCACCGGATTTGTCGAGGTAAAGCGAAAGATCGGCGCGGCGCGGACGAAGCAACGGCGGGCCTACCCCGTAACACCGCCTGAATTGGCATCACGCAGGCTGGATGATCCTGCCTGGCATTCTGTTCCCAGCTTCGCTGCTGAGCTTGGACTGACACCGGCAGGGCCGATGTATCCAGCCCTCACAATTTCCTATCACCGGCGCCGGTTCATAGAGCCTACTCTTGGCCTTCGCTTGAACCTCGATTGTGAAATCCGGGTTTCGGCGGTCAATCCAGAGATGATGCCCACAGCGCAACCGGCTCTGTTGCCGGTCGCAGTGTTCGAGGCGAAAGGGGAGATCGACCGATTGCCGCCATCGCTTTATCCTGTGATACAATTCGGCGCTCGGCGCCGGGCATACTCAAAGTATCTTGCTGGTTGGCTGGCAGCCTCGAATCGGGCGATTCTCTAGATCGCGTTTTCTAACCAACGAAGTTTCTTCGAGATAAAAGAGTCGGACATAGAATGGATCAAGGTTTTCTGGCCGATGCCCTGACGCAGTTGCAGACCTTCCGGTCCAACGAGCTTGTGGCAGTTGGCGGTAAGGGCTTTCTGGTCCTGATGCTGGTTTCGCTGGCCTCGTCTCTCTATATCTCGGGCCTTTACATGGCCTTCTATCAGAATCGGGCGACCGGGACGCAGCTGCATCGGGTCTTCCCGCTTTTAGGCTTGTCCGTGACGACGCTATTCGTGGCGATTCAGTTCTCGTTGCCTCTGTCTCTCGGTCTTCTGGGGGCATTATCGATTGTACGCTTCCGGACACCGATCAAGGAGCCGGAGGAAATCGGGTTCCTGATGCTGTTGATTGCAGCAGCCATCGCGACGGCGACAGCCAATGTGAAGTTCCTGGCGATCCTGTTGGCTATGGCAACGGCGGCGCTGCTGCTACTTCGCTATGCGCCATGGCCGCTGCGGGATGCTATGCAGGATGCCTTTGTAACTGTTTCCCTGCCGGCGGGTGCTGATGCAGCGCAGTTGGAAACGGTGCGGGCCGCGATAGAAGACACGCTTCCCAGTGGCCGCTTGAACAGTCTGGCACGTACCGGAAACGGCACGACCATGACTTATGCAGTCGCACGATTGTCCGACAAACACGCTGCCGCTCTTGAAGCGGCAATGGAGAGCGCCAATCCCGGTGGCGAGTTGCATGTCTATCTCAACCGCCCCGGCGTCCTCTGACCTGACAGGCCCCGATGCCAACCGTCGCCGTCGTTTTAAGACGGTGATGGCGTTGCTTGTCGGCGGGTTGGGGGTTGCCGCTGCGACTATGTTGGAAGGCCGGTTGGATCCCGTACCGTCCGAGGCGTGGTCTGGGAGCGAGTTCGGCCGCGCTCTGGCGCAGTATCGGCGCTATGCCTGGTTCGATGCGCTGGAAAACCAATTGGCAGCACGCACGCAATCGGAGCGCCGGGATGCGCTGTCCGCCCGTTTTCCCACCCCGGATTGGCCGACGCATGATGTGCCAGACGGTCTGCATCTTGCCGTTTGGCTCGATGTTGAAGACCTGACAGGTCCGGATGGTCTCTGGACTCACTTAGCGGCAAAAGGGGATGCTTGGGAAAGGCCGGCAGTCGCCCGCTTTTATCGTGATGGCGACCTGATTGTGGAAACGCGGGCCGGTTATCGCGTGCATGGCGGGACGGGTCGGGAGCTTGCTCAAGCGGAAAGCACAGGCCTTCAAGGGCCGGGTGATTTCAGACTCTATTTCCGAAATGCATATGATGCAGCTCCTCCCCTGGCATCAAATATCTGGGATGCGGGCACTGTCAGCCTCGACCGCCTTGTTGCGAAAACCGGTGTCATCTCGGGCCTGCGCAATCGTGTTGCCCTAGCCCTTGCGGAGCGGCTTGGTGTTCTGGCACCCAAGGCGCGGTTTGCCTCGACAAGCTTGCTGGGTGAAGAACGATCGAGCACCTTGTTGATGGAACATCTGAGCGTGGACTGGTTCGACAGGCATTTCGGCCACCGTGACTTTATTTTCCGGCGGTTGAAAGGTGGCGGTCGGCGGGGGCGCGGCACGCTTTACGTTGCTCTGGAGGAGCGGGTTAACCACGTGGCGAGCCTGACGCTGGGGGAGGTTGCCCCGTTGATCGATATGGAAGGGCTCGCCCGGCAGTATCTGCTGACCTTGCTGACACGCACGCAAGACCCTTTCCAAGGCCTCATCATGCTCGACCAGCGGGACCCGGGGGCGAAATGGCGCTATGTCGCCTGGGACATGGAGGGCGCTTTTCCGGAAACTTCGCCTGAAACTTCGCCAGAGAACTATCCGCGCTATCTTGGTTATCCGCCGGGCCAGACGCCGATCCTTCGCGCCGTGATGTGGCGGAAGCTTGGGGTGGATCCGGCGTTTCAAACGCTGATGCGCCGAAACTTGGATGTTGTTGTGGCGTTGCTGGGGGATGCATTCCTTGATGACTTTGAAGCGAAATTGTACACGGAAACTGCGCCGCTTCCGGAGGCCGACGTGAATGCTGCACGTTCAGAGATTGCGCGCATTTTCACCCAGTTGCGGGCCAATCGCGACAGCCTAGCCGACGATTTGGAGCGTGCCTGGATACAATGACGTGTGGCGTGATAAAAAATCATGCCGCGCCAACGCGGGTGAACCATTGCGGCATGGTGTTTGCGACCTTACCTTTAGCCTCAACCTCACTGGATGAAGAAACCCCATGTCCCTTCTGAAACCATACATCAGATCTTTCGCCCTCATTTTCCTGCTGGCCGGAGTTGCGGTCGGTGGAAGCGGTTGTACGCCAATTGGTGTTGTGGTGGGGGCGGGCGCCCTTGCCGGAACTGCGGCGCTGGAAGAGCGGGGAATTGCGCAAGCTGCGCGGGACAAGGCGACGGAGTTGGAAATCGGCAAGAAGCTCTTCGACTATGATCTGGAGGCCTTCCGTGAATTGAGCGTCGAGGTGATTGAGGGTCGGGTTCTTCTGACTGGCATCACCAACACGCAGGAGAACCGCCTCCAGGCCGTGCAGGAGGCCTGGCGGAACACCGGCGTTGCAGATGTGATCAATGAAATCCGTTTAGGTGAGACAGTCGGGATTGTCGACACATCCCATGATCTGAAAATCGCCGCCGAACTGCGTTCTACGATTACTTTTGATAAGGCGATCAAGGCGATCAACTATTCAATCGAAGTGGTAGATGGGACGATCTATCTTTTCGGGATTGGTCAAAGTCCGGCAGAAGTTGACCGGATCGAAGCACATGCGCGAAACATTCCCCGTGTCCGTCGGATCGTCCGTCATGTGCTGATGAAAGATGATCCGAAACGGACCCAGATCATCGCACAGCTGGAAAAAGACCGCGCAGAGCGGGAAGCGGCGGAAGAGGCTGCGGAAAAAGCGGGAACGTCGGAGGAAGACAACCCAGACACTGCAACCGACACCCAAGCCGCAGAATAGAGGCCGAACCGATCCCCATGGAAGCGATCCCGACATTACAGGCCCTGGCTGAACATGGCGAAACCCCCTTGGATATTGTTGAGGGTGCGCTGGCTTTCTCTTTGCTAAGGGATCGCAAACGGGTTGCGGCACCGATCATGGCGCATCTCGACCGACTTTGTGAGCAGGTTGCCGAAGCGGTCAGTCGTCAGGATGCTGAACTGGGTGCAAGCGGATTGCCGGCGGAACGCGGTCTCTCTGCGCTCAACCATGTGTTGCTCGGCCTCAATGGATATTCTGGCGACGCTGAGGATTACGACGATTTGGACAACGCGGATCTCGCCAGAGTGATCGATCGCCGCAAGGGGCTGCCGGTCGCCTTGTCGATCCTTTACATGCATGTCGGGCGGGCACAGGGCTGGCAGGTGGAAGGCCTCGCGTTCCCGGGGCACTTCCTGATCAGGATCGGCCGGGATGGGCAATGGGTGATTGCGGATCCTTTTCATGAAGGGGCCGTGTTGGATGCCCCGGCCCTTCGTGCGCTTCTTAAGGCAATGAGCGGTGCTGATGCAGAACTCTCGCCGGCCCATTACAGCCCGGTCCCGGATCGCGATGTCCTGCTCCGCCTGCAAAACAACATCAAGGTCAGGCTGATCCGGCAACGCGACTATGATGGCGCGGCGGATGTCCTTGATGGGATGCTGACCCTATCACCTGATGATGCTGTGTTGTGGCGGGAATCAGGGTTGGTCAATGCCAAGGTTGGGAAAGTAAAAGCCGCGATACGAGCCTTGGAACACTATATGGATCGGGAAACATCGGAAGCCGCCAGACAGGAAGCTGCCGATCTGGTCGCCGATCTGAAATCCCGTGTGAACTGACCTACCGTTCCTCTTGCAGACAGTTTGGATCTAATCATGACGAAGACCGTAGCCATCCAGATGGATCATGTCGCCAGCATCGATATTGCCGGCGATTCGACTTTTGTGCTGGGGCTGGAAGCCCAGCGACGCGGGTTCTCCCTGCTGCACTATGGTCCTGATGATCTCAGTTATCGGGATGGCCGCGTGACGGCAAAGATGGAACCGATGGAATTGCGTCGGGAGGTTGGCAACCACTTCACCCTGGGCGCACAGGAGAAGATCGATCTGAAAGATGTCGATGTGGTTCTGATGCGTCAGGATCCGCCTTTCGATATGTCCTATATCACCGCCACCCATATACTGGAGCTGGTTCATCCGGAAACCCTGGTGGTGAATGATCCAAATCATGTCCGCAATGCGCCAGAAAAGCTGCTGGTGACCCAGTTCCCTGAATTAATGCCGGAAACCCTGATCACCCGGGATGTTGACGAGATCAAAGAGTTTCGGGCCGATCACAAGGACATCATCGTCAAACCGCTTTTTGGTAATGGCGGTGCGGGGGTCTTCCACTTGAAGCCGGGTGACAGCAATCTGAATTCGCTTCTGGAGATGTTTCTGGGCCAGAGCCGCGAACCGGTCATGGTCCAGCGCTACCTGCCGGAGGTGCGGGAAGGCGATAAGCGCATCATCCTGGTCGATGGTGAGGCGGCGGGCGCGATCAACCGCGTTCCTGCTGCCGGGGAAGCACGTTCGAACATGCATGTCGGCGGGCGGCCCGAGAAATCGGAGATTACATCGCGGGAGATGGATATTTGCGCCGCCATCGGCCCCTTGCTGAAGGAACGCGGTCTGATCTTTGTCGGGATTGATGTCATCGGCGGCTTGCTGACGGAGATCAATGTGACCTCCCCCACCGGCTTGCAGGAAGTCGGGCGTTTCGATGGGGTTTCACTGGAAGCGCAGATTTGGGACGCGATTGAAGCGAAGCTCTAAGTGATCCGTTCGATAGCGGCGGCGAAGAACCCGTCCATACCGCCCGCCTCTGCCTGATAATGCGGCATCAACCGAACCCAGCCGTCTGCAGTCACGCCTTCGCGGAAGACGCTTGGACAGTCGTTGTCGGGTGGGCCGGTTGGGCCGGGTGGGACAACCTTGACGTCCGGATTGCGTTCCAGAAGTGCCCTGATGCGATCTTCGCCTTCTTCCGGCTCAAGCGAGCAGGTGGCGAAGACCAACCTGCCGCCGGGCGCCAGAAGGGTGAGACCTGCGTCGATCAAACGATCCTGTAAGGCTGACAGGCGCGTGACATCTTCCGACGATTTGAGGCGCCCGAGATCGGGGTGACGACGAATGGTGCCGGTTCCGCTGCAAGGGGCATCGATCAGAATGGCATCGAACAGGATGCCATCGGGCGGTGTCCAGGTGGTGGCGTCTGCCGTAACAACGGTTGCTGACAGCCCGAGGCGCGTCATGTTTTCTTCCAGCCGGGTAAGGCGTGCGGCGGATCGGTCCATTGCCGTCACCTCCGCCCCCAGCGCTGCCAGTCGGGCGGTCTTGCCACCGGGCGCCGCGCATAGGTCCAACACACGCCGACCCTTAACCGGCCCCAGCAAGTGAACCGGCATGCTGGCGGCCAAATCCTGGACCCACCACGCCCCGTCGTCATAGCCCGGCAGGGCGCGGACATCCCCGGCATGGCTCAGGCGCAGTGTCGATGGCGCGATCCAGGTCGCGTCCATCCGTTCGGCCCATTCTGTTGCGTCCAACTCTGGCTTCAGGGTTAGATCAAGCGGCGGTTCGCTCAGCAGTGATTCGGCGATGGCGCGGGCTGCGGGCGCGCCATGGGCATTCTCCCAACTGCGCCACAGCCAGGCAGGGCAGTTAAGGCGCGCGGCGTCTTGATCCTGGGCCAGCGTGCCGGCTTCTCCCGCCGCCCGTCGCAGGACGGCATTGATCAGCCCCCGGAAGGCACCGAGTTTGCGAAAGGCGGCCAAGCGCACGCTGCCATCGACGGCGGCATGCGGCGGTGTGCCCAGAAACACAAGCTGCGCCAGACCGATCCGCAACAAGGTTCGCAGGGCACGGCCCCTCGCCCCACCCGGATCTTTGTCCAGATAGCGATCGATCAAGGCATCAAGCTGCCCCATGCGTCGCAGCACCGTACGGGTCAGCAACAGCGCAAAGCCACGGTCCCGAGCCTCAAGCTCGGCGACAGCTCGTGCCTCATCAGCCAAGGCTTCATCCAGTGATCGCTTATGACCGAGGATTCGCTCCAACAGGCCAAAGGCAACCTGCCGCGCCGGCAGACCGGCGGCACGCGGCTTCGGTTTTGCCGGAAGATTTGCCCTTGCGGGCTTTCTTGACTTGGACGGTGGTCGTTTCGGATGTTGAGCCATGGCGCCTTTTAGCGATGTCGCGCCAAGCCCGCAATCATCTGCTGCCGGAAAACTCTGTTTTATCCCCAAGGGCCAGCAGCCGGGGCTGGGGTGAGGCCTGCCATGGCTTCTAGGCGGCGGATTCGTTCTGCCATATTGGGGTGGGTTGAGAACAAGCCGTCGATCTTACGGGCATGGAGCGGGTTCACGATGAACATATGCGCGGTCGCAGGGTTGTTTTCTGCGGCGGGGTTATCGATGGCCGCCGCGCCGCGCTGTAGTTTATCCAGTGCTGAGGCGAGCCAGAGCGGGTGGCCGCAAATCTCTGCCCCGATCCGGTCGGCTTCAAACTCGCGCGCGCGGGAAATCGCCATCTGGACCAGCATCGCCGCCATCGGACCCACGATCATCACTAACAGGACGCCGATCATGCCGAAGGGATTGTTGCGATTATCGCTGCCGCCAAACATCTGTGTGAACATCGCAATGTTGGCCAGCGCTGAGATTGCGCCTGCGATGGTCGCGGTGATGGTCATGGTCAGGGTGTCGCGGTTCTTCACATGCGCCAGCTCATGCGCCATCACGCCGGCGATTTCCTCCGCCGATAAGCGCTGAAGCAGGCCGGTTGTCGCCGCGACCGCTGCGTTCTCGGGGTTCCGGCCCGTCGCAAAGGCGTTGGGCTGCGGGTTCTCCATCACATAGACCTTCGGCATGGGCAATTCGGCGCGATGGGCGAGCTGCTCGACAATACCATAATATTCCGGCGCCGTGCGGGCGGTGACTTCGCGGGCGCCATGCATGCGCAACACGATCTTGTCGGAATTCCAATAGGCGATGACATTGCCAATACCGGCGAAAGCCAGCGCGATGATCATCCCCATCTCGCCACCGAGCATATAGCCGCAGCCAACGAAGAACGCCGCCAATCCAGCCATCAGAATTGCTGTTTTTGCCGAGTTCATCTTTCGCAGTGCCTCCGTCGTTCATGTGTTGTGTCGGGTATGAGTACCGCTCTTTAAATGCGGTTCATGCGGGCAAGTTTCAAGAACTTGCCGAATGGTTGGATATTCACCATATTCTTATCCTATGAGCTTGATGGATAAATTTAAAAGCCGACTGACAGGCAACCCGAAACCACCGTCTGCGGGCGCTGGGAAAGCGCAAACATCGGATGATGCGGAAGCGTTGCCGCCAGGCACTGATTCGCGCCGTATTGCAGAGTTTGAAGCCGAGCGCGCCGGAGCGAAATGGCGGGCCGAAGCTGAAGCAAAAGGTGAGGTTGAAAAGGAAGTCGGGGGTCCCAAGGGGCTGGAGCCTACCCGCTATGGCGATTGGGAAAAAGCCGGGCGCTGTTACGACTTCTAACCCATTTCAGTCTGCCTAGCGGAGTATGATGGCTTCTGTCGTATGGATTGCGCGAAGTCTGTTATCCCGTCTGCTTCATGTTTTTCCACGGCATGCGATCCTGAAGTGTCCTCTTTCGTGCTTAGCCGGAAGAGGGTGGTATGAGGACGAAATTGCCGAAATGGTTCTTCTCCATAAAGACGCTTTGCGCTTCCGCTATGTCGGCCAGTGGATAGGTTTGCGCTAGTAAAGGCCGGATTTCTCCCCGTTCGATATACCCGACCAGGTCCGGGAAAACCGGCGCGTCCCAGGCCGTGCAGCCGATCAGATTAATGTCTTTGAGATACATATCCCGCATGTCGAGGTTGACCATGGGGCCCGCGATGGCGCCGGAGGATACGTAGCGCCCGCCGCGCCTAAGCAGTTTCAGCATTGCGGGGAAACCGGGCCCGGCAACATTGTCGACGACGACATCAACGCATTCCGAACCAAGGGCCGCGATCACATCAGTGTTTCGATCCAGCACTTGATCCGCCCCGATTTCGCGCACGGCATCGGCCTTGGTGCTGCCAGCGATTGCGGTAACCCGGGCGCCGCGGCGCTTCGCGAGTTGTACCGTGGCCGAGCCGACACCGCCCGATGCGCCGGTTACCAACACGTGATCCCGGTCGGTGACACCCGCGCGATGCAGCATGTTTTCCGCCGTGCCATAGGCACAGGGTATTGTCGCCAGTTCCGCATCCGACCAGTCGCAGTCGATGGGGAAGACCTCCCCTGCCGGGACTTTCACATATTCGGCAAAAGCCCCATCGAAATCGGATGCCATCCAGACATTATGCATGGTCTCGTACCCATCAGGGCGCATGCAGGCCCGGACCAGAACCCGCTTGCCCAGAAGTGCCGCATCTGCCCCCGTCCCAAGCGCGGCGACCTGTCCGCAGCAATCCGTACCCTGGATGAAGGGGAAGGGGGTCGCCTCGTTCCAACCACCATCGGCTTTCTGCTCAACGGCGCTTTCCTGGCTGTCGGCGGTTGAATCGGTACTGTCCGTAACGCTGGAGGAATACCAGCCAAGCCGCGTATTGATTTCGGTATTGTTGACACCCGCCGCCAGAACCCGCAGCAGCACCTCGCCCACCCCGGGCTCGGGCACCGGGACTGCCCGATACTCCAGCTTGTCGTACCCCCCGTTCCCTGTGGTCACGACCGCCATCATTGTATTCTCAACGCCGGCGGTATCGAAGCGATTGGTCATAGTATCGATCTACTCACTCTTGCATTCGATGACGCCGATAAGACTGTCACGGGTGACGAGGGTGGTGAGTTCTGATTCTGACAGGTTTTCGGTTCCCTCTGGCCGGCAGGGCAGGACCATGTAGCGGAGGTCGGCGGTGGAGTCATGTACGCGTACGGCTTGATCTTCGGCAATGTCTGTGCCGAATTCCGCCAGAACGGTGCGGGGCTCCCGCACAACACGACTGCGGTATTCGCGGCTTTTGTACCAGTCAGGGGACTTACCCAACAGAAAGACCGGATAGCAGGAACACAGCGTGCAGACGATGACATTGTGGGTTTCGGCCGTGTTCTCAACAACCGTCAGGGGAGCGGGGCCGGGATCCAGGCCCAATTCTGCAACGGCTGATGAGCCATCTTGGATCAATCGCTGCTTGAAGCCATCATCGACCCAGGCCCGTGCCACAACCTTGGCGCCCAAGGCCGGTGTTCTTGATTGCATGGTCTCGATCTTGGCGCGGAGCTCATCAGCATTGAAGACGCCCTTGGCGATCAGCAAATCAGCAACAGCGTCCGCCATTGCCGCATGATAGGTCAGGGCCCTGTCTTCCGTATCCGGCTGTTTTGGGGCGCCGGAATGGTCATGATCATGCCCGTGATCGTGGCTATGGTTATGGGGGTGTTCCGTACTCATGCCGCAGGCTCCAGCCAATTCTCAAAAAGCTCAATATCAACGGTGTCGGCATCAAGGCCTTTGTAGTCAGGCCAGATGTCCTTCTGCCGGAACCGGACCCGATAGAGTGTGAGCGGCTCGTGATCGGCGCGGCCATAGGCAAGTTCTTCAGGGTTTTTGAAGGTACCGACCCGGCGTTCGACCTCCCCGGTCAGTCCCCGGCAGTAATAGGGCGTGCGGACATGGCCGATGGGAAAGCGTGTCCCCACTTTGACCGTATCGCCTGGCTGAAAATCGCTCATCCCTCCGCGACCTCCCCGCCTGCCGCGCGTTGTTTTGCGCGTACTGCTTCGATCGCTTTACCCAGCTCGTCCACAGAGAAGACGCCCTTTTCCAGCATCACATTCGTGGTCGCCGCGATCCAGCGCTCGTAGTAGGTCAGTTCGTCATAGATATTGCCGCCCATCTCCTCAATGGCGCGGCGCATCTCATCCACGCGCAAAAGGGGACCGCGCCCGGGCTCGGATAGCAACCGGACGATCGCGTCGGTTTTGTGTTCCCAAGGCTCGAACTCGTGTTCGGTGCGTTCGACCGGCCCCGCCGGCAGCCCGCCCATATCGTGGTATCTGCGTTCCGTTGTCATGGGTGAAGCCTAGTCCCTCTGTGCAAGGAGTATCAAGCCCTCAACGGGCACCCCATATTCCGTCCGCAGGCTATCGTCATCGAGTGCCAGGATTGAAAAACCGGCCTCCTCAACGACATGGCGTAGATAGGCCGCACTATGTTTGTATCGCCCGCTCTCATTGAGAATATAGCTTTCGGTTTCCGTCGCCTCGACAGAGAAGGCGAGGGTCCCCGTCGGCTTCAGCGCTGTGTAGAAGGCGGCGGCAGCATCCTCCAGCGCACCAAAGTAACAGAGCACATCCGCCGCTGCGATCAGATCGTATCGGCCCGGTCTTTCACATAGGAAGGATACAAGCTCCGCTTCCGCCAGGGTGTCATAACAGGACTTTGCTTCCGCCTCTTTCAGCATGCCGGGGGAGAGATCGACCCCCTCCAAACGGCTTGCGATTGGTCGCAGGCATTGGCCCAGTAAACCCGTCCCACATCCTGCATCCAGGATGGAAAGACCGCCCTCAGCGCCGATCATGTGACGCGTCAGAAGGGCTTCGATCAGCACCGGCGCGCGATACGCCAATTCCGCCAGTTTTTCTTCGAAGCTGGCAGCGTAGTCATTAAAGACATCGGCGACATAGGCGCTGTTTGCGACGTTTGGCGTTGTGCCGCCGGATATTGCCGCCCCGATATGCTGGGCATCCGGGTTGTCGGGAAAGCGTGACAGCCATTCTGCAGCGATCCGGATTGCGGTTTCCCGCTCGCCATTCGCATGTTGATCGTAAAGCGCTTTTCCCAGATTGGAATGCGAGACCAGATCATCCGCATCTTGTTGAATGGCACGCCAGAGCGCATCGACGGCCTCATCGGCGCGGTTCAGCTCATAGAGCGCCAAGCCAAGATTGGTGTATTCTCCAAACGCGTCGTCGCCGCGAATGCGCCGCGCCGCGCCCAGGCGATCCGCCGCTGTCTCGTAGTCATCCAGTTGAACCGCAATCTCCCCACGCCATTCCAACGCATCGAGATTATCCGGATCAAGCGCCAGCACGGTGTCGTAATCGGCGGCACTTTCGGTGAGCCGACTGCGGCGGTAATGCTCCTCCGCCCGCTCGATCAAGTCTGGGATGTCGTCAGTAGTGATCTGGGCGTCTACCATGGTCGGTCCTTATGCGGGAGCTGGCGAAGCTTGCCGGGTCCAGGGCAATGGCGCATCATCGCCGCCATGTCCAGTGAAGACACACATGAAGATACATCTATTGATGCGATAGGCCCTCGAATCCGTGAGATTCCGGCAGGCGATAACCGCGAGCGTCTGGTCTGTCCGGATTGCGGGCATATTGCCTATGAGAATCCGAAGATTGTGGTCGGCGCCGTGGTCACGGTCGGATCTCAGATATTGCTATGCCGCCGCGCCATTGAACCGCGTCGGGGTTACTGGACGATCCCGGCGGGCTACATGGAGCTGGGGGAAAGCGTTGTTGATGGCGCGCGCCGCGAAGCCCGGGAAGAAGCTCTGGCGGAGATTGAGATCGATGCGCTGCTGGCGGTCTATTCAATACCGCGAATCTCTCAGGTGCAGATCATCTATGCAGCGCATTTGGATCGCCCGGATTTTGGTGTCGGAGAGGAAACCATGGAAGCGCGGTTATTCGATTGGGATGCGATACCGCGCGATGAATTAGCTTTTCCCTCTGTCCATTGGGCGCTGGATCATCGGGCACAGATTGATCCGGCAACGCCCTTTACGCCGTTCGTCAATCCGACTGGCGAGACGGGAAGTTATTAGCCGGTGCTTTAGGCGCGGTCTTGGGTCTTGATGTCCTGTTCCTCATTCTTGCCTGTCCCAGCTTCAGCTTCAGTTTCAGCCTCAGCCTCTGCCGTTGCGCGGGCAATGAAGGGGGCTTGGGAGAAGGAAAACAACAGGGTCAGGCCCAGGATGCCGAAGACCTTGAAATTGACCCAGAAATCTGTCGATTGGGTGCGCCAGACGGCCTCGTTCACCACGGCCATGACGATGAAGAACAGGCCAAACCGGACGGTCAGGGTGCGCCAGGCGGCATCGCCCATTGTGAGCGCCCCTTTTAAGACCAGTCGCAGGGGGTGCCGGCCTAAAGCCAGTCCACCGAACAAGATGACCGCGAAGAGAAGCTGTACGATGGTTGGCTTCATCTTGATGAAGGTCTCATCCTTCAGCCACAAGGTCAGCCCACCGAAGACGACGACAAGACCGGCGGTGACGAGCGGCAGCATTGGGACGCGGCGCGCAATCAGATAGGCAAGCGCCAGAGCAAGGATGGTGGCGACGACGACAGCTTGGGTGGCAAGCATCAAATCGCTATACCAATAGGCCCCCATAAAAGCGGCAAGCGGTCCGTATTCCGTTAAGGGGCGCAGCCATTTCGGTTCCGGCTTTTTGCCGTTGTTTTCCGCGCCGTCGGTGCTGTTGCTCATCCATAATCTCCAAGCCTATGCGAGGCCCCAATGTAAGGCGGTTGAGCGAGAATGAAAGTCGTCCTATGCTGTTTTCCATTATGGCAAGGATACCAACCGATACGATTGGCCGGACACCGGCCAGACTGCCCGGCACACCCGGCCGGGCTGCGTCGCCGTCTGCGCCTTCAGGGCGGTCGTCTCGCCGGTCAGGTTCTGATCCCTTTGATCTGGAAAGTGCCATCGACCGTCTGCGCACGCTGCTGGCCTTTGACGCGGCCCACGGCCCGCGCGACGGCATCCCGCGACGCGGCTTTTATCTGAATGTTTTGGTTTAGAGCTGGGACCAGGGCTTAATCTGGGGCCATGGTTTAGTCTCAGCGTCTTACGCGTCGTCGATCAAACCCATCAGGCTTGATGCGAACTGATCCGGGTCGAAGGCGCGGAGGTCTTCTGCTGTCTCGCCAACGCCGATGGCGTGGACCGGCAGGCCGAATTTCTCTGCCAACGCGATCAAAACACCGCCCTTCGCCGTACCGTCCAGTTTTGTGACGATCAAGCCGTTTACATTCACACTGTCCCGGAAGACCTGGGCCTGGCTCAACGCATTCTGACCAACTGTCGCGTCGAGGACGAGGAGCGTGCGGTGAGGCAGATCCGCGCCGCGTTTGCTCAGAACGCGATGGATCTTTTCCAGCTCTGCCATCAGATCAGCCTTGTTCTGAAGGCGGCCCGCAGTGTCGATCAATAGAACATCGCTGCCATTCTCTGTCGCCTGGCTATAGGCATCGAAGACGAGGCCCGCTGCATCCGCCCCGGTCGAACCGGCCACGACCGGCGCGCCTGTGCGTTCTCCCCAGATGCGGAGCTGTTCAACCGCCGCCGCCCGGAATGTATCGCCGGCGCAGAGTGTTACGGATTTGCCCTCATCCCGGAAGCGTTTGGCAAGTTTCCCGATCGTCGTCGTCTTACCGGTCCCATTCACGCCGGCGACCAGGATCACATAAGGTTTCTTGTTCGGATCAATGGTCAAAGGTTCGGCAACGGGGCGCAGGATGTCGGCTGCCGCCTCGGCCAGGGCGCGGCGCACCTCGTCAGCGGAGACTTCTTTGTCGAAACGGGATTTGGCGATTTCGGCAGTCAGTTTGGCGGCTGTGGCGGGTCCCAAATCTGCTGCGATCAGCACATCTTCCAGTTCTTCCAGGGCATCATCATCCAGTCGCCGCTTGCCGGTGAAAACGCCTTGGATACCATCGGCCAGCCGTGCAGAGCTGCGAGCAAGACCGCGCTTCAGCCGTTCAAACCAACTCGGTCCCGCCATCACGCCACCTGCTTTTGTGAGGACATGTCCAATAGGGTGCCTTCGACTAATCCGTCCTTCGCCTGCCCGAGCCTGACAGGGACCAGTGCACCGTCATCAATCGGTGTGCTGAGGCGAACCGGGGTGAAGTCTTCGGTCCGGCCAACCCCTTGCCGCTCGATCAGGACCATCGCATTTTGGCCCTCCCGAGATGCCAAATGCCGCGCCTCGGCCTCAGTGCCCAATGCGCGAAGATGCGCTGCACGCTCTTTCCTTACCGGGCCGGGAACCTGGTTCGGGATGCGGGCGGCCGGCGTGCCGGGTCGTTCGGAATAGGGAAAAACATGAAGCAGTGTCAGACCCGCTTCCCCAACCATGGCTGCCGTGTTTTCGAACATTGCATCCGTTTCCGTCGGGAAGCCGGCGATCAGGTCGGCGCCGAAGACCGCTTCAGGGCGCAGATCGCGGATGCGGTGCACCAGGGTGATGGCTTCGCTGCGGGAATGTCGGCGCTTCATCCGTTTCAGGATCATATCGTCGCCGGCCTGAAGCGAGAGGTGGAAGTATGGCATCAGTCGGTCTTCTTCCGCGATGACCTTTAACAGATCCTCATCCATTTCGATGCAATCGATGGACGATAGGCGCAGGCGCGGAAGTTCGGGAACGGCCTTCAGAAGGCGCCGGATCATCTGGCCCAGACTGGGTTGTCCCGGCAGATCAGAGCCATAAGAGGTGATGTCTACACCGGTAATCACCGCTTCCTTATAGCCATTTGCCACAAGCTTTTTGACCTGATCGACGATGGCACCCATGGGTTGGGAGCGGCTATTGCCCCGGCCATAGGGGATGATGCAAAAGGTGCAGCGGTGGTCACAGCCATTCTGAACCTGCACGAAGGCCCGTGACCGCCCTTCCAGCCCCGACACCATATGCGGCGCCATCTCTTGGACCGCCATAATGTCTTCGACCAGGATTGGGTCTTGGGCGGCAAAGGTCTCAGCTTTCAGCTTCTCAGCATTGCCGACGACGCGGTCCACCTCTGGCATTGTTGAGAAACCGGTGGGGTCGATCTGGGCGGCACAGCCGGTAACGATGATTTCAGCCTCTGGGCGATCCCGGCGTAGGCGTCGAATGGCCTGGCGCGCCTGGCGTTCGGCTTCTGCGGTGACGGCGCAGGTATTGACGACAACAACATCCGACGCGCCGACTTGGTCCAGGGCGTCGCGCATTACTTCAGATTCGAAGGTGTTCAATCGGCAGCCAAAGGTGACGATCTCCGGCGAGTTTCTTGAGGGGGTGCTCATGCGGCAGCATCCCGATTGGCAGCATCCTGAATGGAGGCATCCCATGCGATGTCACCTGTATAGCTCAGGGACGTCGGGCCGGTCATGATCACATGATCGTCTTCGGCGCGCCATTCTATCGACAGACGCCCGCCGTCCACGATCACATCGGCAGATCGGCCAGCGATCAAACCACGCCGTATCGCGGCAACCACTGTCGCACAGGTGCCGGATCCGCAAGCCAGGGTCACACCGGCGCCGCGTTCCCATACCCGCAAACGAAGGGTTTCTCCGTCGACGAGGCTGGCGACTTCGACATTCGTGCGTTCCGGGAAAAGTGGGTGATGCTCAAGCCCCGGCCCCAGCGTTTCAACAGCGGTCTCGGAGGCTTCTGCGTCCTCGACGAAGAAGATACAGTGTGGGTTGCCCATCCCGACCGCTGAAGGGCCGCTCAGCGGTCCGGCGCTGATCGGCAGGATCAGGGTATCGATCTCCTGTGCCAAAGGAACGTCTTCCCAGAACAGTTGCGGCGGCCCCATATCGACGCTCACCAAGCCGTCTGAACGACGTTGGCATTGCAGGATACCGCGTCGGGTTTCAATCGCGATGCTGTCATCGCCGTTCTGTGTCATCAGCAGATCGGCAACGCAGCGTGTTCCATTACCACAGGCACCGGCTTCACTGCCATCCGGGTTATAAATCCGCATGAAGATGTCGGCGCCGGCTTTATCAGTCGGTTCAATGATCAACAGTTGATCGAAGCCGATGCCGCGATGCCGGTCGCCAATCCATTGGATGGTCGCGCGGTCAAGCAGAACTGGTTCGTCGCGCGTATCCAGCACCACGAAGTCGTTGCCACAGCCATGCATCTTCCAAAAGCCGGTCATTGCCCAAGCCTTATCTGGATCCTCGAAAGAGGGGGTCATCGTGGCGCGGTTATAGGGCGGGGGGTGCCGCCGGGGCAAGAGAAAGCGTGGGGAAGCTATTTTTCGCCCATCTGTCCTTCATAATGGGCAGCAATTGCAGAGATCATCTGCCGGAAGGCTTTTTTCCGGTTGGGCAACATAGCGTGATAGGATCGCGCGAGTTCTTCGGTCTCGTCCAATGCTTTAAGGTCAAGGGTATTGTCGCCCTCTTGCTCCGCAGCGGCATCTGTCGAATAGGGTGCTTCAGGGCTGTTTTCACTTGGCAGGGACAGGCCTTCGAAGAAGTAACCCACTTGGACATCCAGCACTTGGGCGATGGACAGCAGGGTTCCGGCGCTGACCCGGTTCCGGCCTGTCGTATATTTTCTCAGCTGCTTGTCGCTCATGCCGATAGCGTCAGCCAAGACCGTCTGGGAAATCCCGACCTGCTTGCGTCGCACTTCGATCCTGGCGCCGACATGAGCGTCGACAGTTGTTGCTTCGCGGGGATTGTCCATTGCCGATGAATTCTTCCTGGTCGCGTACTGGTTCAGTCGCACCTATGGTAACTCCGGTGCGATTCTCCTTTATGGCGAATATGCCATGCTCCTCAGGCAACATCAACCAGGACTTGCGATAAATCATTTTATGAAACCAAAATAAAAGTGCGCCCAGCTTCTGGATTGTGCGGAACGAGCGTTTAAGGCAGTGATTATGTCCCTTGTTCCCCTCACCCATTCGGCAACAGGCCTTGACCTGCACAGTGTTAGGCGATAGAAGCCGCGCCATATCCAGGTCAGCATTGCTAGACCGGTCCTTTGGGCAGACCCCCTAGGGCTCCGCCAGTCCGCGAGTTTCGCGCACTGGCGCCGTTTTCGTTTGGGGCATGGGTCTGGATTTTACTGGCGCTGGAAGGCGCCAGGACTGGAATGTGCTGGTAAGCGCGAAAAGTGTTTTAAAGGAAGATCGGACATATGTTCGCATCATTGTCGGAAAAGCTGGGTGGGGTCTTTGATGGCCTGAAGCGGCGCGGCGCTCTTAAAGAGGGCGACGTTAAAGCTGCTATGCGCGATATTCGCGTGGCCTTGCTTGAAGCTGATGTGGCACTGCCGGTCACGAAGGACTTCATTGCCAAGGTTCAGGCTGAGGCTGTTGGCGAAAAAGTTCTGAAGTCGGTCACCCCAGGACAGCAGATCGTCAAGATCGTCCATGATTCTCTGGTCGAGATGCTGGGGGCGGAGGAACAAGAGCTCAACCTGATTGGTGAGCCGCCACTGGCCATGATGATGGTCGGCCTGCAGGGTTCCGGTAAAACCACATCGACGGCCAAGATCGGTAAGCGGCTTACCGAAAGGGAAAAGAAAAAAGTCCTGATGGCGTCTTTGGACGTCAATCGCCCGGCGGCGCAGGAACAGCTGAAGGTCTTGGGGGAGCAGACCAGTGTCGCGACCCTGCCGATCATCGCTGGTCAGGGGCCGGTTGATATCGCGAAGCGCGCGATGCAGGCCGGTCGCCTCGGCGGCTATGACGTTGTGATGCTTGATACCGCCGGTCGCTTGCATGTTGATGAGCCGCTGATGGCGGAAGTCGCAGCGGTCAAGGACGCGGCGGCGCCGGCTGAAATTCTTCTGGTTGCGGATTCCCTCACCGGTCAGGACGCGGTCACGGTTGCCGAGAGCTTCCATGGTCGCATCGGTGTCACAGGGATCGTATTGACCCGTGTCGATGGCGATGGTCGGGGCGGTGCGGCGCTCAGCATGCGGGCCGCAACCGGTTGTCCTATCAAATTCATCGGTGTCGGTGAAAAGCTTGATGAACTGGAAGCCTTCCGGGCTGATCGGATCGCCAGCCGCATTCTTGGCATGGGGGATGTTGTTTCCCTGGTTGAGAAGGCGCAGGAGACGATTGACCAGGAAGAGGCCGAAAAGATCGCCCGCAAAATGCAGAAGGGCGAGTATGACCTGGAAGATATGGCCCAACAGCTTCGCCAGATGCGTCAGATGGGCGGGCTGGAAGGGCTGATGGGGATGCTTCCCGGCGTCGGCAAGATGAAACAGCAGATGAAGGCGGCGAATGTCGACGAGAAGCAGCTGACACGGCAAGAGGCGATTATCTCCTCCATGACGCCGTCGGAACGGCGCAATCCGAAGATCCTTCACGCCTCTCGCAAGCGGCGTATTGCCGGTGGTTCTGGCACGACGGTTCAAGAGATCAACAAGCTTCTTAAACAGCACCAGATGATGGGCAAGATGATGAAGCAGATGAAGAAAATGGGCAAAAAGGGAATGCTCGGCAGCCTTTTCGGCGGCGGAGGAGACCCGATGGCCGCGCTATCGCAGGGCGGTGGCGGCGGTGGCTTGCCGGGGCTCGGTGGTGGGTCCGGTGGCGGACTGCCCGGACTGGGCGGCGGTCCTCTGCCCCCCGGCTTCGGGAAGCGCTGAGAGGCACGCCCGATAATAGGAATTCGCGGTCCGGCACAGCCGGATCAAAGAAAAACGGTAACAGTTATGAGTTTTGTCTAGGAAGGAGTTCGAATACCCATGTCCTTGCGTATCAGAATGGCCCGTGGTGGGGCCAAAAAGCGTCCGTTCTACCGCATTGTGGTAGCGGATGTCCGCTCGCCTCGCGATGGTCGCTTCATCGAAAAAATTGGTATCCACAACCCGATGGTGCCGAAGGATCACGAAGAGCGTCTGCGTCTTGATGTAGAGCGCGCGAAATATTGGATGTCGGTTGGCGCCAAGCCGAGCCCGCGCGTCCACAAGTTCCTGGCGGAACTTGATGTCTTGGAAAAGGCCGCGATTCCGGCACAGACCAAGAAGGATAAGCCCAAGGCGAAAGCTCAGGAGCGTCTGAAGGAAGCAGAAGAAGCACGTCTGGCTGCTGAAGAAGCGGCCGCTGAAGCTGCTGCTGCTGCCGCAGAAGCCCCCGCTGAAGAAGCCCCGGCTGAAGAAGCGCCTGCTGAAGAAGCGCCTGCTGAAGAGGAAGCCTCGGCCTAAATCCCGTTTGGGATTGGGTTGGTGCTGGATCGTCATCCATGCCGGACGGATCGACACTGATGGTGAAGCAAGCCAAACGAGACGGCGGGGCTCAAGCGGGCTCGGCGGGCGCAGGACGGATTGTCCTGGGCGCGATCGCCGGCGCGCACGGGGTGCGTGGTCTCGTTAAGCTGAAGAGCTTTACTGATGTGCCGGAGGATATGTTGTCCTTCGGGCCGCTTCGTTTTGGGGCTGCGGGACGCGATGTCACCGTGACCCATAAGGGCATGGTGAAGGGCCTGTTGCTGGCTGCCATCGAAGGCGTTGCCGACCGTAATGCGGCGGATGCCCTTCGCGGGACGGAGCTGACGATCTCTCGAGATCGGTTGCCGGCCTTGGTGGCTGATGAGGACGGTGAGGATTTCTACGTCGCCGATCTCATCGGGCTCAATGCCGTTGATCCGGATGGCGGCGTGCTTGGCGGTATTGTCGCGGTCCATGACTTTGGCGCCGGTGACATGCTGGAAGTCGCACCGGAAGGCAGCGCGCGCGGCGGGCGGGAGACATTCTATGTCCCCTTCACCCGCGAGGCGGTGCCGGATGTCGATCTTGTGGCTGGTAAAGTCACGGTCTCTATGCCGGATGAACTTGTGGCGGGGGAGGATCGCGATGACTGATCTTGCCTCCAACACGATGTCTCCCTGGCAGGCGACAATCCTGACGCTGTTTCCGGAGATGTTTCCGGGGCCGCTTGGTCATTCGATTGCCGGTAAGGCGTTGCAGGCGGGGCATTGGTCGTTCGACACGGTCGATATCCGCAGCTTCGCGACTGATCGGCATCGCACAGTGGATGATACGCCGATGGGTGGCGGGGCCGGCATGGTGATGCGTCCGGATGTGATCGATAGTGCGATCGCATCGGTGGCGGAAGCACCGGGGCCGTTGCTGTATCTCAGCCCACGCGGTGTGCCCTTTGATCGTGATCGGGCGCATGACTTGGCCTCCCAATCCGGGGTCAAGCTGCTCTGCGGTCGCTATGAAGGTGTTGATCAGCGGGTGCTCGACAAGTGGGACATCGAAGAGGTCAGCCTCGGCGATTTCGTTCTGTCGGGAGGCGAGCCGGCGGCATTGGCGATGCTGGATGCCTGTATCCGGCTTCTGCCCGGTGTCATGGGGTCAGCCAGCTCTTTGGACGAGGAAAGTTTTGAACGTGATTGGCTCTTGGAATATCCGCTCTATACGCGGCCTGCCGATTGGCAGGGGCGACAAGTGCCGGATGTTCTTCTGAGTGGGCATCATGAAAGAATTCGCGCCTGGCGACTGGATGAGGCGAAACGGATCACGGCGGCGCGCCGTCCGGATCTGTGGCACCGCTACCAGCATCAGGCTCGACAGACTGAAACAGTTGCGTGACGTGTCACGCTTTGGATGATTTTACGTTATAGAGGAAAGGAACTCTGGTCATGAACATTATCGAACAGCTCGAAAAAGAGCAGGTCGAGGCCCGGGCCGCTGCTGGCGATTTGCCCGAATTCTCGCCCGGTGACACCGTGCGTGTCCGCGTGAAGGTTGTCGAAGGCAGCCGTGAGCGTGTGCAGGCTTTCGAAGGCGTGTGCATCGCGCGGAAGAACGCCGGTCTCAACTCCTCCTTCACCGTCCGTAAGCTTAGCTACGGCGAAGGTGTTGAGCGTGTATTCCCGCTCTATAGCCCGCGGATTGAAGGCGTTGACCTGATCCGTCGCGGTAAGGTCCGCCGCTCCAAGCTCTACTACCTTCGTGGTCGTACCGGTAAATCGGCTCGGATCACCGAACGTAAGACGGGTCGCGGCATGAAGGACGGTCGTCCGATCGATCAGGCTAAGAAAGCGGCTCCTGCGAAAGGTTAAAGGCGCTTTCGGGTTGGGATGACCCGGCGGAATTTGGTCATAGAGTAAGGTGGAGCGTGGGATGAGCGAACCGAAAACCCTGTTCGATAAGATCTGGGATGCACATTTGGTGGACCGGCAGGAAGATGGGACATGTCTCATCTATATCGACCGGCATCTCGTGCATGAGGTGACGAGCCCGCAGGCCTTTGAAGGACTGCGGAATGCCGGACGGAAAGTGCGCCGTCCCGACCTCACCCTCGCGGTTGCGGATCATAATGTCCCTACCACGGATCGTTCCGCCGGGATCGATGATGAAGAAAGCCGGGTTCAGGTCGATACCTTGGCCAAGAACTGTGCAGATTTCGATGTCGAATATTACGGCATGGATGATATCCGCCAGGGCGTTGTTCACATCATTGGACCGGAACAAGGCTTTACCTTGCCGGGTATGACCATCGTCTGTGGTGACAGCCACACGGCAACTCATGGGGCCTTTGGCGCGTTGGCCTTCGGGATCGGTACGTCGGAAGTCGAACATGTGCTGGCCACCCAGACGCTGTTGCAGAAACCCGCCAAGAACATGCGGGTTTCCGTCAATGGCGCCTTGCCGGTTGGTTTGACCGCGAAGGATCTGATCCTCGCGATCATCGGGAAGATCGGCACCGCTGGCGGGACCGGCCATGTGATCGAATTCGCCGGTCAGGCGATCCGTGATCTCACCATGGAAGGTCGGATGACGGTCTGCAACATGGCGATTGAAGGTGGGGCACGGGCCGGTCTGATCGCGCCGGATCAGACGACTTTCGACTATGTCATGGGGCGCCCTATGTCACCGAAGGCCGGGTCGTACGAACAGGCGGTTGCTTATTGGAAGACGCTGCCCTCCGATGAGGGAGCCCGTTACGATACGGAAATCGTCCTGGATGTCGCCGATATCCCGCCGCAGATCACCTGGGGCACCAGCCCGGAAGATGTTGCGCCGATCACCGGGGCTGTCCCGGCACCGGAAAGCTTCGAGAATGAAGCCAAACAGGTCGCCGCTCAGCGTTCGCTCGATTATATGGGGCTCACTGCCGGCACGCCGTTGACCGATGTTGCAATCGATAAGGTCTTCATCGGTTCCTGCACCAATGGCCGGATTGAAGATATTCGCGCGGTGGCAGAGATCGCCAAGGGTCGTCAGGTTGCTGATAGCGTCCATGCGATGGTTGTCCCGGGCTCCGGTCTGGTGAAGGAAGAAGCGGAGCGCGAAGGCCTCGACAAAATCCTTAAAGAAGCAGGCTTTGACTGGCGGGAGCCGGGTTGCTCCATGTGTCTGGCGATGAATGCCGACAAGCTGCAGCCGGGTGAACGTTGTGCCTCGACGTCCAACCGAAACTTCGAAGGCCGCCAGGGCCGCGGTGGACGGACCCATCTGGTCAGCCCCGGCATGGCCGCTGCTGCTGCCATCAAAGGCACGCTCGCCGATGTGAGGGAGTATCTCTAATGGGACAGGTCGCCGCTTTCCTCCCCAAAGATCACCTGGAACGTCTGTTCCAGCGTGACATGCATGACAAAGCCTGGTGGGTCGATGTTCCAGAGCCCGCCAATGATTTCGACCTGAACAACCCGGACGGTCTGCTCCTGCTCGCCCTGATGAAGCGCGGTCGATAGGGCTTCGCCGCACACGGCATTATCGGTTGAGGTGTCTAGTCCACTTGCATCTTAAAGATATCTTTCGCATGATCGGAGGCGAAAATCTTCGTCCCGGCAGGTATGTGAGTTTCGATGCAAAGACGACAGTGGGTGCTGCGAGCGGTTGCAGAGGTAGCGGATTTTCTGATGCTTATGCTGATCTGCGCATCAGCAACCGTCTTGTTTGGGAGCGGTATCGGCAGCGTTGCCGAACTGACAGGCGCTGTTGTTGGACGGCCTGCGCCCGGGATTAGTATAATCGCCTCGATGCCCTTTGCCGCTCCAGTTCCACTAATCGCTGGTGCAATTTTCGGCACCTTAGGCGCGGCTCTGATACTCAAAGAAGGGCTTTTTAAACGCGTTTTAGGATTTCCCCTAACCGATGAGACCGGGACGCGACCGTCTGTTAGGCTTTGCATGAAGTATAATGGAATTGTCCTGATGACCTGGGTTGTTGGCGGTATGGCTGTCTCTTTTATCACAATGCTCTTGGTCATGGTTGTCGCGTTGTTCGGTCCCAAGTATTTCAATCTCTTTTCTCCAGTTTCCCCGGCCCTTTGGCCTCTCACATTACTTGCACCGCTTGGCATTCAGCTATATGGGTTACGCCGATCAAACGGCAGAAGTACTGTGGCTGAGGCCTATGTTGGTTTGTCGTGGCAGAAAAATGATCTTTTGAAAGAAGCGGATTGAGAGCATGAAACCTTTTAAAACCCTGACCGGCATTTCGGCGCCGATGGATATGATCAATATCGACACGGATATGATCATCCCCAAACAGTTTCTGAAAACCATCAAGCGTTCCGGCTTGGGGAAGAACCTGTTTGATGAGATGCGCTATAATGACGATGGCAGCGAGAAAGAGGGTTTCGTTCTCAATCGTGAGCCTTATCGGCATGCGGAAATCCTGATTGCCGGTGATAATTTCGGGTGCGGGTCGAGCCGTGAGCACGCGCCTTGGGCCCTGCTGGATTTCGGGATCCGTTGCGTGATCGCGCCCAGCTTTGCCGACATCTTCCATAACAACTGCTTCAAGAACGGTATCCTGCCGATCAAGCTGCCGGAAGCGGTGGTGAAGGATTTGATGGAAAAGGCGGAGCGTGGTCAGAACGCTCAGTTCACGGTGGATCTGGAAAATCAGAAAGTGATCGATCCGGATGGTGAGGAACACGCCTTCGACCTCGACCCCTTCCGCAAGCACTGCCTGTTGAACGGTTTGGATGATATCGGCTTGACGCTTCAGAAGGACGAGAAGATCGGGTCCTATGAAGACAGCCGCGCCGGTCAAGCCCCCTGGGTCTTCCGCAAGGCAGGCTGAAACAGCGCTAAATCCGGGCCCACTCCGCAAGAACAGATAGATCGTTCTCGCTCTGGGAACGATGCATCTGGACTTGCTCATTCGGCAGCAATTGGCTGAGCGCCCAGACAGCCGCCCCCCGCACGATAGGGGCTTCATCCTCCAGTAATGTTTGCACGCCTGGGACCAGGGTGTTGTCGCCACTATTGCCACAGGCGATCAAGACATTGCGCAGGAAGCGGTCTCGCCCGATGCGTTTAACCGGTGATTTCGTGAACAGGGCGCGGAACCCCGCGTCGTCGAGGGTGAGGAGATCGGCCAGCCGCGCATTGGCGACGCCGTCCCGGGGGCTGAAATCCGCCGTCACCCCTGGCTCGGCGAATTTGTTCCAGGGGCAGATAGCGAGACAATCGTCGCAGCCATAGATCCGGTTTCCCATCGCCACGCGAAACTCATGCGGGATCGGTCCGCTATGTTCGATGGTCAAGTATGAGATGCAGCGGCGCGGGTCGAGTGTATAGGGGGTTGGAAAGGCCTGTGTCGGGCAGATATCCTGACAGGCGCGGCAGGAGCCGCAATGATCTACCTCCGGCGCATCCGCCGGCAATTCCAGGTCTGTGTAGATCTCACCCAGGAAGAACCAGGATCCCAAGTCGCGGCTGACTAGATTGGTATGTTTCCCCTGCCAACCGATGCCGCTGCGGGCTGCAATTGGTTTCTCCAGGACAGGCGCGGTATCGACGAAGACCTTAATCTGACAGTCAAAGGCGTCCACCATCCAACGGCCAACCCGCTTTAGCGCCTTCTTGACCGTGTCGTGATAGTCGCGGTTCCAGGCGTAGCAAGAGATATTGGCCAGTCCCGGATCAGTGAGCCTCGGCATCGGGTCAGTTTCAGGGCCATAGCGCATGGCAAGAACGATGATGCTGCGCACCTCTGGCCAGAGGGTCTTTGGATCACTGCGGCGGTCGAGTTTATCGGCGAGCCAGGTCATCTCCCCCTGCTCGCCCTTCTCGATCACTTGATGAAGGCGGGTGACTTCTCGGGCACCGATTTCCGGCAAGCTGATCCCAACGCTATCAAAGCCCTCGGACAGGGCGCGTTCGATGATCTGGTCTCGGGTTGCCGTCAATGCAGCACTCAAATATCCAGCTTCAGCCGCTTTGACTTCGCGCGCGAACAGCAAACGGTGATCAACTCGCCGGATTCTTTCTCGTCATCATCCAGGACCATATCGCGGTGGTCAGGCTCCCCTTCCAGAACATCCGTGATGCAGGTACCGCAAATCCCTTCCGAACACATGAAGGGGATGTTGAGGCCGTCATCATTCAGAACGTCAATAATCGACTTGTCCGCAGGGATTACATAGACCTTACCGGTGCTGGCGACTTCGACCTCAAAGCTTTCATCATCGTCTCGTGGACCGGTGTCGCCGTCGACGGAGAAGAATTCGAAATGCGCGGTGCCTGCTGGCCAATGCTCGGTATTCGCCTGGACCGCGTTCATCAACCCGCCTGGCCCACAGCAATAGACATGGACGCCGTCTTCATGACGGCCCAGTAAGGCTTTTAAATCGACGCCTTTAGCCGGGTCACCACCATCGTGATGGAATGTTACCTTGTCTGCAAATGGGGGGGCGGAAAGCAGGTCCCGAAACGCGGTCTTCTCAGCCGTACGCGTACAATAGTGCATCTCCCAACTTGCACCGGTCCGCTCCAGATAGCGGGCCATTGCCAACATCGGGGTGATGCCGATGCCGCCGGCGATCAGCAAGTGCTTCTCTGCGACGCTGGAAAGGGGGAAGTTGTTGATGGGGCTGGTGATCTCAAGCGTATCGCCCTCGCTTACCTTGTCATGCATCGCCGCGGAACCGCCTCTACCCGCTGGCTCCCGTAGGACACCGATGACATAGCGGTTCGCTTCCGCCGGATCATTGCTGAGTGAATATTGGCGCGGAATACCACCTGGGGCGTTCACATCGACATGTGCCCCTGCCTCAAATGCCGGAAGATCGCCGCCGGACGGGTCGATGAGCTCAAAGCTTTTAATATCCTCAGCCTCGGTCGTGATTTTTGCGACCTTCAGCGTCAACCAATCGACATTCGCCATCTTTGCCCTCGCATGCCTGGGTTGTTCGGCTCCCCCCTTTGGAACCGGCGGCGGAGATTGCCTTAACTTGGATTTGGATGCAATCGGTGCGATCAAAGGATATAGCAAAATCTGGTGCATTTTCGCCAGCGGCGGTTCGGGGTAAGTTGGGGCCGCTAACGTATGGAGGCTTCATGCAAGTCAGGCTGTTTGTCGAAGAAGCATTGAGCGATGGTGGTTCAGTCGGCGCGACGTCGGAGCAGGCGCATTACCTGCGTTCGGTGCTTCGCCTGTCTGCAGGTGCGGAAATCTGGCTCTTCAACGGTCGTGATGGGGAATGGCGGGCGACGATCGACGGGATCGGCAAGGGCTGGGCCTCTCTCGCGCTCATCGGGCAAACAAGGCCGCAGCGATCGCCACCCGATATCTGGCTGCTTTTTGCGCCGATCAAACGGGCGCGGATCGATTTCCTGCTGCAGAAATCGGTTGAGCTGGGGGCGACGCGCCTGATGCCGGTTATCACGGAGCGGACAAATGTGGAGCGGGTGAAGCCTGAACGGCTTCGCGCCAACGCCATTGAAGCGGCGGAGCAATGTGAACGCCTGGAGGTGCCGGAGATCGACGCGCCACAAAAGCTTGATCGATTGCTGGACGGGTGGGATCCGAATCGCCGAATCTTCGCGTGTTTCGAGGCTGGTCCTGATGTTTCCGCCTTCGCCGATATCCTGTCAAAATCCGGCGCATATGGAGAAAAATGTCACAATGCCGGGATCTTGGTAGGGCCAGAAGGCGGTTTTTCGAATGCAGAGCTTGAAATCTTGAGGCAAAAGCCTTTTGTTTCGCCTGTTGGTCTTGGTCCGCGTATCTTGCGGGCAGAGACGGCGGCGGTCGCGGCGCTGTCAATTTGGCAAGCACTAGCGGGAGACTGGGGTGGTCGCCCGTATGGACGCGGCAAATAATAAGGGTCTGTGGGGCATATGCCTCCACGGATAAAAAGGGCTTCGCGTTAAACCGCCGGAGGAAACAGCTTCATGTCATCGCCATCCGCCGTCGATTCGACTTTGGTCGAATCGAAAGCCGACCTGATCGCCTATATCGAAGACGGAAATAAACCGATCGAGGATTGGCGTATCGGGACGGAACATGAGAAATTCGCTTATGACCTGAAGGATATGCGCCCGCTTCCCTTTGTTGGGGAAGGGGATGGGCCTGGTATCAAATGCCTTCTGGAAGGTTTGTCCGGTCCTGAGTGGGAACCCGTCTATGAGAATGGCAATATCATCGCCCTCAAAGGCTCGGATGGTGGCTCCGTAACATTGGAGCCGGGTGGTCAGTTGGAGCTTTCCGGCGCGCCCTTGGAGAATATTCACCAGACCTGTAACGAAGTTCATACCCATCTGGATCAGGTCCGACAGGTTTGCGAGAAGATCGGTGCCGGCGTTGTCGGGCTTGGCTTTAATCCGTTTTGGAAGCGCTCGGATATCCCTTGGATGCCGAAAGGCCGCTACAAGATCATGCGGGAATATATGCCCAAGCGTGGGACCATGGGGCTCGATATGATGACCCGGACCTGCACGGTTCAGGTCAATCTGGATTTCTCCAGCGAAGCTGACATGGTGCGCAAGATGCGGGTAGCGATTGCTCTCCAGCCGATGGCGACGGCGCTATTCGCGAATTCACCCTTCACCGAGGGCAAGCCAAATGGCTTCTTGAGTTATCGAAGCCAGTGTTGGACCGACACGGATCCGGATCGCTGCGGCATGCTGCCCTTCGTTTTTGAAGAGGGTTTCGGTTTCGAGCGCTGGGTCGACTACATTCTTGATGTCCCGATGTATTTCGTCAGCCGGGATGGCCTGTATCACGATGTGTCGGGCAAAAGCTTCCGGGACTACATGGCGGGCCGACTGGAAGGGTTTGAAGGTCAGATGCCGACCATGACCGATTGGTCAGATCATATGACCACGGCGTTTCCGGAAGTCCGTCTGAAGAAATTTATTGAAATGCGGGGGGCTGATGGCGGGCCCTGGGGTAACCTCTGTGCCCTTCCTGCGCTTTGGGTTGGACTGCTCTATGACAGTCAGGCGCTGAATGAGGCGGAGGCTCTCATTGCCGATTGGACAGTCGAAGAGATTGAGGCGATGCGGGACAATGTTCCCAAGCTGGCGTTAAACACGCCTTTCCGTAAGGGGACGCTCTTGGATGTGGCGCGGGATGCGCTGGCGATCTGTCGTACCGGATTGACCAACCGCAACCGGCCCGGCCACAAGTCCGGCTCGCTAGAAACAGAGTATATTGAGCAGCTTGATTCCATCGTCGCGTCGGGCAAGACTTTTGCGGAAGACTTGTTGGATTCCTATCACGGATCATGGAATGGCACTGTCGATCCGATCTACGAGGAATGTCACTATTGAGCGACCCGTCGGTAGATCCCACTGCTGAACCGTCATCGGCTGAACCTGCCGAACCGGATGGGGTTGGGTCAAAAACCCAGCCGGCGAAGGCGCGGTCTGCTAATAAGGCGGCTACTAAGAAGACGGCAACTAAAAAATCGGCAGCCAAAAAGTCTGGTGCCAACAAGTCCGGCGCCAAAAAGTCGGCAGCCAAGAAATCGGCCAGAAAAAAGTCGGGCGCTAAGAAAGCTTCGGCGAAGAAGGCGGCTGCAAAAAAGGGTGCTGCAAAAAAAGCTGCAGATAAGACAGCGTCCAATAAAAAAGCGACCCCCCAGGACGCGACGACAAAGGACGTATCAGCAACTGATAAGTCTTCACTTAAGGCCTATACGGAGGAGTCTGTTCCCAGAGGCCTCTCCAAAGAAGATCGAGCTGCGCTCAAGGCCCTGGCGGTCCGGTCCGATGCACGGGGCCTGCAGCAACTCATCATGCACCTGGCTTTGATAATCCTGGCTGGGGTGGGGGTTGCCTATGCGTGGGCCACGCCATGGTATCCGTTGGCGGCCCTGGGGTTGGGGATCACGTTGATATTCCTCTTCGCGCCGCTGCATGAGACGGTGCATCGGACAGCGTTTGAAAGCCGGTGGATGAATGATGCCCTCGGCTATCTGGCGGGATTTATTCTGATCCTGCCCCCAAATTACTTCCGTGCCTTCCATTTGGAACATCATCGTTACACTCAGATTGAGGGCAAGGACCCTGAACTGGACGGGAAGCGGTTTACTGGGGTTACCGGGTATCTCTGGATCCTCACCGGTATTCCGGTCTGGTGGTTTCATGCCTCGACCTTGGTGAAGCATGCCATCGGGCGGTTTGATGAGCCGTATATCTCGGGACGGCAGGTGGTGAAGGTCCGGCGGGAAGCGGCTGGGTATCTTGGCCTCTATACCGGTCTTGCCGCTGCGTCGATCTGGTTCGCGCGGCCGGAGATCGTGATCTATTGGCTGATCCCAGTGGCATTGGGGCAACCCTTCCTGCGGCTGTATCTGATGGCGGAACATGGCGGCTGTCCCCTGGTCCCGGACATGTTTAAGAACACACGGACCATCCTGACCACGCCAATTGTCCGGTTCCTCGCCTGGAACATGCCGTATCACGTCGAACACCACGCTTTCATGGCGGTTCCCTTCCATCGTTTGCCGGAAGCGCATCAGCGCTTTAAGGACCGGATAGAATTCCTGACCCCCGGTTATCTTTCATTTCATAGCAAGACCCTGATGCAACTGCTTAAAGGGTAATTCGAAGGGACAAACTGATGCCAAGAGCTGGCCAGTCGCACCGCTTCACGCGTGCCATTTCCCGTAAACCTGCGCGTAGCTGCGTTGATGGTATCCGCGCGGTGGATCGCGGGGCGCCGGATCATTCACTGTTCCAGGAACAACATGCGGCTTATGTCGCTGCCCTCGAGACGGCGGGGGTTTCTGTCACGCTTTTGGAACCTGAAGAGGCTTTTCCGGATTCGGTGTTTGTCGAAGACCCCGCGCTCTGCTTGCCGGAGGGGGCGATCCTGTTGCGCCCAGGGGCAGCCAGCCGGGCTGGAGAAGCCACAACCATGGCATCGGCGCTTGATAATGCCTTTGAAACTGTACGGCACTTGGAAGTCGGGACCATTGATGGCGGGGATATCCTGACGACCGAAACGGAAGTGATACTCGGGCTGTCCGAACGCTCCAGCCACGAGGGTGCGGACGCGTTGGGTCGGATTCTGGCCGACTGGGGACAAAGCCTGCGGGTTGCGGACACCCCTGACGGCGTCCTGCATTTCAAAAGCGACTGTGCGATCCTGGATGCGGAAACCATCCTGGCAACACCCCGATTGGCTGCCAGCGGCGCTTTTTCGGATTATCGGGTGATCGAAACCGCAGCGGGTGAAGAGGCAACCGCGAACGCCATCCGGATCAATGATCACATCTTCCTGGATGATCGATTTCCCCAAACAGCAGATGCGCTGGATAAGGCCGGCTATGCTCTGGTACCGCTCAATATATCCGAAGCCGCAAAGCTCGACGGCGGCCTATCCTGCATGTCACTACGGTTCTGATCCGCTCAGAAACGCCCGAATACCGCTGACCGCGTCGGCGAGACCGACGCGTTGGATTTCGACGCCGTCGGGGAAGGCGCCGGCTAGGCGGGACGGCATCATGGGGTCCAGCAGGACGAAGGCGCCCCGGTCATCCTTGCGGCGGACCAGCCGGCCAAAGGCCTGCTTGAGTTTCAGCCGGGTCAGTGCGTCGTCATAGAGGCGCCCGCCGAAATGCGCACGGCGCGCCTTGTGCAGCAGGGTCGGACGGGGCCAGGGCACCCGGTCGAAAACGATCAGCCGCAAGGCATCGCCGGGCACATCAACCCCATCCCGCACGGCATCGGTCCCCAGCAGACAGGAATCCTGTTCAGCCCGGAAGATATCGATCAGGGTGGGCAGGTTCAGCGCATCCACATGCTGGGCGTAGAGATTAAGGCCGCTTTCCTCCAACGTACCGGCGATCTTGCCATGGACGGCGCGCAGCCGACTGATCGCTGTGAACAGGCCGAGCCCGCCACCGCCCGCTGCCATGAACAGCGCGCGATAGGCGGCGGCGACCTGATCCAGCGTATCCTTGCGAACATCCGTTACGACATAGACACGGGTCTGTGCGGGATAATCGAAGGGGGAGGGGACACGCACGCGGACCGCCGGTTTCGGCAAATGCAGGGCCCCCGTCCGGGCTTCCGCTGACTGCCAGTCGGCTTCAACCTCGCCTGAGCCATCCGTTAAGGTGGCGGAGGTGACAAGCAGACCATGGGCTTCGCTTGCCACGGCACCGGCGAAGGGAACCGTCGGATCGATCCAATGGCGGCTCAAGCCGATATCCATCTCTCGACCATCGGCGCGCTCGACGGCAAACCAATCAATGAAGGCGTCGCCTTGGCCGGCCTCGAGCGCCTCCAACATGTCGCGCCAGGCTTTGAGGAGATCAAGACAGCGATGTTTCAAGGATCGGCAGATCTGTTCCACCCGCACGCGGCTGGCACTGTCCAAATCCTCAGCCTCATTCTCCAGGCGGCTGGCCAGACGTTTGGAAAGGGTGCTTGCCGGCGTGATCATGCGCCCAAGCCCTTCCCGCAATTCCCGGGCCGCTTCCAACAGGTCCTCGGGAACATCTGCAGCGGGGACTTCCAGGCCGAAGGGACCGTCGCGACCCGGCGCGCGGGCGTGAACCATTCGTCTCACAGCGGCGAGGAAGGCCTCCGTCGGTCCATTGGGCTTTCCATCTTTCAGCCGCGCGCGCCAACCCTCGCCCGCCAAGGCCCGTGCTTCCGACAAAATACCGTCCAGGGCTGCGGCCGCGTCGGTGTCTCCGCCCAACAGATCTTCGGCCCGCGCCTTCAACCCACGCGCTCTTGCCCGCCGTCCCCCTTCATTGCCGCGTAGCCAGCGCCGCAACTCGGCCGTTTCCTGACCTGACAAATGGGCAGAGAAAGCACTGTCCGCCGCATCAAAGACATGATGACCTTCATCGAAGACCAGGCGCGTTGTCCGGCCCCCGATATCCAGACTGCCGCGTGCCGCCTGGATCATGACCAACGCATGATTGGCCACAACGAGGTCCGCGCGGCGGGCTCTTCGGATCCCTCTCTCTATATAGCATTTTCTGTAATGAGCGCAGGCGGAGTAAACGCATTCCCCGCGTCGGTCCGCGAGACCCAATGTGCGTTGCCCCCCCAGGAGATCAATCAACCAGGAGGGAAAGTCGCCGCCGGTCATATCGCCATCTCGCGTGGCCCCTGCCCAGCGGGTCATCAGGCCCAAGGGAATAGCCTCCCCTGGCGCGGCTCCGATACTGCGAACGGCTTCTTCCAGGTTCAACAGGCAGAGATAGTTTTCCCGACCTTTCCGGACCACGGCACGGCGCGCTTTCTCTGACGGATCGGGGTAAAGCCGGTCCAGCTCGCTGTCGATCTGGTGCTGTAGATTACGGGTATAGGTCGATAGCCAGACAGGGGCTTCGTTCTTCTCCGCCCAGCGGCTCGCAGGCGCAATATAGCCAAGCGTCTTGCCGACACCGGTGCCAGCTTCCGCCATCACCATATTGGGGGCCCCTTCATCCTCGCGGGGGGCAAAAACGCCTGTGACAGCGGAGGCATAATCGGCCTGGCTGGGTCGGTCCTCTGCGGCAGAACCCAGTAGTTCCGCCAAGCGGGTGCGGGCTTCTACCGGATCGACGGGATGTGTACCGGGGGGCGGTGGCGGCGCTTCATCTTCCCATTCCGGCAGGTGGCGCCAGACATCCAATCCGGCAGTCCCGGCGCGGATGCCTTCGTCTTCTTCCGGCTCACCCAGGGCCGCGAGGACGGAAGGGGCCCAGACCCAGCCCCCGCGCGCCATCGACCAGGCAGCCCGGCGCAGGGCCCCGTCATCTCTTGTACTGTGCGAGAGGAGGTCCAACAGGCGTTGGGAGCATTTCAAAAGGGCGAGGGCTTCCGCCTCCAACCCCTCCGGCGGAGGAAGCCCCAAGGCTTCTGATATCCCTCGGGGTGTCGGAATGCAAAACCGCGCCGGCAGCACGAAGGCAAAGAGCTCCAGCAGGTCCCGGCTGCGCGGCGCTGGGCCGGCGTTCAGGCGGGCGGCTGTTGCCGGCGCATGGCATAAATAGACAGGCTCCGCCCGTTTTAGACGTCGGGCGGCTTCCGCATTGGAGATGGTCTCGACAACCCCATCCTCATCCAACCAAGCGGCTTCCTTCAACCCGGGCACAAGGGCGGGGGCAGCAGGCAGCATAATTTCAGGCGGGCGGGTTGCAGACATGGGTGCATAGGGCCGGATTCAGGCGGTCGCCGCAAGTGATGTAGCGGGTTGCAGCCCACATAATGCGACATGCCCTAGAGTTGAGACAGATAATCTTCCAATTCCTGGATAGACCCCAAGACATGCGGGGTCATCGCCTCCATCTCTGTCCGCGTGGAGGTGCCTGTCAGGACACCGATACTGGCCGCCGCGCCGGCTGCCTGCCCCAGGGCAATATCATGTTCGTTGTCGCCCACCATGACGATCTCGTCAGGCGTCAAACCGGTTGCCGCACAAAAAGCATGGGCCATGCCCGGTCCCGGCTTTCGGCCATGGCCGCTATCGAAGCCGCAGTAGAATTGTGTTCGTTCCAGAAAACCGGTGCCGGCGAGAGAGCGGCGGGCACCTTCTTCGCTGTCGGATGTGGCGACCCCCAGGACATAGCCCGCATAGTTTAAGCGGGCAGCCAGTTCGGCCAGATCGCATACCGGGGCTGGCGTGCAGGTATCAATGAAGATTTGGTCGATCCTGGCTTCCAGCGCTGCCATGTCTGCTGCCAGTTGCGGGGCGATATGTGGAGCCCAAAGCTCTGCCAGTTCTGTCAGGTCGGCTGCCGCCAACGGGGAGCCTGAGCGGACGCGGCTCGACTCTGAATCCCAGCCACCGAGAAGGAGGAGCATTTCCGCCAAGGCTTCGTTGCCCTCTGCCAGAGAGAGAACAACCGCTTTATTCGCAGGCATCCAGGTTGCGTGATAGTCGAGTAGTGTCCCGTCCTTGTCGAAAAGAATACCCCGGATCGCTGCCATCTGTTCAGCCTGCCAGGGTGAGGCCGGGGACGGTGGATGGGTCGATTCCGCTGGCTTTCAGCTCTTCCGCCAATCGTGCCACAATCCGCTTCAGGGCCTCATCATCACTCGCTTCGCAGCGTGCGACGAGCGCTGGTTGGGTGTTGGACGCGCGCAGCAACCACCAACCGTCTTCTTCCTTAACCCGTGCACCATCGACGATATTAACCTCTGCGCCTTCCGCCTTAAGCCGATTACGGACTTCCTCGACAATGGCGAACTTGCGTTCTTCCGGCACGTCGATGCGAATTTCAGGCGTGTTAACAGCCTCAGGCAGAGCTTCGCGGAGCTCACTCAATTTCTTCCGGCCGGAAGCGACGAGGTTGATCAGACGAATGGCGGCGTAGAGTGCATCGTCGTACCCGAAATACCGGTCGGCCATGAAGATATGACCGCTCATTTCTCCGGCCAGGGGGGAATTCAGCTCCATCATCTTCGATTTAATGATGGAATGTCCGGTCGGGCACATCACGGGTTGTCCGCCCAATCGCTCAATCTCATCAAACAGGGTGTCCGAAGCTTTGACATCGGCCAGAACGGCTGAACCCGGCATGGTCTTCAACACTTCTGCGGCAAGGATGGCGAGTAGCTGGTCACCCCAGACGATTTCCCCCTTGTCATCGATGACGCCAATCCGGTCACCATCCCCATCAAAGGCGACGCCCAGATCGAGGCGATGCTCAAGAACCAGGGTGCGAAGTTGCTCCAGGTTTTCGGGAACCGTGGGATCAGGGTGATGGGCGGGGAATGTTCCGTCGACTATTTCGTTGATAACGTAGTGCTCACCCGGCAAGGCGCGCGCCAAGCCCAGAGTGGCAGGTCCGGCAGCGCCGTTGCCTGGATCCCATCCAACCCGAAGCCCCCGTTTGGTCCGATAATCACGGAGCAAGCGGCGCAGATAGGCTTTCATCGAATCCGCTTCGACAACGCCTCCGGTTCTGTGGACCCAGACACCGCGCGCCGCCAAGTCTTTCAGGCGCTGGATGTCTTCCCCATAGAAGGGCATGCCATTCAGCATGATCTTGAAGCCGTTATATTCGGGCGGGTTGTGGGACCCGGTGACCATGATACCCAGGGAGGCCCCCAAGGCCTTCGCCGCGAAATAAAGGCAGGGTGTCGGCACCATCCCGATCCGCAGGACATAGAGGCCGCAATCACCCAATCCCCGGCACAGTTCCTTTTCGATTTCGGGAGAGCTCATCCGGCCGTCATAACCGACAACGGCGACCCTGCCACTGCCGGCGGCGGCGACCGTTCCCATGGTGCGCCCGATAGCGAGAGCGTCTGATAGCGTCAACGTACGCCCGACGATCCCGCGAATATCATATTCGCGAAGAATGGTCGGATCGAATCGATGGCCTTTTGGATGCATGGTTCGAAACTCTATCCAGAAAAGAACTTAAGTCCTGACTTGGTTAGGTTAACCAAAAGAAACAAGTCCGTCGTGACGTCCAATAGTGAACACGTTTACCGGTGCGCGCGACCAATACCATAATATGTAACGCCGTCTTTCGCCATGGCGTCGCTGTCGAAAAGATTTCGCATGTCGACGACCACCGGATTGGCCATCGATTTGGTGAAATCTTCCGGCGAAAGTTCTGCGAACTGGTGCCATTCCGTGACGATAGCCGCCACATTTGCACCGCTTAGCGCATCCGTTGTGCTTTCAGCCCAGTTAACACCGCTCAACATTTTTTGTGCTTCTGGCATGCCCTCAGGGTCAAAAGCACGCACAGTCGCGCCGAGGCGGATAAGTTCCGGTATGATTTCAAGCGCAGGGCTTTCCCGCATATCATCCGTTTCCGCCTTGAAGGTGACGCCCAGCACCGCAACAGTCTTGCCCGAAAGATCACCGCCGCAGGCAGAAGCCACCTTGGCGGCCATCATGCGCTTGCGTTGGTTGTTTGATTCGACCACCGCTTCGACGATCCGGCTCGGTGCGTCCGCCGCGCGGGCGGTCTGGGCCATCTCCAACGTGTCCTTCGGGAAGCAACTGCCCCCATAGCCGGGCCCCGGCATCAGGAAGCGCGGGCCGATCCGGGTATCCATTCCCATACCCTTTGCGACATCCAGGACATCGGCGCCGGCTTTCTCGCACAAATCGGCGACTTCATTGATGAAAGCGATCTTGGTCGCCAGAAAGGCATTGGCGGCATATTTGATCAGCTCCGCCGATTCCTGTCCGACGATCAGCAAGGGAAAACCTGCTTCTGTCAGCGGGCGGTAGATTTCGCGCATGACGGCTTCGGCGAGCGCACTATCCGTGCCGATAACGATGCGATCCGGCTCCATGAAGTCCCCGACCGCAGCGCCTTCACGTAGAAATTCCGGATTGGAGACAACGTCGAATTCACCGTCATCACGTGTTCGTCCGACGATGCGGGCAACTTCGCGGGCGGTGCCGACCGGCACGGTGGATTTATCGACAATCACGGTATAGCCGTTGATGGCTGCCGCGATGCCCTCTGCCGCCGCGTGTACGAATTTCAGATCGGCATGTCCGTCTTCGGGCCGGGGCGGGGTGCCGACAGCGATGAAAACCGCATCACGACCGCCAGCCCCTTCGATGACATCGGTGGTGAAGCTCAACCGGCCATTGGAACGGTTGCGGGAAACCATATCGTCCAGTCCCGGCTCATAGATCGGGATTTCCCCTGCTTCCAGCCGTGCGATTTTGTCGGCATCGATGTCGACACAGACCACGTCATGCCCGATTTCCGCAAAACAGGCGCCGCTTACAAGTCCGACATAGCCGGTTCCGATCATCGCGATCCGCATGGGCTTAATTCTCCCTGATAGACTGGGCTGCGGCAATGGCCGCTTCGGCGCCGGCGCGCATGTCCGGGCGTAGCATGGCTTGGGAGAGGTTGGCGGCAAGCCAGCCCTCCTTCGTGCCACAGTCGAAGCGTGTGCCTTCGAAGCGCAGGCCGTGGAATGGAGCTTTGCCGATCATATGTGCCATGGCGTCGGTGAGCTGGATTTCTCCTCCGGCCCCGGTCTCATGGCGGTCAAGGTGAGAGAAAACCTCCGGCAGCAGCACATAGCGTCCAATCACGGATAGCGTAGAGGGCGCGTCCTCCGGTGCCGGTTTTTCAACCAGCCCCTCAATGATGGCGAGGCGATCTTCAGCGTTCGGCGTATCCAGAATGCCGTAGCGCGAGGTCTCTTCGCGTGGCACATCCATGACGGCTACGACATTGCCACCGGTCTCTTCATGTGCTTCTACCAGCTGCTTCATGCAGGGTGCACCACCGATCACCATGTCGTCCGGTGACAGGATCGCAAAGGGTTCGTCGCCTATCAGATGGCGGGCGCACCAGATCGCGTGACCAAGGCCAAGCGCAGTCGGTTGGCGAACATATTTTACAGCCCCGTCGGCCGGGATGTAATCGCGAATGCTGGCCAGGGCATCGGACTTTCCCCGGGTTTCCAACACACCTTCCAGTTCCGGCGCGCGGTCGAAGTGATCTTCCAGGGCTTGCTTGCCGCGGCCGGTCACCAGGATGAATTCCTCAATCCCTGCAGCCGCTGCTTCTTCAATCGCATATTGGATCAGCGGTTTATCGACAACGGTCAGCATTTCCTTTGGCATAGCCTTGGTGGCCGGAAGGAAGCGGGTGCCGAGACCGGCGACGGGAAAAACCGCCTTACGAACGGGGTGCGCCATGATGTGGGTTACCGTGCAGTGTTAGAAATGCCTAAGGTCATTCGAGAGTTGATCGCAATACAGCAGAATCGCGCTGGTTTCTGCCATAGTCGCGCGCACCCGGCAAGCTATGCCGGCTGGAACAAGTTTGATCATCATGGCTTCGTCACAATTGCGGGGCTAGATAGATCGCTGTTAACCGAGAAGAACGTCTTTCGCCTGATTAATCTTAGCCGCCAGATAGTCCGAACCGCCCATATCGGGATGTGCAGACTTCATCAACCGGCGATGGGCGGCTTTGATAGCCGCTTCATCGGCATTTTGGTCGAGGCCCAGAATGGAAAGGGCTTCTTGTCGCCCCATGGGACCGCTTTTGCTGCGCGGGGAGTGTGTTTCCTCTTGCTGCCCTTGATCCGCACGCCATGTGGAACCGAAACGCCTGTCCAAATAGCTTTCCAATAGCTTTAGGGAATCAAGGTCCTCTGCCGCAACGATTTTTAACAGCTTTATCAACGCTGCTTCCTCCATGTTTGAAAGCCGCTGACCGGCATAGACCCCTTCGCGGACGACACCATCCAACTCACCACTGTCATGGTCCAATGTCATGGCGAGAAAGCGGGTTTCGATACTGGACGCTTGGCCAGGGGAAGGCCCGCGCATTGATTTGAACATGTTGTAGAAACCGCGCGCCATGCGCAGGCGATTGATCCAGGGCAGGATCGCAAGCAATGCCGCCCATAGTAAGTTCACGCGCCCCGTGAGGACGAGGAACAGAAGCACCAGACCCACCAGGAGGCCAATCGTCCACATGCCGCTTTTTATCACCTGCTTTGCAGGGGCGTTTACGGCCCATTTCAGGCCCAGAATTACCCCAAGCAAGATGAGAAATCCGGCAATCAGCCACATCAGCCTTGTCCCCGCATATCGGAAAGCAATTGTCCGGCGGCTTCGTCCCCCTGCTTTTGCCGGTGTTCCAGCGCGGTGATGCCGCCAGCCGCATAGACTGCCACGGCGGAAAGCAGTTCCCGCAACCGTGCGGGGCTGGATACATCGAAGGGACACCAGGCCCCACCGGTCAGCCGGGCAATGGCTTCGAAGGCCTTGCGGGCGATGGGATCATACCCCTCTTGAAACGTGAAGACCGGTACGCCTAACAGCCCCAGCCGTCCGGCTTCATGACAGACCGTGTCGATATTCTCTTCAAACGCATCGCCGATATAAACAACGGCGCCCAATCTTGTCGCTTTTGCTTCCTTAATGGCGTGGCGGAGAACGCGTTCGACCTGGGTTCGTCCTGCTTCACAATAGACCTTCGCCATCATTTGCTGAAGATCGGCGGCATTCTGGCGCCAGGCACCGGCTTTGCACTCTCCCAGTCCCCGGAAGAAGACCAACTTCACGTCCAGGCCGCCGATGGTATCGGTTGCGGAGAACATGTCTGCTTGAATAGAGGCGGCGACATCCCAGCTTGGCTGTCTGCTTGCGGTCGCATCCAGGGCAAACATCAAGCGCCCCCGTTTGTTACCACCGACCGCAGCGGTTGGCGTTGATTTGACCTTGGCCAGGAAAGCATCGACATCCGTGTCGCTGCTAAGGTTGGTCGAGCCCTGTTTGTTCGGAAGTTTCACCATGGCCTATAATATGGGGGCGGCCGGCCAAAAGGTCACCCTTCATCAGGCGTGGAAACGAAACCGATGGCCCGCATCAGGTCTCTGACTTCCTGCCGGGCGGCGACATGGGATAGGGTTAGACGCACACCAAGTTGCTTATCGGACAGGTCCAGCAAGGTGAGACCTTCCAAGAATAGTTCGCGATAGATCACTCGTTCGGAGAAACCCGGGGCAACGCGAAAGCCGATACGCTTCGCCAGAGCCTCGGTCGCCAGCTCCACCGCCTTTTGGTTCCGGGATTCGAGTTGCGCCCCCCGGTTCCGCACCACAACCCAGTCGAAAGTACGCCGGTTAAGCTCCCGACGTGCCTTCTCCATTTTGACCTTGAAGACCATCTCCGCGTAGTGGCTGGGTCGGACAACGCGGTAGGTATCCGATTCGACCTGCCCCAGAACGTCGAGATCGATGAAGCTGTTATTGATTGGTGTGATCAATGTGTCGGCAAAGGAATGCCCAAGCCGGTTCAAATGCGTATCCGCACCGGGTGTATCAATGATCAGAAAATCGTGATCTGTCCCCAGCTCTTGGATGGCTTCAGAGACGGCGAAACGTTCTTCTGCCTGTGCTTCATCGCGGTCTGTTGCTGCAGACGGGTTGATGGCCCCATGGGTGGGCAGCGGCAAGCTTGTGGCGCCGTTGTTGTAGTGGCGTTGCCGGTTCTCGATATAGCGGCTCAGTGTTCCTTGTGCGGAATCAAGGTCCAGGCTGGCCACAGAAGCGCCTTCCTGCATCAAGGCGGCGATAAGGTGCATTGCTGTCGTTGATTTACCCGTGCCGCCCTTCTGATTGCCAAGGACGATGATATGGGCATTCCGATGTGCGTTCATGCTATCGCTTCACCGCTGCTGTTGATGTTGGTTCGTGATATGGGTCCGTCCAATATCAGCGCGCCGCTCTGTAAGTTCTACCCTTGTTTGGGTGCGTCTTATTGAAGGCTCCTAACACTCAGAAAATACTCATGATACAAGAGATTAGCGTGATTCGGATGTGCCCGGCGTAACGGACTGACTTGCCGCCACCGCCCTTGCCGCGCTAAATGAGCCCTGTTCGCTGGACGGGGCAAGTCTGCCGTTTCGAGCATGGGCAATAATAATGAGCGGTTGGTACGATGTTTACATGTGATGGCTCAGACGGCCCTAAATCAATCGCAGCGCTTCTCGGATTGGTTCTCAGCGCGTTGGTCCTGTCAGGCTGCGACGGTGTGACGCTACCTGATTTTGACCTGGATTTTATTACGGTGGAGGAAGACGACCCACGCCTGCCGCCGCCGACCAAGCTGCGCTTTAACATCGACGTACTGGAAGGCGGCTCATCCCTTCTGGAGCAACGGCTTTATGAGGAGGTCGGACTTTTGGAGCGCCGTCGTCTCTGGCGCGGTCCGCCACCTGATTCGGCCAGTGCTTCGCTTGTCGTGACGCGCAAGCTGGACGATGGGCCCTTACCGGCAGCAGGAGATCCCCAATACGCGATTGGGCATTGGAAATCACTGGACCTGAAGACGACGGTTTTTGACGCGCTTTATGAAAGTGAAAATGCGTTGGGTCCGGTCCGATGGCGGCGATTCACGGTCGCTGGGCAGTCTTGTGTTGCCTTGCAGCAGGGATGGGGGCCTGAGCCCGAAATCACGACTCGCCTGATCACCGGATACTACTGCCAGCCCCCCGGGGTGCAGTTGACGCCGGGTCAGGCGGAAACGGTAGTGCAGTCGGTTACGCTGTGGGATGGCGAGTGAAAACCCGTAATTGGAGGGAATTTCGCCTTGCTTTCGCCATACTGCCGGATGGAAATGTAGGCTATGGGAAAGCTTTTGAAACTCGGATCAGTTTTTATGATGTTGGCGATTGCCGGCCCGGTCTGGATGTTGACGGCGGGCGGTGTCTTGGGGGCTGATTGGCGCACAGCCTCGCGAGAGCCTGCCGGGATCGCACCTGATCCCGCAACGACACCGGAACCGGTTGTGCAGGTCTATGGTGCGCGCGCCTTCGGGTGGCGTGGTGCCCTTGGGGTCCATACCTGGATTGCAGCCAAGCGTGCCAATGCCGAGACTTTCAAGGTCTATCAGGTAATTGGATGGCGGGCCTATCATGGAGGATCTGCGGTCGCTGTCTCAGACGGCGTGCCGGATCGCTATTGGTTCGGTAGCCGCCCGGAGTTATATGCTGACCTTCGCGGGCCGGAGGTGGAAGCCGTTATCGACGATATTGAAGCGGCCGTCGCTGACTATCCCTATCCGGATGAATACCGGGTATGGCCGGGCCCCAACAGCAATACTTTCATTGCCTGGATCGCCCGCCAAGTGCCGGCGCTGCGACTTGACTTGCCGCCGACGGCGATTGGGAAAGACTATCTAGGACATTGGACATTCGCAGGTGCTGCAGCCAGTGGAACCGGGGTGCAGTTTTCCGCGTTCGGGCTGTTGGGACTTACGGCTGCGGTTGAAGAAGGCATTGAATTAAATCTTGCCGGATTGACTTTTGGCCTCGATCCTTTTGACTTAAACATCAAATTGCCTGGGATTGGACGCATTGGTCCCACGCCAGACCCGGTTCGACGGGTGACACGTTAGTCGGACTGCGCTATTGGAAAGTTCGGGCGTGTTTTTGGGTAGATCGGGGGCGATCTGATGAGTATCTGGTCTAAAATTATTGGTCGGGCAGCGGAATCCACAGTTGGTGGTCCGATTGGCGCGTTGGCAAGCCTTGCCGGCGGCCATCTGGGAGGTAAGGCTGTACCGGAAGATGATCCGGATCATGCCAAGCAATCTGTCGGCTTTACCATTGCCGTGATCGCGCTTGGTGCCAAGATGGCCAAGGTCGACGGTATCGTCACGAAGGATGAAATTACCGCCTTCAAGGAAGTTTTCCGTGTGCCATCGGAAGAATTGGCCAATGTCTCCAAGATATTCAATCAGGCGCGCCGCAGCAGCGCGGGCTATGAGGCCTATGCGGAACAAGTCGCCGGCATGTTCCCAAATGCACCGGAAGTGCTGGAAGAGTTGCTTTGGTGCTTGGCCCATATTGCCAAGGCGGATCATGTTATCCACCCGAACGAGCTCGAATATCTCAAGACCGTTTCGGATATCTTCAAGCTGGACCGGAATACCTTCGAACGGGTAACGGAGCTGCGGCTTGATGGCGGGGACGCGGATCCGTTTCAGATTCTGGGTGTCTCTCCCGATGATGATGATGAAGCGATTAAGGCAGCGCATCGGCAGTTGGTCAGAGAACATCACCCGGATCAACTGATCGCCCAGGGCATGCCTGAAGAGTTTGTTGAAGTGGCGAATACCAAGCTCGCCCATATCAACGATGCCTATGATCGTATCAAGAAAAGTCGGGCTAACCGCTGATCTTGCCCGAGTGGCTCAACGGACATCTAGCAGGACATTTTTTGGCACCAGACTTGTGCCACGGCGCTGGCTTGGCCTCGCGCGGCGGCTGAACTAGGGTCTCTTCAAGATGGTATTGCCGAGACGCCTGAAATCAACAACCGCTCCGAGTTTCTGATGCCCCCTATACATGTCGCCCTTGCTGCTTTTGTGATGCTCATATGGGGCGGCAATTTCGTGGTCGTGAAATTCGGGCTTCTAGAGCTGCCGCCGCTGTTCTTCTCGATGCTGCGGTTTTTGGCCGTGGCGGCGATTCTGGCGCCGTTTACCCGAATTCCCAAAGACATGATCCTGTCGATTTTTCTCTATGCGACGCTTTTGGGAACGTTGCATTTCGCCTTGATGTTCATTGCGCTAGAGACAATCGATGTCACGGCGGCGTCTATCCTTATCCAGATACAGACGCCGTTCGCGATGCTGGTTTCTGCCTTGGTATGGCGGGACTATCCCGGTTGGCGGCGGATTGCCGGGGCGTGCCTCGCTTTTGTCGGGGTGATGGTGATCGTAGGCGAACCCCGCTTTAGCGGTGGGTTGTTGCCTGTCGCCATGGTGATCGGTGCGGCAATGGCCTGGGCGATTGCAAATATCATGATGAAGCGGATCGGGAGCCGCGTCGGCGGCTTTGCCCTCAATGGCTGGATGTCGGTCTTTGCAGCAATAGAATTGACGGCGGTGTCTTTCATATTTGAAGGCAATCAATGGCCGAAATTGATGGACATGAGCGCGATTGGTTGGGGTGCCATCTTCTACCAGTCGGTGATGGTGGTCATTCTCGGTTATGGGCTTTGGTATTGGATGTTGCGGCAACATTCGGTTAGCCAGATGATCCCGATAACCTTGTCGCTGCCGTTCCTCGGTATTCTGGGCGGGGTGGTCTTCCTGGATGAGGTGCTGACCTGGCAACTTGTTCTGGGGGGAGCCTTGACCATTGCCGGTGTGGCTGTGATCGTTCTGCGTGAAGCCGGAAAGTCGAAACATTCCGGACCACCGCCTAAGTGAATAAGGCCTCAATGAACGCCGCTACCGCTGATTACGCTCTGGTCGGGCACCCGACAGGCAAGCATGGCCCCCGCAAGGGCAACCCGCCCATTGATATGCTGGTGCTGCATTATACCGGGTTACCGACGCTCACGGATTCGCTGGAAGCCTTGGCGGATGGTCCAAAAGAGGTTTCCAGCCATTATCTGATCGACATCGATGGCACGATCTACCATCTGGTTCCCGAGGACCGGCGCGCCTGGCATGCGGGCCTGTCCTATTGGCGGGGGGAGCGGGATATCAATTCCCGGTCGATCGGGATCGAATTGCAGCATCCGGATGGCAATGCGGGCCCTTATCCGGAAGCGCAGATAGCATCCTTGATTCCGCTTTGTCAGGCGATCTTGAAACGCCATCCCATCTCGCCGCGCAATGTTGTCGGCCATTCCGACATCGCGCCCGACCGCAAGGAAGATCCGGGCACCTATTTTCCCTGGAAGCGCCTTGCGGAAGCAGGCATCGGCATCTGGCCTGAACCGTCAGATGGTATGGACGAGACAATCCGTGTTTCAAAGGTTCTGCATGCGATAGGCTATGACCCCGATGCCGATGAAGTGATGGCAGCCTTTCAACGCCGGTTTATGCCAGAACATTTAAACAGCGATGATATCGCTTTGATCGGAAGGCTGGCCTCCGCCTTCCTGGCGCGGGCTAATGAATTCTCTTGATCGTTAACATCGCATGGCAGGGGTTGTTGTTTGGCGGATTTGTGTCGATCTCATATTCGAACAATCTGCTGCTAGACCGCATGGTTGGTATCTGATTTGTGACGTTTTTCGGTTGTTGCCATAACCAATGACCTGACCATTGTAGAATCCAGATGGCGAAAAATTGTGTTTAAGAATTTCTGCTTACTAATGGCAATGTCTTGCGTTTCCGTAGAAAGATTGGGTTAAATGACGGAGTCTTAGATCACGCTTTTATGTAAGGGAAAAAAATGTCGAAAACGGTGACCTATTATTTCTTCACGGTATCCCCCTATGCGTTTCTTGGACATCAGCGGTTTTTGGAAATCGCGGAGCGGACAGGCGCTGC
>SPJV01000134.1 GCA_006844765.1 Alphaproteobacteria bacterium | reverse complement strand
CGACAATCTTTAACATCAAATCTATTGATGCCGTGCCGCCTGCCGTGGTGATCCGATTGCCGTCAATCACGAAAACGGACTTTGTCAGTTCAACCTCGGTAAATTCCTCGGTGAAGCTGTCTTGGTTCTCCCAATGGATCGTCGCCCGTTTGCCTTCCAATAATCCGGCTTTTGCCAAGCTATATCCGGCCGTGCAAAGCCCCCCCAAAGTGATTCCTCGGCGGGATTCTCGGCGGATCCAGCTGATCAATCTTTTGCTGGTTGCGTCCTGAATATTGATGCCACCACAGAGAAATACGACATCATCTCGCTGGACCTCTTCTAAATCTTGGTCGAGCTTAAATCCGCTACCCGCACTACAATAGACGACATCGCCGCCTTCACCCGCCAGGGACCATTCATACAAAGTCGTCCCTGCCATACGATTGGCAATGCGCAAGGCTTCGACCGCTGAAGAGAAACAAAGCATTGTAAAGTTGTCTAATAAAACAAAAACATAGCGCTTTGGCTTCGCGGGCTCGCTTGTCAATTCGATGATGTCTGGGCTGTGCATGGAGGGCACATTTCCTATCTGGCACCGGTGCTCGGTGGGGTGTTGGTGAAAGGTAGCGAAACAGGTTTTTTGACCTCTGTCCATGGCTCTGTTTCATATTGAGGCGCTTTGCAAGTCCCGCTGGTTAAAACCAAGCCTTGGCAAGGCTAAAACTTGCCGTTACGACCTTCGGACCATTCTTGCGACCGTCTTAAGGAGTATTTCGAGATGACCCAGAGCTGGACCAAAAACGATTGGCGCAACTATCCGCGGGTTCAGATGCCAGAATATACCGACGCCGCAAAGCTGGCGAACGTTGAGGCGCGCTTGTCGAAATATCCACCACTGGTCTTTGCTGGCGAAGCACGTCGCTTGACCCAATCCTTGGGCGACGTGTCCCAAGGCAAGGCGTTCTTGCTACAGGGCGGCGATTGCGCTGAAAGCTTTGGCGAGTTTGGTGCAGACACGATCCGCGATACATTCCGCGTGATGCTGCAAATGGCGATGGTGATGACCTTTGGCGCGAAATGCCCGGTCGTAAAAGTGGGTCGTATGGCTGGCCAATTCGCCAAGCCACGATCGGCCGGGACCGAGACGATTGATGGGGTCGAACTGCCAAGCTACCGCGGCGACATCATCAACGACATCGCCTTCACTGCCGAATCGCGGATCCCAG
>SPJV01000212.1 GCA_006844765.1 Alphaproteobacteria bacterium | reverse complement strand
GGAAACAATGACCCAGCAGGAAGTCACCGAACTGATGCTGGATCAGGCCTTCAGCGGCGGTGCCATCTGGGAATTGATCGCTTCGACTGTCCTTTATGTGATGTTTGCGGTTGCCTGGCATCGCTTCTTCCTGATCAAAGAAGAAGAAACGACCGTCGCAAAGGCCCTCTCCTGGGATTCGAATAAAAGCTATTTTCTGTTCGCTTTCATCGCGGTCAGTGTCATCGCAGGCATAGCGACATTCCCAGTATACTTGGTCATGCAATTTGTCGCGACCGCAACCCCAGGCACGATCGGCGCCGGGTTGATGTTTGGATCAATAATGGCGGTTATCTTTTACGTCATGGGCCGGCTGTCAGCCATTTTTCCGGCCTGTGCCGTTGGTCTGCGGATCGGCTTGCGGGGTGCCTGGCGCCTGACGGCCGGCAGTGGCTGGCGGATGGCCATGATCCTGATGTTCCCCTATATCCCGACCTTCATCCTCAGCATAATCGTCGGATCGGTTCTAGGCACGGTGCTTCAGTCCATCGGTCTGGGCGATGCCGCGACGGGCAAGATTATCCTTGCGCTTGGCGGACAGGCCGTCACGTATTTCGGACTGGCCGCCGGGGTATCTGCACTTTCCAAAGCCTATATCGAGCTGACGGACGACAGGACCGATCTATAAGGGCGTAGACCGTTCCCATGGCCGGACCACGCGATTACCGCTCCTGACGGTCCGGACCGACATAGAACTCCGGCCAATAGTCGCGCACGACAGGCCCATCTGTTGCCATGGCGTGGCAGGAATCCAAATGGCGGGGTTTGCCAGTGGGGGCACCTTCATCAACCGATAAGCCATGATCCAGCCGGGCGCGCCGACGGGAGGCATAGGCTGTCTGATAAGCAACGGTCCCGATGGTTCCCAAAAGCTCCGTCATATGCGTGCAGCCACGGTTTCCACCGAGCTTGGCCAACGCCTTTTTCTTAAAGCCCGGCCCAATGGTAAGGCCGACAAGTTGTTCATAGGCAGGGGCGATACTTCCGCAGATCGAATAGGGACCCTTGTCCGTAACCGCTTCCGCTTCCCGGATTTCGAAGCTGTCATCTATGGTCACCCGAAGCCACATGTCATGCACGGGCTCTCCCGCCGGAACATGCCCGCGATCAGTACTGTCAAAGTCATAGGGCTTGATATCGGTCAGATGGGCTTCCAGATCCCACATCCCGTCTTCACGGAAATAGCCGAAGCCTTCTATCGTCCGGGTATGGTAATGGCGTCGTGCCGAACTGGGTGGGGGCAAGGGCATCGCTTAATTCTCCTGATTTCCCGCAGGGCTTCCAAGAATGGCGTTTATGACACAGGCTGATCCGCCGTCTCAGCATCATCCGTACCGGGCGGTGTGACCTTCAATGCCGTGATCTGGTTGCGCTGGCGGCGCAGAACCTCGAACCGATAGCCATCGAAGATAAAGACCTGACCCGGATCGGGGATCAACCGGGCTTCATGCAAGACATAACCGGCAACGGTGGCAGCATTCTCATCCGACAACTCCCACTCCAATTCCCGCGCCAGGGCACGCAAGGTGACCGATCCATCAACCAGGAAACTCCCATCGCTCTGAGCCCGGACACCGGGAACTGCAACATCGGTTTCGTCATCGATATTCCCGACAATCTCTTCCAGAATGTCTTCCAGTGTCACAATGCCCAGGAAATCACCATATTCATCAACCACAATAGCGAAATGCGCGCGGCGCTCCCGGAAGGCCCGCAGTTGTTCCAGCAAGGTCGTGGTGTCCGGAATGAACCAGGGGTCACCGGCAATGGCTTCCAGGTCCAGATCATCAATCGAATCTTTCTGCGCCCGGATTGCCCGCAGCAAGGCCTTGGCATGCAACACACCCACAATGTTATCGATATTATCTCGATAAACCGGCAGTCTTGTATAGGTGCTGGCCAGGACCGCTTCGACCGTATCGGAAATCGGCTCGTTCAAATCCAGCATGACCACCTTGCTGCGGTGGGTCATGATGTCTTCGACCGGCACCTCATCCAGATCCAGGATGGAGCGCAGCATCGCCCGCTCCTCCTTCGTCTCGACATCCTCTCCATCATGCAGATCAATGGCGCCGCGAAGCTCTTCTTCCTGCTGTTCGACATCCAGATTCGATGCAATCTCGACCCCGAAAAGTTTCAAGGTTGCCCGCACGATCATCTGGACCGTGTGGGTAATCGGCGCGAAGAGCAGAACCACCAGCCGGATCGGCCCGGCGACTTTCAAAGCCGCATCATCCGAATGGCTGATCGCATAGGTCTTGGGCAGGACTTCTGCAAAGATCAGCACCAGAAGCGTCATCACCAAGGTGGCATAGACAACCCCAGCGTCACCGAACAGGGTGATGAACATGGATGTCGCCAATGCCGAAGACAGGATATTAACCAGATTGTTGCCGAGCAGGATCGCGCCGATCAGCCTGTCACGGCTTTCCAGCAGCAGAAGCACCAACTCCGCCCGCTTGTCCCCGGATTTCGCCAATAGATGCATGCGCGCCCGGGATGTCGCGGTAAGTGCCGTCTCCGACCCAGAGAAAAAGCCGGACAGGATCAGCAGGACGACAATCGCGCCACCAATGATCCAAAGCGTTTCGGTCATCGTGTAATCTCTTCCGCCATCGCTGCAGCAAGGGTCTCCCGTGGTACATCACGGGTAATGAAAGCATCCCCAATGCTGCGCGTCAGGATGAAGGTCAGCTTGCCGTCCGCTACTTTCTTATCGGTCGCCATGCGTGCGATCAGATCTTCGGCATCCCAGTTGACATCCGGCACATCGGACAACCGCGTCGCCAAGCCGAGGCTGCGCAAATGCGCCTCTGTCCGCTCCGTATCCTGCCCCGGGCACAGCCCCATCCGGGTGGAAAGCCGGAAAGCCATCGCCATCCCAATCGCCACGGCTTCACCATGCAGCAACGTCGCCCCATAGCCGGTGGCGGATTCGAGCGCGTGGCCGAATGTGTGGCCAAGGTTCAAGAGCGCCCGGCGACCACCTTCCCGCTCATCCTCAGCAACGATTCGGGCTTTCGCCTCACAGCTTTCGGTGACGGCATGACGGCGCGCAGACATATCACCTGCCAGCAGGGAACCACCCTTGCCTTCCAGCCATTCGAAGAAGTCGCGGTCGCCGATCAGCCCATATTTGACGACTTCCGCATAACCGGATTTGAGCTCCCGTTCAGGCAACGTATCCAGAACCGACAAATCGGCCAGAACCAGACGCGGCTGATGGAAAGCACCGACCAGATTCTTTCCGGCGGCGACATTAATGGCGGTCTTACCACCGACAGAGCTGTCGACCTGGGCCAGCAAAGTTGTTGGGATTTGCACAAAATCGATCCCGCGCAAGGCAACCGCTGCGGCAAAACCGGTCAGATCGCCGATCACCCCACCCCCAAGCGCAATCAGGCTCGTCGCCCGCTCTATCGGAATGTCAAAGAGCCGATCCATCACGTCATTTAAGTGACCAAAGCTCTTCGTCGATTCTCCAGGCGGCAGGATTATGGCGCTGTGCGCTATCCCCGCCTGATCCAGCGACGCTTCCAGCCGGGATAGATACAGATCCGCCACAGTCTGATCGGTCACAATGACAGTCTGGGGCCGCCGCAGAATGGGCGCCATCAACGCCCCCGCGCGATCCAACAGATCCGGTGCCGCCAGAATGTCATAGGCGCGTGCATCAAGCGCGACACGTACCCGGCCGGGATTATCCGACCCCGTATCATCCGCCCCTACATCACCCGACCCTGCATCACCGGCCATCACTCATCATCCCCATCAAGGTCGGCAGCCCGTGGCAACTCGGTGCCGAGATAGCGTTCCAACGCTTCAATCAAACGCCGCGCGGTTTCCCCCTTCGGCGCATCATCGCTGTCGACAATGATATCCGCCATCGAATATGTCGGGTAACGCGCCTCTATCAGCCCGGCCAGCGTCGCCTTCGGGTCCTCGGTCTTCAACAGCGGCCTGTGGGAGCGCCTGGACACCCGGCGCCACAACACATCAAAATCCGCGCGCAGCCAAATGGTGATTGCCCGCTCACGCAGCATCGCGCGGGTCTCTTCATCCATATAGGCGCCACCGCCGGTCGCCAGCACTATCGGACCGCTATCGATCAGGCGTGCGATCACACGACGTTCCCCATCGCGGAAATGCTCTTCCCCGTGACGTTCGAAAATCTCCGGTATCGTTGCGTCGGCAGCGGCTTCGATTTCTTTATCCGCATCGACAAATTCCAACCCCAGCACCGCAGCCGCCAGCTTACCGATGGCCGACTTTCCAGCCCCCATCATCCCGATCAGGGCCACGGGTTTTTTCATCACGTCCGCTGCCCTGTCTGCTGCCCCGTTTGCCGCCATATTTGCCGCAGAAATATCCGACGCAAGCTCATCCGAGCCGAACTCTGTCATAATAGCCCCCCTGCGCAGACGGAACCGCAAACGCTCCGAAGAAGGGCGGTGGGGCCATCGCGATGGATTTTAAGGAGGGGACACATTGGGTTTCGTCTTTCCGCTTCGCCGCAGAATTGCCATAGTCGCAAGGCAGGGTAAAGACCTGCGGCACGATGACCTTAAGGTCAAGCGACGTAAACGGGACAACATCGAAAATTACCGGCTCTATGCAGGAAAATTCCGTATCAATAGTTTCTGCATAAGAAAATTCCATGTAACTGGGTCCATATCCATTTAACGGGATCTATATAAGTCGGACGACGAAGGATTTACAGCAACAATGGCAAAACTGGCAGGCGGATTACTGGCGTTACTCCTTTTGGCGACCCTGGGCGGCGGCGTGTATCTGGCGACATTTGACATCCCAGCACCGGTGGTGGAGCGGAACACGGTTCTGGACGATGATCGTTTCCCCCGTTGATCGCATGCCCCTCACCCTGCACCCCAACGTCACGCAGCGCTCTACGATGAATGTTTTGCATGGCATCGCCCTTGGCGCGATCACGGCGCTTTCCTTGGCGATGAGTACAGCCCCGGTCGCTGCCCAGACCACAGGCCCGACAACGCCTGTGCCACTGTTCAGCGCCGCGCCCCCGGCACCGGTTGAGGCAGAGGAAACCCTGCCCCCTGCCGGCAGTGGCATTCAAGTTCAAGCCCTGGACAAGGTCGGGGCCAGCGCTATCGGTCTAATCGATGCGCAAAGTGGTGGGCTGCCGGTTGATATCTGGCAGCGCAGTCATCCGGATATGCCGGCGCTGCTTATCTCCAAACTGCCGGAAGGAATTGCCAGCCCGGCACTGCGCGCGCTTACCATCCGCATGCTGGCAACGGCGGCACCGCTGCCGAGAGGCCCCGGCAACACCAATCCCGGGGCAGAAGCCACCAATCGGTTCCTCACCGCCCGCATCAACACGTTGGTCCGACTGGGCGCTGCGGGGGAGGCCTTGGCGCTTGCCGACAGTCTTGGCAGTGCCGCCCGCGATGTCACAATCGCCCGCGCCACCGCGGAGGCAGCCCTGTCTGTGGGACAGGAAGATCGCGCCTGTACCCTTGCCCCGACCATTCCACCTGAAGCCGATAGCGACGGGTTCTGGCAGCGTGTTCAAGTCTTCTGCCAAATCCGCACTGGCGATAGTTCCGGTGCCGAGCTTTCAACCCAGCTGTTGCGCGACCTGGGCCAGGCCAGCCCGCTGTTTCTGGCATTGGCCGATGCCCTGGGCGCCGGGGTTGCGGCAAATCTGAGCAATATTGCGGAAGCTGATCCCTTGGAACGCGCGATGCTCCGTCAATTGGGAGAATCGGCGCCGCAAATGCCGCGCCCATCGCTGGCAGAGTTGGAACAGCAGGTGGTGCGCGGGCTAACCCCCGCCGCAACATTGGCCGAAGCCTATGCCGGCGCCGAGGTGACAGCAGCCTCACTTTCCGATCCGGTAAAGGCAGCTTTTGAACTTGATGGCACGGAAGCGCGTGCACTCCTGTATCAAGCGGCGACGATCCAATCCGTCCCTGCTGCGAAGGGTGAATTGATCCGGGCAGCCCTTGAATCCGCCGCGCAAGATGGGTTGATGATCGCCCTGGCCCCGGCCTTTGCCGAACCAATCGACAACATGCAGCCTGACAACAGTCTTTGGCGCTTTGCCGGAACAGCGGCGCGTTTTCTCTATGCCACGGGCAGGGCGGATAAGGCGCGGGTCTGGCATGGAATTCTTGGAACTCGGACATTGGGAGACCCCACCGCCGCCGCAGAAAACGCACTGCTTTGGCCCTATGCCACGATTACTGGAAAGCAGGATATCGATACTCTCTCGCGTGGGTTAAGCGCTGCTGGCCAGACCTGGCGGTCAACGGCAGTTGCTGAACAGCAAGATGGCGGGCCCGGCGCCGAGCGTGCGCTGTTTCTGATGAGCGCCCTTGGGCTGCCGGTCGACGGTCTCTCAATCCTCCACTCCTTCTCCTCCGATCGGGGGGAAGCACCTACACGGGGTGCTGTGCTGGATGCGCTGTTGCTGCGCGGTATGCGGCAGGCAGCGCAGGATAGCCGGGCCGGCGACGCCATTGCACTCGCCGCCATCGCGCTGGGGCCACATGCCCCGGAAGTGGTGGATGGCGCCTCGCTTGCCGAAATCGTCTCTGTCCTACAAGACATGGGCCTCTCTTCCGACGCCGAAGCGCTGGCGCTGGAAGCCCTTCCCTGATCGGATAGAACCGGGTGCGCTGGATCGAACCCTTTCTGGAGATGATGGTTGCCGAACGGGGCGCGTCGGAAAATACCCGCGCCGCCTATGCCCGCGACCTTAGAGACTATTCGCAGTTTCTCGATAATCGGAACAGCAGCGCAGACAAAGCCGTCGCGGACGATATCCGCGCCTATCTAAGTGACCTCGCCGCCCGACAGACAAAGCCCGCAACGGCCGCGCGGCGGTTATCAGCAATCCGACAGTTTCACCGCTTTCTCTATGATGAAGGCCTGCGGGGCGACGACCCCAGCCTGACCGTCGATGCCCCTAAACAGGGCAGACCCCTGCCGAAGGTCTTGAGTGTTGAGGATGTCGACCGGTTGCTCGACGCCGCGCGCGCGGTTCCTGGACCGGAAGGAGTGCGGACCCTCTGTCTTCTGGAAGTCCTCTATGCCTCCGGGCTTCGGGTATCGGAACTGGTGACACTGCCGGCCGCCGAAGCGGCGCGGGACACGGATTTCCTGATCGTCAACGGCAAGGGGAACAAGGAACGGCTGGTGCCGCTCTCACCCCCCGCAATCGATGCCCTTGCCGCCTATCGCGCGCTGCGGGCCAGCTTCGCACCCACCCCGGAGGTCGCGGAACAATCGCCTTACCTCTTCGTCTCGCGCGGCAAAGAAGGACATCTGACCCGTCAGCGTTTCGGTCAAATCCTGAAGGAGCTTGCGCTTTCTGCGGGTTTGGATCCGCAAGGGGTAAGCCCGCATGTCCTGCGCCACGCCTTTGCCAGCCATCTTTTGGCGAATGGGGCGGATCTGCGCGCGGTGCAGGTTCTGTTAGGCCATGCGGATATCTCAACCACCCAAATTTACACCCATATCCTCGATGAACGCCTGAAAAACCTGGTTTCAGAGAAACATCCTCTGGCGCGTCGGGGCCATTCCCAGTAAATAGCTCTCGCGACCCTACCGACATCCCGGAAGGCGGCGGGTAGTATTGAGCAAACATTCCCTATCACCTAATGGAGAGACCATCTCATGAGCTTTCATATTGTCGAACAGGCGACCCCGCGCCTTAACCGCAGCGAATTGGCCGTTCCCGGCAGCCGCACGGAGCTTTTCGAAAAAGCGGCACAATCCGATGTCGATGTGATCTTCCTCGATTGCGAAGACGCTGTTGCGCCGGATGAGAAAGAACAGGCCCGCAAAAACATCATCGAAGCCCTGAACGATATCGACTGGGGCACCAAGACCATGTCGGTTCGGATCAATGGTCTGGACACCCATTACATGTATCGCGATGTCGTTGATATCCTGGAGCAAGGCGGCGATCGGCTGGATATGATCATGATCCCCAAGGTCGGCACCGCTTCTGATGTCTATGCGGTCGATATGCTGGTCACCCAGGTCGAAGACGCGATGGGCCGCACCAAGCGGATCGGTTTCGAACACATCATCGAAACCGCGCTTGGCATGGCTAATGTCAACGAGATCGCATCCGCGTCCAAGCGGAATGAATCGCTGCATTTCGGGGTTGCCGATTACGCCGCTTCTACAAAAGCACGGACCACGGTCATTGGCGGCCCGCACCCGGATTACGGCGTGCTGACCGACAAGGATGGCGATGCACCGCGTGACTATCACTGGGGCGATATGTGGCATTATGCGATCAGCCGGATGGTTGTGGCTGCCCGCGCCAACGGTCTGCGCCCCGTGGATGGACCCTTTGGCGATTTCCAGGACCCGGATGGCTATCGTGCCCAGGCAAACCGGGCGGCGGTTATTGGCTGCGAAGGGAAATGGGCAATCCATCCATCCCAAGTGGCACTGGCGAATGAAATCTACTCGCCCTCAGAAGCCGAAGTCACAAAGGCAAAGCGGATTCTTGAAGCCATGGCCGAAGCCCAGCGCGAAGGAAAAGGCGCCGTCTCTTTGGATGGTCGTCTGATCGATCTTGCCTCGATCCGTCAGGCCGAGAACATGGTGGCGAAGGCAGCCGTTATCTCCGGCGCCTGATCCCAAGCACCACGAGCATCATAGAAAAGGGCGCCTTATCGAAAGGCGCCCTTTTTATTTGATACCAATATCTTGGTAGAAGTTCTTATCTCTCTACTCGACGTCTGAGACCGCCGGTTCTCCTTCTTCTTGCTGATTGGCCATCTTCGCTTCGAAGAGGCCGAGGAAATCGAAGGGCGCGAGGAACAAGGTATTGAAGCCACCGTTGCGGCTCAGCTCCGCAACCATGTTGCGGGCGAAGGGAAACAACATCCGCGGCACTTCAATCAGCAGCAGCGGCGGTATGGCTTCTTTCGGGACGGGACCAATGGCGACCGCGCCGGCATAGGCCAGCTCGATCACATAAACCACGCCTTCATCCGTGGAGGCCTTGGCTTCCACCATCAGGGTTACTTCGACGATGCGCGGCCCAATGGTCTTTGTTTCAACATCGACGGCCACATCGATCTTCGCTTCGGCGTGTTTGGCGTTGAAGAACACATCCGGCGCACGCGGACTCTCGAAAGAGAAATCCTTCACATATTGCGATTCAATTCGATAGGGCACCTGGCGTTGCCCCGCATCCGCCTGGGACTCAGGCGTGGAATCAGACTCAGGGTTGGGATCAGAATTGGATGTGTCGTCGGACATCTTGGATACTCTCCAGTAAGGCAGGTAGCGCCTCTTCGGCGCGTGGATGCAGGGCGGGTATCACACGCTAGGCGTTGAAACAACCGTTCCCCCGGTCGGGTGCGGTGCAGAGGGATCGAAGGTCAGGACCGTCGCATTCGGGACCGCATGGCCGGTAAGGGCGCGAATAAAGCCCCAATGGCTGACCACCAGGGTTCCTTGCCAATCACCGGCCGTGGACCGTGCTTCCCGGAAGCGGCGCGCCCGGCCATCGACAATCACTTCCGTCTCGGGTTCCGTCGGCCACCATACCTCTGCCGGTAACGCGCTGAAATCAATCCCCGGCCAATGATCCGTTAGCGCCGCCCGCGGCGTTCCGATATCACAGGAAAAGGCCGCATGTTCATGAACCAAGGGCTCAATCTCTATCGGTAGATCCAACGCATCGGACAGGATGGACGCAGATTGCAATGTCCGCATATAAGGGGATGCAAGGATGCGCTTGGGCGCACTGTCCGGGGCGATCACGCCAGTCTTCAGGCCAGCCAGGACGATCTCTGCCGCCGCCGCAATCTGATCGCGCCCCACCGACGTCAAGGAAGGATCACGAATGCCCGGATCCTTGCGGGTTTTCCCGAAAACAACGTTGAATTCAGACTCACCATGGCGCACCAGGATCACGACTGTCGCTCCCGATCTGAAGACGGTGTCGATGCTAGTTCCGGGGCGCGGTCTGGCTGTGCGCCATTTCCGCCCGCAGTTGGATCATCCACCGTCTCAAACTCTCCATCGATGATCGGTCCTGGACCAGCAGGGCCAGTGGGGCCAGCAGAACCGCGCGGACCGGCACTTGCCCCTCCAGCGCCTCCTGCAAAACCAGCGCTATGAAACTGGAAGGAACCGCTTTTTACCAGCCGGGTGACAAGCAGTGCCCCAAGCATCATCCGAACCGGCGGTATCAAAAGCATGAAGCCCAACGCGTCAGTCAGAAATCCAGGCGTCAGCAACAAAGCCCCTGCAACCAGCAGGCACACGCCGGTCAGCGCGGCCTTCACCGGCGGTTTGCCTGTATCCATGTCCTGCCGCGCCTGGGCCAGAACCGCCAAGCCTTGCGCCCGAACCAGGGCGGTTCCTATGAAGGCCGTAATCAGAATGGTCGCCACGGTCGGCCATAGTCCAATCCAATCGCCGACCTCGATAAACAAGACGATCTCAATGATCGGGACCCCGATGAAAAGAAGTAATATGACAGGCATTATGGTCCTCTATCCCGGCGTTAAATCGATAAAGCCTAAAATTCTATCTCTTCCCCAGTATTTCCGCGCGGGCCAAGGGGTTGCTCTTGCGGCACTGCGCGCCTATGTCTTACTGCAATTGGGGCGTTAGCCCTTAGCAAGCTAGGCGGCGTAAGGCTGCCTTTCAAGTCGATGTCTACATGCGGCGAAAAATGCGTTCGCAGATCGAAGGCTTGGAACAGCGTTTTATGGTCCGGCGGTCGCTCACAAGAAGCGGACCGGATATGACGAGAGAGGCCCCATGGGCGGCGATTTTCCCTTGGACTTAATCCTTTTTGGCGCGATTGCGGTTTTTTTGGTTCTGCGGCTGGGCAATGTCCTGGGCAAGCGAACCGGCCATCAAAAACGCCCGAGCGATATGTTCCCGGGCGGTCCGCCCTCTCCTCAGCCAGACAATGACACGGATGATGATGAGGCCGACGATAAAGTCGTCCAGATGCCGGGCATGGCCAAGAACAACGCCTCCGATGACTCTGCCGATGCGCCTGAAATGGAAGGCGCGGGAATGGCGAAGCTGCGCATTGCCGACCCGGATTTTGAGCCCGGTCAATTCGTTGAAGGCGCCCGAATGGCCTTTGAGATGATCGTCCATGCCTTTGCGGAAGGCGACACCAAGGCGTTGAAACCTCTGCTATCGAAGGACGTCTTCCAAAACTTCTCTGACGCGATCGATCACCGGGTCGATCAGGGTCATCGCATGGAAGATACCCTGGTCGGTATCGACAGCGCGACGATCCTGGAAGCGGAAGTCCTGGGTCGGGAAGCCCAGGTTACCGTCAAGTTCGTCTCCAAACAGGTCAATGTCACCTATGATGACGAAAACCGCGTCGTCGCCGGGGAGCCTGCAACCGTGATCACTGTGGTCGATATCTGGACCTTCGCGCGCGACACCAGCTCCCGCGATCCAAACTGGGCACTGATCGCAACCCGCACTCCGAATTAAGGTCAGGGCGTTCGATGCGGCTTTGTGGACCGAGCCTTCTTCTGGCCGGCCTGCTGGTGCTTTCCGGTTGCGAAGAACAACCGCCTGAGAAAGCCGAAGAGCCAGCGGAGACACAACAGGAAGCAACCCCTGCCGGTATTCTGGTGACCAAAGTCAGCTTTGCCGAGCTGCCAGGTTGGGCGGCGGACGATCTCGCCATGGTGGGCCAAGCCCTAAGACGCAGTTGTGACGCCTTATCCGGCAAGCCAATCGACAGCGCCGTCGGGACTACAGATATTCCTGTGATCGCTGGTGATTGGAAAACGCCTTGTGCGGCGATCAGGGCGATTGGCCCTGATGACGACCTCCGCGCCATGATCGAGGATAGTTTCACCCCCTTCACGGCTGCGGCGGCGGGAGAGGGCACCGACGAGACACCGGAGACCGGGCTTTTCACCGGCTATTTCGAAGCCGAGGTCCGAGGCGCCCGCACGCCTGATGAAACCTTCAAGACACCGCTATACGCAAAACCTGCCGACATGTTGAGCGCCGATTTGGGGGCTTTCGATCCGGCACTGAAAGGCAAGCGTATCGTCGGACGGGCCGAGGGGACGCGCTTCGTGCCCTATCGGACACGCGGAGAGATTGACGCCGGCGTTCTGGCGGAAGCGGGGGAGGCCCTGTTCTGGCTGGATGATCCGGTTGATGCTTTCCTGTTGCATGTTCAGGGATCGGGGCGGGTCATTCTGCCGGATGGAGAGGTCGCCCGGGTCGGTTTCGCAGCCCATAATGGTCATGGCTACAAATCCATTGGCCGGGCCCTGATTGACCGCGGGGTCTTGAAGCCGCATGAGGCAAGCTGGTCCGGGATCCGCGGCTGGGTCGAAGCCAATCCGGAGGAGGCCGCCGATCTATTCGCCGTCAATCCGCGTTTTATCTTCTTCCGGGAAATAACCGGTGACGGTCCCATCGGATCGCTGGGGGTCGCCCTGACCCCGGAACGCAGCCTTGCGGTAGACAATCGCTTCGTCCCACCGGGTATCCCAATCTGGCTCGATACCGTCATGCCGGGTGAAACCGAAGGCGGCACCCCGCTTCGGCGCCTGATGGTCGCCCAGGATACTGGCGGTGCGATCAAGGGCGCGGTACGGGGCGATTTCTTCTGGGGTTATGGCGCGCCGGCACTTGCCCAGGCCGGCAAGATGAGAAGTCCGGGTCGATATTTCTTACTGTTGCCGAACGACGCTGCCGAAAGGCTGTCGACCCCCGAGGCCTGAACCACAAGAGGCGCCCATCCATGTATCGCTGGAAAAAGGGTGTTAAGCAGAACCCGGAGCGTCGATGGAACCGGCCGGACCGCGCCTTCTTTGCCGGCGGCGCCTGCCACATCCTCGCCTATGCCTTTATCAAACGCTATCCCGATGCCGGTTTTCAGGCGATCTGGATGAAACCGGAAGCCGGGTTTACGGGAAACCATATTGTCGCCGTCTCCGGCACTCTCGCCTTTGATTTTCACGGCTATTCGAACTGGGACGCGCTGGTTGCGCATGCCCGCAGAAAGTCCCAACGTTGGTGGGCCGGTTGGGAGTGCACGCTAATACCGCTGCCGACAGACGTTCTGATATCCGAGGCCAAATCCAAAACCTTTGATGGCCTGTGGCTGCGGCAGCCGGATCAGTTCTTGCACAACGCCTTGCCCCGTGCGGAGCGCTTTATTGATCGTTATCCCACTCCCAATTCATCCTAACTAAATTTGTAATTGCGAATCATTCTCATACGCAATACACTCTTCTCCACCGAATGAACAGGGAGACAGAGTTTATGGCTGAAGCGATCCGTTTTTCGAGCAGTGGCCCCTTGCGATTGGAAGCCCCAGCGCTGCAATGCGCCGGTCTTCGTTTCGCGGAACGTCTCGCATTATGGGCGTTACGCCGGACAGTGATGGGCATGCGGCATCGCCATGACGAAGGTGCTGTGTTGGCGGCCACCCTTTCGAAAGTGGATGCCAGCGCTGCTGTTGCGGCAATCGAAGGCTTTGCCATGTGCCTGCATTGGCGGGCCAACCCGGCAGCTGCGATCCGCGCGCCCGGCGACCCTGAGGTTTCCCGGCACGAGCGGGAGATCCTGCTTGCCCTGGCCTGCAGGCAATTGGGTCGCCGCACCAGTGTCGTTGCGATCCTGGGTGCCCTGACGCCGGAAGATCGGCTGCCCGCGGCCATTGACTATCTGGATCGATGGGCGGATTGCTTCGATAAGTCCGGGCTGCATCTGCCACCGCGCTGCCCGACGAAAGAGGCAATCAATGTGCCGTCCCTCGTACATTAGAGGCCAGCCCGTCTAGCCCCAACCGGATCGCTTCCCACACCAGGGTTCCACTTCAACCATCGCCAAATTGAAGCACCCCTGGTGCTGTCGCTTGCATTCGCCGATGCCGGGCCTTAGAACGCGCCAATCTTCGAAATTCTCCAAACCTTGGGAGCAGACCTATGTCGGGCGGCGAAAGCGATGCTGTGAAAAAGATTGTCCTGGCCTATTCAGGTGGCCTGGATACCTCTGTCATTCTTAAATGGCTGCAGGAAACCTATCGCTGCGAGGTCGTAACCTTCACCGCCGATCTGGGCCAGGGCGAAGAACTGGAGCCCGCCCGCCGCAAAGCCGAACAGGCAGGCGTTAAGCAAATCTATGTCGATGACCTGCGCGAGGAGTTCGTGAAGGACTATGTCTTCCCGATGTTCCGCGCCAATGCGATCTATGAAGGCACCTATCTTCTGGGCACCTCCATCGCACGGCCGCTGATTGCCAAACGCCAGATCGAGATCGCCAAGGAAACCGGCGCCGACGCAGTTGCCCATGGCGCCACCGGCAAAGGCAATGACCAGGTCCGGTTCGAGCTTGGCTACTATGCGCTGAAGCCCGATATCAAGATCATCTCCCCCTGGCGGGAATGGGATCTGGCATCGCGCCAACAACTGATCGCCTATGCGGAAAGCCGGCAGATCCAGGTGCCGAAAGACAAGCGCGGTGAACCGCCGTTCAGCCAGGATGCGAACCTGCTGCATATCTCCTCCGAAGGGAAGGTGCTGGAAGACCCGGCGGAGGAAGCCGATCTGGACTTGATCCTGACCCGCATGGTCTCTCCACAAAGCGCGCCGGACACACCGACCGAAATCGCGCTCGACTTCGAAGCCGGTGACCCAGTAGCGGTCAATGGGGAGAAGATGAGCCCCGCCACCCTTCTCGCCAAGCTGAATGAGCTGGGCGGCGCCAATGGCATTGGCATGCTGGATATTGTCGAGAACCGCTTCATCGGCATGAAGTCCCGTGGCGTCTATGAAACGCCGGGCGGCACCGTCTTATTCGAAATGCGGCGCGCGATGGAAAGCCTCTGCCTGGATCGCGGCGCGATGCATATGAAAGACGCGCTGATGCCGCAATATGCGGAGATGATCTATAACGGCTTCTGGTTCGCCCCGGAACGTGAGATGCTGCAGGCCGCCATCGATAAGGGCAGCGAAATGGTCACCGGACGGGTGACGGCAAAGCTCTATAAAGGCAATGTCATCATCACCGGCCGCCAAAGCCCGAACAGCCTCTACGACGCCGATATCGTCACTTTCGAAGAAGACGACGTCTACGACCAACGCGACGCCGAAGGCTTCATCAAGTTGAACGCCCTGCGCTTGCGCCTACGGGGGCGTATGGCGGGGTATTGAGGGACGCAATAGAGCGCCCCCACCCCCGCTCAAACCAACCCGCCTATCCGACCCGGAATCCGATGCCGGAGACGTCGTCGCGGCGGGATTCTTCGCCTTGGTAGTCGGCGAAGACTTTTGACACGGTTTCTTTCTGTGTCTGCATTGGTTCATCCGCAACGGAGAGCAGGAGTGACTTCAAGCGCTTCTTGCCGAAGGCGCGGCGTCGCGGGCCGCCGATCTGATCGATGATCCCATCGGAAAACAGATAGAACGCATCCCGGTCCTCAACCTCCAATTTGACTTCTTCAAAGGTCTGCGTGTAGGGCACATTGCGATAGCCCAGGCCTTTCTTCGCGCCCTTAATCTCATCCATGCTGCTGTCCCGCATCCGAAAGAGCGAGAAGCGGGCGCCGGAAAAGGTCAAACCGTCCATTTCCGTATTCAGATAACACGCGCCCAATTCCAATCCATCATCCGAACTTCTGCCATAGGATGTATCCTGATTGAGGGTCAATTGGACCAATTGGTGGACCCGTTGCAGAAGCGTGCCGACCTGTCCGGGCAGCGTCTCTTCCAAGGCACGGTCAAGTGCGCCGGTCGCGATCAAGGTCATGAAGGCGCCGGGGACGCCATGGCCCGTGCAATCCGCCAGAATGACCAAGACGCCATCGCCCCAAACCCGATTCCAATAGACGTCTCCGCCGACCCGGTCACGCGGCTCCCACAGGATCATGTAATCGGAGAAGAAGGTCGAGAAACTGTCTTCATCCGGCAAAATGGCACGCTGGATGTTACTCGCATAATTGATGCTTTCGGAGATGACGTCATAGGCATCCGCCAGTTTCTTCTCCGCTTCCTTGCGATCAGTAATATCAATTGTCACACCAATACGGCCGTCATTCTGGGTCTTGCCGTAGCTCACATAGACTGTGTGGTCATTGGACAGTGTTACTTCCACGCCCGAATCCGGTGCTTCACGGATATAATCGAGCCGGGCTTCCACGAAGCGATCCAAAGCAGCGTCATCATCAAACTGAAATGCAAAGGCGTTGCGGATAATGTCGCGCATGGAATCGCCCGGCACGATATCTTCACCCGTCATATCCTGAAAGGCTTGGTTCAGATCCATAACCTTGAGCTCATGGTCCAGGATATACATGCCACCCGGCATATTCTCCATCGCGGAGCGGAGCAGGGCTTCCTTCTCAGCCAGTTCTGCCGTTCGGTCCTGCACCCGAACTTCCAGAGTTTCCAGCACATCCTGTAACTCTTGTGTCCGTTCCAAGACCGCCTGCTTCAACCGCCTGTTCCAATAGACAACTGCGATCAAGAGCAGCGCCGCGCCGCCTGCTGCCTGATAGATAATCGTAAAATCAACGGATTGTTCGATACTGACCTGCACCCAGTCATCATAGATTCGCTTATGTTCCTTCGCATCAATCCGGGCGATGACCTTGTTAATGATCGACAGCAGTTCCGGCGCCTCATTTTGAACCAGAATACTATGAAGGAAATTAAACTCCGTCAGTCCGATGATCTTGAGATTACCAAGATACAGCTGCTCCATATTATAGATGGACACTAGTTTATGACCGACGAAGACATCCGCTTCGCCGTTTGACACCATGGTCAGAGATTCTTCGATACTCATGGTATCGATAACCTCAAGCTCCGGGAAGTTTTCCTTAATATAGTTGGAGCTGGTGTAGTATTTCGGAATTGCCAGCTTCTTGCCTTCCAGGTCTTCTGGACCATCGACAAAGGACGCATCCTCGCGCCCCACCAGAACCAGAGGAAATTCCGCATAGGGATGGGAAATCAGGCCCAGCTGCTGCTCGCGTGCCGAATTGCCAACCCCCGGCACGATATCGAGTTGCCCGTTGGAGAACGCGTCCAAAACGGCGGGCCAGCTTTCTGAAGGGATAAATTTGAACGTGATGCCGGTTCTTTTTTCAATGATGTCGAGATAGTCGCCCATCACACCGACCATGCGACCGCCATCAATGATCGACAACGGCTTCCAGTTCACTTCGCTATAAGTGACGACAGGATGGGCGGCGACCCAATTGGCTTCCGCCTCACTTAATCTTATATCGCCGGTGCCGAATTTCGGGCTGATATCGCCCGTGTCCGAAGAAACAGTTCCGACGACACAGAAACTCGACACGATCGCCAAGATCATCGCGGTAACTGTGTTACACATTCGCATTAATTTGCCCCCAACCCAGCCTGCTATTTGGCCCTGTGGACCAAGTATCGGTGTAAAACGCCGGCGATCAAGGATGAACGAAGATCATTATGCTGCGCACCACATAAAAGAGGCGAAAATCACGTCAGAGCGTTACAGAATACCCATTTCATGGGCGGACGCTGTCAGGCTGTCACGGAAGTCGGGATGGGCAATCCCGATCATGGCGCGGGCCCGCTGTGAAAGGGACAGGCCTTTCAGATCCACCATGCCGAATTCCGTCACGACCCAATGGGTATCAGCACGAGGGTCGGTAACAGTGGCTTCGGTGAGGCGCGGGACGATCCGACTGATGCTTCCCTTTTTCGCGGTGGCATGCAGGGCGATGAAGGACTTTCCGCCCGGCGCCAGATAGGCGCCACGCACGAAGTCCAACTGTCCTCCCGTCCCACTGAATTGCATGCCGTTCAGGGATTCGGAATTCACCTGACCAGTTAAATCGATCTGAATGGCAGCGTTCACCGAAATCATATCCCGGTTCTTCCGAATGACAGCCGGACTGTTCACCCAGGTCGCCGGATAGCCCACGATCGATGGATTATCATCCATGAAGGCGTACATATCCGCATCCCCAAGCGCCAGGGTGAAGACATGCTTATGCGCCATGATTGATTTCTCACGACCTGTGATGACGCCCGCGCGGATCAGATTGATCATTGGCGGTGACAGCAACTCCGAATGCAGGCCAAGATCGCGGTGCGAGCCGAGCGCCCCCATGACCGCCGACGGCACCCCGCCGACCCCGAATTGCAATGTCGCACAATTGGGAATCTGATCGACGATGCGATGGGCAATGGTGGTATCTTCCGGGCCCACCGGATGCGCCGGCAGCTCCATCAACGGCGCTGTGTGCTCAACAATCATCTCGACCTGGCTCACATGCACCAGGGTCTCACCGAAACTGCGTGGCATGTTGGGATTGACCTCGACGATCACCCGCTTCGCGGAACGGACGACATCGGCCCCATAATCGGCATTCGTCCCAAGGCTGAAATGGCCAGACCGATCCATTGGAGAAACGGTCGTAACAAAGCAATCGGGTGAGATCCGCTCGCTCAGCAACCGCCCGACCTGATGGAAAAGACAGGGTACGAACTGGACCCAAATCTGCCCCTTCTTACGGCCTTCGCGCTCCAACTCGCGGTCATGCCGGCTCATGAACAGGCTGTGCGGCTTCAGGATATCCATCAGCTCGGGCTTGAGAATGGTCTCCGCCGCTGCCGCGTTTGAATGCATGTAATAGAGCGGCAGGTGGGACAGCCCCCGCCTCTCCCGAGCGCGCTCCGCCAAGGCGGCCATGAAGCCGGGGGGCATGGCGACCCCCATGCCAAGGATCAGGTTTGAGCCATCAATAATACTTTCCGCAGCATCCACCGCGTCCACGCATTTGCTGGCATATAGGCTTTTGGGATCGGTCATGGGATTAAGCAACCGCGTGCAATCCGTTGTCCACAGGATAGATCCAATATCTATTCCTTGCGGCACGCTTTATGGAGGAATGCTGCACATGCGCAACGAATGCTGCAACCGCACAATTGTCGCATCACGGAAACGTCACAGAACCGTTTCGAAATATGAGATGCGGTTAGACGAGATTATTTCGCTGTGCAGTCGCCGCATTGGCCTTTCAGCTCAATGGCGGATCGGCTGAGCTTGAAATCGGCTTCGCCGGCCACGGTTTCTAAACGTCCGGCGATGGCTTCGTTCTCAATTTCCGAGACGGTGCCGCAGTCTTCACAAATGGCGAAAATTGTCGCCGGGGCGTGATCGTGATCCGGATGGCAGCACGCGACAAAGGCATTCAGGCTCTCAATCCGGTGAACAAGCCCAAGCGCCCTCAAGCGCTCCAAGGCCCGGTAGACTTGCGGCGGTGCCCGAAGGCCGGAATCCCGCAAGACATCCAACAAAGCATAAGCCGTCATGGCTGTTTCCGCCGCTGATAGAGCCTCCAGCACCAGGGTTTGATTGCGTGTCAGGGTCTCCCCGCTCTGCTTGTCGGTCATGACGCTCTCTCCGATGAAGGGTCCGCTGCCCCGCGTCGAAACAACCGGGCAAGCGGCGAGATGCCGATAAGAAAGAATAGCACAGCTGCCAATACGATACTCGGTCCAGATGGTGTATCCCAGGCCAATGATCCGTTCAGCCCCAAAATAACAGCGGCCGCACCGATCAGGGAAGACAATACCGCCATCATCTCCGGCCCTCTGGCGAAACGGCGGGCCGCCGCTGCCGGGATGATCAACAACGCGGTGATCAACAAGGCCCCGACGATCTTTAATGCAATGGCGATAGCGCCTGCCATCAGCACTGTGAAGATCAGATTGACCCGACTGGGTTTACCGCCCTCCGCCTCAGCGATCTCCGGACTGACCGTGGCCGCGAAGAGCGGACGCCAGACCAGCGCCAGGCAGAGAAGCACAGCGCCGCCGCCGAGATAGATGGTCACGATATCGGTAACCGAAACCGCCAGAATATCGCCGAAAAGCAGGCCCAAAAGATCAACCTGAGTACCGCTCATAAAGGCCAACACAACAAGACCCATGGCGAGCGCCGTGTGGGATAGAAGCCCAAGAATGGCATCCGCACTGATTGCCGTGCCCCGTTGCAGGAGGAAGAGCATCAGGGCAACCATCAGTGAAACCCCGAAGACCGCCAAGGGGATACTGACTTGGAGCAGGAGCGCCAGGGCAACACCCACCAGGGCCGCATGCGACAGCGTATCCCCGAAATAGGCGAGGCGCCGCCAGACCACGATGCAGCCCAGGGGACCAGCCACAAGCGCGACACCGACACCGGCGATCAAGGCCCGTGTGAAGAAATCATCCATGATTATGTCCATCATGCCCAGATCCATCATGCCCAGGTCCATCATGACTTGGTCCGCCGTGATCATGGCCGCTGCAGCTGTCGGATATACTGCCATCGACATTGCGCACGCGACCATCCGGCAGGTGTGTGTGATCGTGATTATGTTCATAGATTGCGATAGCCGACGCCGCCCGTTGACCGAATAATTCACGATAGGCCTGGTGAGACGCGACATCGCTCGGCGTGCCGGAACAACACACATGACCGTTCAGGCACACCACCCTATCCGTCGCAGCCATCACCACATGAAGGTCATGGGAAATCAGCAGCACACCACAGTTGAGCTGGTCCCGGATTGAGCGGATCAACTCATAGATCGCAATCTCTCCCGTGAAATCGACCCCTTGTACCGGTTCGTCCAGGACAAGCAGATCCGGTTTGCGCGCGATGGCCCGGGCCAGCATGACACGCTGGAACTCGCCACCGGACAGGGTGCGAACCTCTGACGCGCCAAGATGCGCAACCCCTGTCGCCGCCATGGCCTCAGCCGCCTCTTCCCGCGTGACCCGGCCGGACAAATGCATGAACCGCGACACTGTCAGCGGCAGCGTCCAATCAATCGTTACTTTCTGGGGGACATAGCCGACGACCAGATTCCGCCGCCGGCGGGCCGCGCCTTCATCTGCCTGCAACAGACCAAGCGCGAGCTTTGCCGTCGTCGACTTTCCCGATCCATTCGGTCCGATCAGGGTTACGATCTCCCCTTGCTGGACCGTCAAATCAACCCCGCGAACCAGCCAGCGCCCCTCACCCTGCGCGCCCGCATTGGAAAGCGACACCAACTCTTGGCCGCCAGCTTCTGAGGCTTGGGTCTCCACGGACCGACTAAGAAATCTCGAAACAGAATTCACGGTGCAACACACCCTTTTTCAGACGGTCATAACATCGGATTTCGCAGTTACGGGCTCCGGCTAAGGATCGTCTCTTACCTGAAAGGAACCCGTTGCGCCCGCATCGCGTTATGATATAACATCCGTTATGATATAACAAACCACATCCCCGGTTAGTAGTCGCGATCATCAGCCAGTGCAACAACACACACACCAGTCAATGAAGCAGAGTACGACCGGCAACCCCCGCGGAACACCAATTCAAACCCCTTAACGACAGAGAGTTTCGGCCTTGCCGAACAGGAGCATCATCATGATCGCATCGAAGCGACAAAGAGTTTCCGGACATTTCGCGGCGAAGACCCTCCTCGCCACAACCGTTATATCCGCCTCACTCGCCATCTCCAGCGTGGCTTGGGCCGGACCCAAGGTGGTCACCTCCATAAAGCCTATTCACGGTATTGCGGCTGCGATCATGAAGGGCGTAGGAACACCGGATTTGATCGTGACCGGTGCCGGGTCTCCCCATGACGTCGCGTTGAAACCGTCTCAGGCTCAGATGCTGCAGGATGCGGATGTGGTTTTCTGGGTTGGGCCTGCTCTGGAAGGCTTCCTGACAAAGCCCGTTGAAAGCATTGCCGCCGACGGTCGTGCGGTTGAGCTAATCGAAACGGCAGGGCTCACACTCTTGCCCTTCCGCGAAGATGGCGCCTTTGAAGCCCATGACCATGATCACGGTGATCATGATGAACACGCCCATGATGAGCATGATCACGACGAACATGATGAACATGCCCATGACGAGCATGACGACGACGAACATGATGAACACGCCCACGATGAGCATGATCACGAAGGGGGCATCGACCCGCATATCTGGCTCGACCCGCATAACGCAGAGGTAATCGCCAACAAGATCGCCGAGACCCTTGCCAAGATTGACCCGGAGAACAGCGATATGTACTGGGCGAACGCGGCTGCGCTGGATGACCGCCTTCACGGGTTAATGCATCATGTGGAAGAAGCCCTGGAACCTGTTCATGAGAAGCGTTTCATCGTTTTCCATGATGCCTATCACTACTTTGAAAACCGCTTTCACATGAAGGCAGCCGGATCTGTAACGGTATCACCTGAAACAATGCCGGGTGCGGCCCGGTTGAAGGAAATCAAGCACAAGATCGAAGAGCTTGGGGTGGTTTGCGTTTTCTCCGAGCCACAATTTCCGAACAAGCTTGTGACGGTTGTGGCCGAGGGTTCCGGCATCCGCAAAGCCGAACTGGACCCGCTTGGCGCGGCAGTTGAAGACGGCCCGGAGCTATATTTCGAGCTGATCGAGAACATGGCAGCGGCCATGCGCAGCTGCCTCAGCGAGGCAAGCTGATCTTTTTCAAGCTGCTCATTTTACAGATCTAGTATGATCTCGTTCTCGGTGCCGTTGGCAAGTGTCCGACCGGTTTCTTTGAAGCCCAGGCCGGCATAAAAGCCAGCGGCGCCATTCGGGCCCGGGACATAGCTTGACACAATCTGTGTGACGTCCGGTTTGGTCCGCGCATGCTCCTTAACCAGGCTGATAGCCTGACGGCCATAACCAAGGCCTTGATAGGCCTCGTCGATCATGAACCGCCAGAGAATGAGAGGTTCATCCGGATAATCCGGATGCGGCACGGCATTCTCCAGTGAGGTATCATACAGCATGACAAAGCCAACCGGGCATTCATCGGCGTAAACTGCGCGAAACCATGCTGCCGGTTGGAAATAGGCCTCGGCCATCGACCAGGCGTTCGCGGACACATTAGCCCGCTGTCTTTCGGCAATCGCCAAACCGCAGATCTGCCGGACTGTTTTTGCAGTGATTGGCTGAAGGCTAACGACCGCGCCCCTGCCCGGTGTCTTACCCATGATCTTGGTTCCCCTTACTTCCGCTGGGCGGCGATGTTTTCCCCGAATTCTCTCAGGTCGTAGCCCAGCCCTTCCACGAAGGCCATGGTCTGCATCCGCAGGTCCCGATAATCCTCACCCTGCCAGCATTCAAACAATATCGGCGGTAAACCATTGACGCGCAGTGTCTCCACAGCGCCCTCAAGCACCGCCAATTCCTGACCCTCCACATCAATCTTGATCAAGGCGACCTCTGTGAAGGCAAAACTGTCTATGCTGCGCAGGGGAACGCGTTCCGTCTGGTCGGTCAGCCGAAGCCTGACAGCGGATCGATCCCGCGAAATCTCCGGATCAACGGAAAAGGCCCCAAAATTGCCCGGCTGTGTGTAGTCCGCGCGTGGGATGTCGACATGCCCCGGCCCATCGGTCGCACCAAGGGCGATGTTATGGACCCAGGCTTCGGAAATGCTGTTGAGCTGATAATTCGCCCCCAGCAGTTGCGCCACTTCCCTTTGCGCCTCAAATGCCTGAACCGTAAGCCCGAATTTTCCCGCAAGCGGTATCGAAAACGTCCCCAGATGCGCCCCCGCATCGATCAGGGTGCCGCCGTTGCCCGGACCCCAGCCATCTTCTTGCAACAGAGAGAAACCGGTTTCGATGACCTCCCGATCATGAACGCCATCCTTGCGAAGCCTGTCTGCAATATCGAAATCCTTGGCAAAGACCAGATAGCCGCCGCTTTTCGTATTCAGAAACTCGACTTTTCGGGATTTTGTCATCGACATTGTCTCACTGTGCAAACCCATCGCGACCATTGACCGTCGAGACGACGTGGAGCCATCACAGTTTAGGTGGGATTCGCAGGACGCACTATAGCCGGTAGCTGGCCTTCAAAGACGCGGGGGGCGCCAAGCCGGCGACATTAAGTCTCCAGTTCGGTATCCCAGTAGAGATAATCATTCCAGCTTTGATGTAAAAAATTAGGCGGGAAACCCCGCCCATTTTCCTGCAGCTCAAACGTCGTCGGCTCAATCGGCTGACGGATGAGGGGAAGCTCCGCTTGCCTGGGCGTCCGACCACCCTTTTTCAGATTGCAGGGGCCGCAGGACGCCACAACATTCTGCCAGGTGGTCCGGCCACCCTGACTGCGTGGCACCACATGATCGAAGGTCAACTCCTGCGCTGGGAAGGCCCCCCGGCAATACTGACAGATGAAGCGATCCCGCAGGAAGACATTAAACCGGGTGAAGGCCGGGCGCCGGGCCGGTTGAACATAATCCTTCAGCGAAATCACGCTCGGCAGGCGGATCTTCATGCTCGGGCTATGCACTTCCGTGTCATATTCAGACAGGACATTCACGCGGCTGGAAACCACCGCCTTAACGCTTTCCTGCCAGCTCCACAGCGAGAGCGGGAAGTAACTCAAGGGGCGGAAATCCGCATTCAGCACTAGGGCTGGGCTGTTATCCAATTCATCAAGCACTGCACATTTCTCCTCGCGTCATGGGTGTCCGAAACACACCGTCCGGTCGCGAATCGCAAAAAAGCCTACTCGAATCGAAACTCGACCACAACATTTTGTAGGGCGAGCCTATTCTGTGTCTGTTTGTAGTGTCCGATTACCAGGACGAGGTCATATTTAGCGAGATTCGATGACGGTTTCACGACAGCGTGCGCACAGCCAGACCTCCACTCACCTTATGGCCGGTATGAATTTCTCTGATTTGTGAAATCTTGAGACGCCGCTAGTCTTCAACCAATCGAAACCGGAGTCTCAAGATATGAGTGGCAGCGCCTTTCCAAACCTCTTCAACCCCATCCAGGTTGGATCCAAGACCCTGAAGCACCGCCTCAATTTCGGCGCACATACCGCCAATATGGAGGAAGGCGGTCGCCTGCCCGGCCGACGGCACAAGGGCTATTACCTGGAACGCGCCATTGGTGGGGCGGCAATGATCGTGGTCGAACCGATGCCCGTCCACAAATCGGGTGTCTTTATCCGGGGCGGCTTCCGGGCTGAGGATGATGCGGTCATCCCGCATTTCCGGGAGATCACTGATGCGGTGAAGGACCAGGACACGGTCATCCTGCAGCAATTGCTGCATATCGGCGCCCATGGAGATTATGACAACAGCTACCATCCGAATTGGTCGCCCTCCGGCTTTGTCAGCTATCATGACAGCGATGGCAGCCGGGCGATGCGGGCGCGAGAGGTTGAGGAAGTTGCGGCGTCCTATATCACTGCCGCGCAACGCTGCAAGGAAGCGGGTTTCGACGGGATAGAACTTTTCGCCGCCTATAATGCCCTGATCGATCAATTCTGGTCGCCGCTGACCAACAGCCGCGACGATAAATGGGGCGGTGACTTTGACCGTCGGATGGCCTTCAGCCAGCATATCACGGAAGGCATTCGCGCCGCCTGCGGCCCGGATTTTGTGATCGGCATCGCGATCACTGGGGACGACAAGATGCCGGGCGGGCTTAATAACGCGCGGATGGCGGAAATCGCTGCCTGGCATGATGAACGCCATCTGATGGACTACATCACCGTCGGCACGGGGAGCTATTATGATTTCTCCTCTCTGATCCCGACCGCGCTTTATGAGGACAAGTTGGGCCCACCACTGGCGGAGGGCATCAAACAGGCCGTCACCCATGCCAAGGTTCAGGCCGAAAGCCATATCCGCACGCCGGAGAATGCGGATTATGTCATCGCCTCCGCCCAGGCGGACATGGTTTCAATCGTGCGGGGGCAGATTGCCGATCCTCATATGGCGACAAAAGCGGCCGAGGGCCGGGTGGAAGATATTCGCCCCTGCATCTCCTGCAATCAGATGTGCTGGGGTCGACGCTATCGCGATTATGCCATTTCCTGTTTGGTGAACCCCTCCGTCAGCCGCGAGTGGGAGTGGGGGGGCGACCGCTTCGAGGCGACCGAGACGCCCCGAGAGGTTCTTGTCGTCGGCGGCGGGCCGGCGGGGATGGAAGCCGCCCGGGTTGCCGCCGCACGCGGCCACAAGGTGACCCTGGCAGAGGCGTCCGACAAGCTGGGCGGGCAATTTCGACTAGCCGGTCTGCAGCCCCGTCGCGGCCAGATCACGGACTTGATCCAATGGTATGAAACGCAATTACAAAAGCATCAGGTGAAGATTCTCTATAACTGTCCGATGGAAGCGGAGGATGTGCTAGAGACCGGTGCCGATGCTGTCGTGCTGGCGACCGGTAGCCTGCCGGACGGTGCGGGATTTCAGCGCTGGTTCCCGGATGTCGAGGCCCTGCCCGGTGTTGAGAAACCCAATGTTTTCTCAACAGAAGACGTCATGGGGAAATCGGCGCGCCTGGGGCATCACGTGATCCTGCTCGACGAAGGTGGAAATTGGAAGGGCGCGGGCACCGCCTGGGCCATGGCAGAGGAGGGGCATAAGGTTACCATCATCACCCCCCATCCGGTCGAGCATATGGAATTACAACGAACGTCCAGCGACTACCCGCTGCGGGAGCGTCTAAAGAAGCTGGGGGCGGAAACCGTAACCAATGCCGGTGTCCGCGCCTGGACTGGGACGGCCGCAACTATTATCGACCTGCGAGACGGGACGGAAGGGGAGATCGCGGCGGACAGCCTCGTCCTTGCCTGCACCAATGTCTCCGAACGTTGGCTCGCCGACAGTCTGATCGAACTTGCCCCTGATCTGGAGGTCCATGAGATCGGCGATGGCGTCGCCCCCAGATTGACCCCCGCCGCCACCTATGAAGGCCGAATGGTGGGGCGTATGATATAGCGCAAGCGCCCCTCGGGCCTCGCCGGCCTATTGCACGACATCGAGCCTACCGGGACACAGGGTCAGGATCGAGTAACGCGGACAGAAAGCCACGGCGCAAGATCATGACACAGGTTTATCAGCGGGCCCAAACTTGTTCCCACGCGTGACGCACATATTCTGTCCTTATCTCATGCCCGCCCTCGAACAGGCAGAAGTCCAGGAATTTTCCAGCGTCGTTCTTGCGTCTCGTGCAGTTGAGGTTTTGGGCAGGGTAAGGCTCTGCCGGACCGAAATCACCATGGCGTTGATACATGGTGAGCACCTTTTGCACATTGCCCTGACGGGCGTCGGCAATACGGCGACCGGTCAAAGGGACGACAGTATCCCTGTTTCCATGAATATGGATGACGGACGCCGCCGGACTTGGGCATGTCCGCGGCTCCGGTTGCCAGAAGGTGCCGGAGATGGGGGCGAACCCCGCGAAGGACTGACTGCGCTTGCAAGCCAACTCCCACACCATCATGCCGCCGGCAGAAAATCCGGTCATAAGCAGCTTCGACGGATCAATTGAGAACCGAGTGGCCGCGTCTTCAATCAGGGCATCGAAATAGGCGAACTCGTCAATGCCCCGATAGGTATCTTTGCCCGGCGAACCTGGCAGATCCCAGACGGCGCCCACCGATTGAGCGGCGATCAAGGCAACTCCCAGAGACTCCGCCAGCCCGCGCAGGCTTTTGTTCCCCATCACACCTTTAGCGGACCCTTTGTACCCATGGGCGTAGATAATCGCGCCGATCGGTGTCTCACCATCATGACCATCGGGTAATGCAATCCGATAGCTTCGTGAACCGATCGTACAATTCGTCGAAGCGCCGCAAGCATAAGCCGGGGCAATACCGCCCAAACCAACAACGATACCAATCAAAAGCAGGCCAATTAGAAATTTCGACGGGATCAAACCACAGTACTCCTTATCTAACCACGCGCGTGTTCAGTATCCTCATACCTTATGACGCTTTTGCGCGCAGCCCCAGTCACATTCACGTGCCAAGCGGCCCGGATCGCGTCCAAAGATATACAACGCAGGAAATCACCTTTGGAGACCCGCCCCTCCAATTTGTCGCAGCGCACAAATTCTTATTGCGCCTGCGAAGACATAATAATATTCCATTCATTCACTTGTAAGATCAGCGACATGAGAGCATGTTGTGTTTGCTGCATCGCACAATTTCGTGCCGATGGCACCATGTTCGTAAAACGCAGAGTTCGTAAAACCCAGACCACGAATGACCAATAAGACCAAGAATAACGTCCAGGGAGGGTGTTTTTGGCCTTTAACCCGAAGGAGACACCCCATGATTGAGAACCAAACCAAGACCGCGCTTACGCCTGTTGAAGTCGAGATCACACCGGAACTGACGGATGCCTATATCAAACAGGCACATCGGTTGCGGGCAGAACATTCCCAACAGATGCTTGCCGCCTTCGGCACCTGGGTTGCCAAGCTTTGGCAGGACCGTGTCCATACGACACCAAGCGGTCACCTGACCGGATCCAACGCCTCCTAATCCAGCGCCTCCTAATCCAGCGCCTCCTAATCCAGCGCCTCCTGGTCCAAATTGCGTCGGATTATGTCCTGACGATAGTTGGAATGAGAAGCCGAGCCTCTTCTGGCCAGGGATGTCCTGCGCCATAAGGGGCTCTATGCTTTGGATCAGGGTGGCTATCACCCTTGCGTTGAAAGACGTTTCACGAGCCCGCGCGTTAGTGCATAACCCGCCGATGAACACAAAATCGCCAACGAACCCAGCGCCTGCACAAAATGCAGGTTCCGGTTTCTCCTATTGGGGGGAGGCCAAGGCGACGCTTGCACTCGCCACGCCCATCGCCGCGACAATGGTCGCTGTCATGGTTATCGAGACGACCGATGTCCTGATGATCGGGAGATTGGGTGAAGAAGCGCTGGCCGCCTCCGGTCTCGCCGTCACGATCTGGGTGTCATTCCTGCTTTTCGCGATGGGGGTGCTAAATGCGATCCCGACCCTGGTCAGCCAAGCCGTTGCACAGGACGACCCGGTCGCCGTGCGACGAACCGCCCGCCAGGGTCTCTGGGCGGCATTGGCGCTGACTATCCCATCATCGCTCTTTCTCTTCTTTTTTGGGCAGGATGTCCTAATTCTGTTCGGCCAAGAGCCTGAACTGGCAGCGCTGGCGCAAAGCTACCTCAACTACCTCGTCTGGTCGCTAATCCCGGTCTGTATGTTCATCTCTCTACGTTTGACGATGGCTTCCTATGGTATGACGATGCCGGCATTGATCGGTGTTCTATTGGCGATACCGGTCAATGCGCTGTTGAACTGGATGCTGATCTGGGGTCATCTCGGCGCGCCGGAGATGGGACTGCCGGGGGCGGGATTGTCGACACTTCTCGTTGATAGCATCACCTTAATCGGACTCATCATTTATATGCGGCGGGTGAGCCCCTTCCGGGAATTGGAGATGTTCCGGCGAATGTGGCGGTCCGACTGGCCGCGCTTCAGACAGGTTTTTTCTATTGGCCTGCCCGCCGGAGCACTGTCAGTCCTTGAGCACAGCCTGTTTTCCGCCTCTACCGTTATGATGGGGTGGGTGGGTGTCACCGCACTCGCCGCCCATAACGTATCCTTTCAGGTCATCTCGATCCTGTTCATGATCCCACATGGTCTGTCCCAAGCGGCCAATATCCGCCTTGCCCATGCGGCGGGGCGGCGCAGCTTGGACGAGGTCCGCCGACGGGGCTGGACCAATCTGGGACTGACCGTCTGCCTGATGACCTGCACGGCATCGACGATTTTCCTGGTCCGCGATCATGCGATCGGGGTCTTCCTCGATTCCGATGACCCAGCCAGAGAGACAATCGTGATGTTCGGCGCAACATTCCTCGGCATCGCGGTGATCTTTCAAATGTTCGATGGTTTGCAGATTGTCGCAACCGCCGTGCTGCGCGGCATCAATGACACCAAAATGCCAATGCTGATCGGCTCGATCTGCTTTATTCCGCTGGGCATACTGCCCGCCTATTACCTCGCCTTCGAGCTCGGCATGAACGGGGTCGGCATATGGCTCGGCCTACTGATCGGCCTCGTCTGCGCCGCTATCACCTTGGTGCTGCGTTTCTGGTGGTTGACCCAATCATCAACCCGCGCCTTCCGCGGCATCTGACGCTGGGCACCCCGAAGCAACCAGGATCGCGGATATCTATCGAGAAACAGCCTGCGTGATACAGAAACGGCTCTAAGGGTTCCAGTCCGTCTTTGCCGTGACGCCGTCGGCCGCGCCTTGCCAGGTGAGGCGGGTGCCGGGGGCGTCGATGGCGCGGGTCAGGCGGATGGGTTCTGCCAACAGACAGCCGGCAACCGCATCCAAACCGTCATCGGGGGCCTTGGATGGAGCGCCGGCGCCCGCCGAACCGCCGCCGATGCCGCTCCCGCCGGGGCCACCGCCAGCGGCCCGCCATTCGCGCATCTCCATCGGGAAGGGGGTGCGCCAAACACGGCGGTGACACCGAATTTGGCTTGCCGCGAGGGGTACTTCGAAGGCTTCCAGAATGCGGGTTTCTTTGGACCGGGTGCTATGCGCTTCGAGCACCGCGCATCCGGCCTTGGCCTGACGCATTTCCTCCCGCAGCAGACCGGGTAGGAAACGCCCGATACCGTTGGTCTCCACCGTTAAGGACGGCAGATAGTTGCGCTTGGCGAATTGCGCGACGGCGCGGCATTGTTGGCGGGCCTCATCCAGGGCGGCGCGGGGATCAGCGGTCAGATACTGCACATCATGCAGCCAGTAGACGCCGTCCGTATCGGTGAAGACACACGCCACGACAGAGCCATCGCCTCCCGTCGTCCCGCCATAGGCCGGATCCCACCAAGCGGAGGCGGAGATCAACCGTGCATCACCGAGCGCGAGGCTGTGCTGTCCATTGCGCTCCGCATAGATCAGCTCAGCCTCATAAAGCCGCAACCGGTCCGGATCGAGGCGCGAGCCCGCAATATTAACCGGTTCCAACAGCATCTGGGATCGAAACTTGCCTTCTCCTTTCCCGCCGGCGGCCCATTTTTCGGGCACAAACCGGCGGCGTTGTTACAGCTAAAAGGGTTGCGTTGAGACACCGCGCGGGCCGGGTCCGGACAGAAGACGGCGGTCGGTCCTGTGGCGGACCGGTGTGGCCGGTTATCCCTTTCAGAAAAGAAGAAACGAATTACTTAAGGGGGAGAGAGGGGCCGGTTATCGCGACGCCGTTCGTCGGAAACGGTTATCCGTATCGCGGATTGAAACGGCCGGTTCGGTATCGGGGGTCGGTGCCCCGGTGACGCAGTGTTTGGCCCGCGGCCCAAACAGCGGCCCTTCATCGCCGGCATAAAGTACCGACCAAGGCCCCGAGAGGGTTATCACGCGCCCGGCCTGGATTTCAGCAGTCCTGTCTTCACCGAGACAAACCACCGACGACACCAAGCCGCCCGCCACGCATGATCCGAGGACATCACCTCAAAATCATGCTCACACTAGATCATATAAGTTTGTTTTTGTCAATCAATAAATCAAAAAAATCGGTAATATAGGTTCATTAAAAGAACAAGACTCCTGCTTGACTGTAACTTGCTATTTCGTAGATAAGATTCAATGATTCATAGCATGAATAATAGAACTGATATTGATGGGGAATACCCCGAGCCCCCGCCCGAGATCGGCTCTCATGAAGGACGGGAGCTGGAGCTTATGTTAGCGGGGGAGAAGCCTCTGGCCTTTTTTTCCGAGCCAACGCGGTCCACCTATGAACTGCCAGATGCTGAGTTCGAGCCCTATGTGCAGGCAGGCCGAATCATAAAGTGGGACTTCGTCGGAACGGTCAAAATTGCCAGGGTCGACGAAGAAATTCGCTTTCTTTACTTTGCCTTACCCGATGAAGAATGGCGTATTGATGCTGCCCATCGGATCAAGTGGAAACAGACAAAAACAAAAACTGAAACTGAGGAAGATGCCTTTTTTATCGGCAAACTACTTGGGTACAGTGATCACGAAATTGCGTGCTATGTAAATCGTAGTTCTTTCGTTGTGAAACGATCCCAGGGACAAGGTGGCTAACCTTGCCCCAGAGCCACTTTAGTCGCCAAAAATTTTGTCAAAGCAGTTCCAACAGTAGTCGAATGACTTAACGGCGCCAAGCCGCCCGCCACGCATGATCCGAGGTCATCGCCTTAAAATCATGCTCACACTAGATCATATAATTTTGTTTTTATCAGTATATAATTCAAAAAAATCGGTAATATAGGTTTATTATAAGAACAAAATCTCAGTTTGACCGTAACTTGATTTTTCATAGATAGGATTCAATGATTCATAGCATGAATAACAGAACTGATATTGATGGGGAATACCCTGAGCCCCCGCCCGAGATCGGTCCCCATGCAGAGCGGGAGTTGGATCTCATGTTAGCGGGGGAGAAGCCACTGGCCTACTTTTCCGAGCCGACGCGGTCCCCTTATGAACTGCCAGATGCTGACTTCGAGCCCTATGTCCAATCGGGCCAGATCATTAAGCGGGACTTCGTCGAAACCGTTAAAATCGCCGGTTCAGACGAAGAAATCCGCTATCTTTACTTTGCCTTGCCCGGCGAAGAATGGCGGATCGAAAAAGCTATCCCCCTTACCGTTTTCAGCAATTGGGTGGACCCGGATCTCGATCAGATAGAGCGAGATCTTGGCAAACTCTTAGGCTATAGCGAAAAGGAAATTTCGATATACCTTGATTGGCGCAAGCAGAATCAGAGAGCTAGCAACGCATGACCCGAGGAAATTGGCATCGCCGTCACACTCTCAAAGCAAGGCACAAAGATGAGTGACTGTGACACCATCCCTGAAGGCTCTAGACAAAGACATTGAGTATTGGCGGGGGAAGGTAGGAATGGGCTACTATGATATCGTAGTTGAGGGGCCGGACAGTACGCCTGATGGCGTCGGACCACATGAGTTCAGAGAACTGGAATTGATGCTACGCGGTGAAAAACCTCTCGCGTCGTTCTGCACCTACACACAATCCAATTTCGAGTTACCAGACGAAGACTTTGATCCCTATGTCAGAGAGGGAACGTTTGTTAAGCGCGAGTTTATTGTCCACTCATCATCCGAAGGCCCTTCTGACGAAGTCAGATATCTATATTTTGCGTTGCCCGAAGAAGAATGGCGCATAGACGCTGCCCACCAGCTTGTATGTGAAGAAATTGAAAAACCCGGGCCAGAGTCGCCTGAACACAGCGCTGCTTTGGGCCGCTTACTGGGGTACACGGATAAAGAAGTAACTGCATTCATCGCATGGGTAAGAAAATTTGGCGTAGAATCCGCAGAATAACCTCCGGATCCTGGAATCTGGTGATAAACTAAAGTCTCAATCAGGATTGTTTTCGTTTCTTTGTACAATCGGGACAGATTCCCGTGCCTTCCACGTCACCATGCGGCGCCCCACGTATTTTGCACCAAAAAACTGGAGACCTCGCTGCAAGTGTGTTCTCGGTCGGCCCGCCAGGCTTCATCATCCCATCGATTTTTAGGCCGTTTTCCTTCTGAAACGCCTTCAATCCATCAAACATACGCGTATCAGGATAGGGCGTCATTCCATAGGCGGGTTATTTAGCATTAGATGACTTAAGCGCCTGATGATTGTCCGGGTCCGTCTCTTGCCTAGCCATGGGTGACATTTAAAGATAGAAGGCATGACCGATGATATCGATAATTTTCCTGAACGACAGGAGCCTCCGCCGGAAATAGGCCCGCATGAAGGCCGCGAGTTGGAACTCATGCTCGCGGGCGAAAAACCGCTGGCCTTCTTTTCGGAACCAACGCGTTCAACCTACGAACTGCCTGATGCTGAGTTCGAGCCCTATGTCCAATCGGGCCAGATCATTAAGCGGGACTTCGTCCGAACCGTCAAAATCGCCGATTCAGACGAAGAAATCCGCTATCTCTATTTTGCATTACCGGCTGAGGCATGGCGAATTGACAAAGCCATTCCACTTACCGTCTCCAGCTATTGGGATAACCCCGATTTTGATCATCAAGATACCGAATTGGGGCGGCTTCTCGGATACAGCGAGGATGAAATATCCGCCTTTCTAAGCTGGGGTCGCCATCTTGAACGTCTCCGGAAGGCGGGCAAATGAGCACCGTGATTAGGCACAATCCCCAGTCCTGAAACTCTAAGCCAAACTGGGCAGCCAGAGGACGATCCAGGGGAAGGCGACCAACAAGCCGATGGTGATCGCATCGGCGATGAAGAACGGGGTGACGCCCTTAAACACATCCTGGACGGATATATCGTCACGTACACCAGCCACGACGAAACAATTCAGGCCGATAGGGGGTGTGATCAGGCAGAACTCCGCCATCTTAACCACCAAAATCCCGAACCAGATGGCGCACATCGGGCCCGACATGCCAAAAGCACTATCGGCGGCCAGGACACTCTCCCCACCATTCAAGGCCATGACGGCGGGGTAGACGACCGGCAGGGTCAGCAGCAGCATCCCGATCGCATCCATGAACATACCCAGCACCGCATAGGCCAGCAGGATCAAGATCAGCGTCAACATCGGTGATTGCTCTAGCGAGGTGATCCACTCCGAAAACGCCCCGGGTAGATCTGCAAAGCCGAGGAACCGGACATAAATCAGCACACCCCAGATGATGGTGAAGATCATCACAGACAGTTTCGCGGTTTCCAGCAAGGCATCCTTCAGCTGAGCCCACCGCATGCCGCGATAAAGCGCCATGCAAAAGACAACAAAGGCACCGATTGCACCGCCTTCTGTCGGCGTGCCCCAGGCCTCTCCGCCAAAGGGGTTATAGACGAAGACGATGATGATAAAGACGACAAAGAAAATCGGCAGCGCCGGTGGCAGAGAGACCAAACGGTCTTTCCAGCTGAAGCCTCTTACCGGCGGGCCAACGGTCTTCAGCGTGACCGCCATACCGACGATCAGCAGCCCATAGATGACGGCTGAGAAGGCACCCGGAACGAACCCGGCCAGCAACAGCTTTCCCACATCCTGTTCAACGATGATGGCATAGATTACGAGAATTGCGGAGGGCGGGATGAGTGACGCCAGGGTTCCCCCGGCCGCAACGACACCGGCGGCGAAACGCTTGTCGTAGCCAATCTTCAGCATCTCTGGAATCGCGATCCGTGCGAAAACAGCCGCCGTTGCCACGGATGCGCCGGAGACTGCGGCAAAGCCAGCGGTCGCAAAGACTGTGGAGACGGCAAGTCCGCCGGGGACCCAGGCGATCCAGCGCTTGGCGGCTTCGAACAACGCTTTGGTCAGACCTGCGTAATAGGCGAGGTAACCAATCAAAATGAATGTCGGGATCAGTGACAGAGCGTGGGTTGAGATCTTTGAATGCGGAACCTGCCCGGCGATCTTGGCAGCAATCCCCAGGGCCCAGATGAACTGGTCTGGGTCATAACCCTTCTTCGCCCAGAAGATCCAGATCAGTCCCACCATCCCAGCGAGCCCGGCTGCAAAAGCAACCCGCATGCCGAGGATGACCATGACCAGCAGACCGCCGGTGACAAAAAGGCCGATTTCAATCGGTTCCATTGCGGCGTTTCCCTAGTCATTGCCCGAGACATGCTCGGCCTCGCGTGCGGCTTGCGTCGCGACATCTTCAATCAGCGGTACGCCCACCGGCTCGCGTGTTCCGTTGATAAGAGCAGCGGCATAGGCGTAAACCTGAAGGCAAAGCCGCAAGCACAGAACGGAAAAAGCGACGGGTACCAGGATCTTCGCGGGCCATAGCGGCAAGGCGATATCCATGGAACTATCCCGGCTCCACATCGGTGAGCCAAAGTCAAAGCTGCGTTCGAAATGTGCCCAGCTACCCCATACAAGCAGCAGCATGAGAACCAGCATTGCAGAAACGGTGAGTAATTCGGCCGACCAGAGCGCGCGGCCCTTAAGCTGCCCGACCAGCATGTCCATGCGGATATGGCCACCATCGCGCTGCGTATAAGAAACGCCCATGAAAGCGATTAACGGCATAGCCTGTTCGATCCAGTCCACATATCCGGGCAGCGGCGCATTGAACATGTTGCGCCCCCCGACCGAGTAGACGGCAAGAACCATAAGCGAAAGAACCGCAAAACCGCTTACCAGAGCAAGGACGCGTTCTGCGCGGTAGAGCCCTCTGTCCAATTGGCTAAGGACCGAGTGATCACTGAGGACGGATGCCGAACCAGCCACGGGATTTTCTTTCTGAGAATAGGCTAAACGGAATTGGGGCCGCCGGAACTGACTCTGTTCACGACGGCCCCGGTTTCCACTTATTTGATCATGCCGGTGATGAAGTCATACAGCTCTTGAGCCGGCAGGCCCTTTGCACTGTTGTCTTCAATCCAGGCCTTGGCAGCAGGAGCCGCGACTTTGTCCCGGAATGCCTGAAGCTCAGCCTCGGTATAGGTGATCTTTTCGATCCCCTTCTCGTCCAGAACCGGACCCCATTTCGCCATGGTCTTGTTTTCATAGTTCGAAATGTAGTGATCGAGGGCTTCATCAAGCGAACCCAGCAGCGCATCGCGATGGGCATCAGAAAGACCATTCAGCGCGTCGGTATTCGCGACGACGGGGCAGTTGACCGTGCCGGGGTTGAGGTTGGTGGTCCACCAAGTTGCCTTTTCCACAACACCAAAGGCCATGTGCGCATGCGGCGCAAAGGCCACTGCTTTTACAACACCGCCATCAAGCGCCTGACGAACTTCCGTTGCCGTGGTCGAGGTCGGAACCGCACCAACGGCCTTCATCGCCTTACCAATCCCACCGGTCGCACGAACAGTCAGACCTTCATAGTCGGCGAGTGATTTCGGCGCTGGGCCGAGACCGGCCAAATTGTACTGCGGAAGTGGCGATGGCATCAGCAGGGTCGCATTCCAGCGGGCCAGATCTTTCTTCACCGCATCCTGCGCATAGAGCGCCATGGAAAGCTCACGCTCTTGCTGCAATGAGGAAACCCCGAGGAATGGCAGTTCGAGAACGGTGATGGAGGGGTTCTTGTCGCGGTGATAACCGGCGCAGAACTGAGCCATCTCAAAAGCACCAATGGAAATCCCGTCCAGGTTTTCCTTGTTCTTCGACAGGCCGCCATAAGAAATGTTCAATTTGAACTCGCCATGGGTCTTTTGATCGACCAACTCAGCCAGTTTTTCGACATGCTCCGTAAAAGCGCGGCGCTTGCCCCACAGTGAAACATTCCATTCCACCGCGAATGCCTCAGCCGAGAACAAGGTCGCGACACCAACGCAAACGGCAGTCTTTAACAGTTTTGTATTCATCATAACCTCCCAGGATTTTTTGATTAGGCTTATTGAACCCAGAGGATACGCATCCCGTCAATCCTGACTATGAAAGAATCCGCACGGTGACAGCACAGGGTCTTGCGGAAATCCGCAAGTATTAGAGAAATGCCGTGTCCCGTTAGGCCTCAAAGCAAAGCGCCTTACTTAAAGCAAAGCGTCTTTATCAAGACCAAGCTTCACGATCTTCTCATTCAGCGTTCGGCGCCCAATGCCCAACGCCTCCGCAACCGCATCCATTCGGCCGCGGTGCGCCTTGATGGCTTTCGACACGAGCTCTCGTTCAAAAGCGGCGACAGCTTCCCGCAAAGTGTCCGGGACATCATCCAGGACCGTGTCCGGGCGAATGGCTTCCGCTGCAGAGCCATAACCGCGCCGCGCGGCCAACACCCGGCGTTCGGCGACATGGCGGAGCTCTCGCACATTTCCCGGCCAATCATGGGCAAGCAGCGCCACGAAATCTTCCTGGGTCGGGATCGGTGGTTCGATCTCATAAACACGCGAAAACTCATCCACAAACTGTGTATAGAGAAGGGCGATATCGTCACGGCGCTGACGCACGGTCGGCAACGTAAGCATCACCGCATTCAGCCGGTAAAAGAGATCCGGCCGTAAGCGTCCAACCTCTATCGCCGCATGGGGGTCTTCATTCGTTGCAGAGATGATGTGGAGATCAACCGGATAGGAGCGGTCTGCTCCGATGGGCGTGATCTCGCTCGTCTCTATCGCGCGGGCGAGTTTCGCCTGAATTTGCTCTGGGCAGGCGCAGATTTCATCCAAGTAGAGCGCCCCGCCATCCGCACTGAGAAGCTTTCCACGCGGACCGTCCACCGTGCCGAACATCTCAGTCTCGAAGTCCTCAGCACGGATCGTTGCGCAATCGACCACCAGATAAGGCCCGGCGGCCCGCGGCCCCAAATCATGCAGCGCCCGCGCCACGACATCCTTCCCCGTGCCGGTTTCCCCCAGCAGCATGACCGGTGCGCCGCTATCCGTGAGGTTCAGAATGTCTTCACGGAGGCGCTTAATCTCCTCCGTTTCGCCCAGCAACAGCCGGTCCAAACCGGACAGGCGGGCCAGTCGATCCTTCAAACGCGTGGTATCCGCAGCCAATCTATGACGTTCCGCGGCGTGGTCCAACACGGTCAACAGACGGCGCGGGTCATAGGGTTTTTCCAGGAAACTATAGGCCCCTTCCTGCATCGCCTGAACCGCCATGGGGATATCACCATGGGCGGAAATCAGGACCACCGGCACGGGGGTCGCGTCCCGCAAAGCGGCTAGGAGTTCCAGCCCAGACATCCCTGGCATTCGGACATCGCTTAACACAACATCCGGCATGAACTCGTCGATAAAGGGGAGGGCATTCGCGGCACGCGTCAGAGCCTTCACCTGCCAACCGGCAGATTCCAGCAAATCGACCAAGGACGCGCGCACGGACTTATCATCATCAACAATCAGGACACGATAGGCAGTCGCGGCGCTCATGTCGGTTCTCCGGCATCTAATAACGGTAGGGTCATCTTGAAGCAGGCACCCCCTTCTTCCCTGTCAGAAGCGTCAAGCTCTCCTGAATGCTCCCGCATGATCTCCGCCGAGATCGCCAGACCAAGGCCCATACCGTCTCCGGATGCTTGCGAGGTGACGAAGGGTTCCTGTAACTCCGCAAGACTCGACCCGCCAAGGCCCGGCCCCCGATCCAGAACACTCAATACTGCTGTTTCCGCTTCCTGAGACACCGACATCTCAATTCGATCGCCTGATTCCACTTCCATCGCGTTCATGGCATTCAAAGCGTTCCGGATCAGATTCGTCGCCACTTGTTCCAGGCGGATGCGATTACCCCGCACCACGACCGGGGTATCTGCCACGGCCGTCGTAAACTCAATCCCATTGCCGGAGATATCCGGGCCGATCAAACTCAAGGCGCCTTCCAGAACCTCTCTCAAATCCACGGGCTGCATCTCCGGGGCGGCGGGGCTGGCAAAGAATTTCAGCTGTCGGGTAATAGCCTCCATCCGCTCAACAATTGTACCGAGCTTCCCCGGCAATGTTTGAAGGCTCTCGGGACGGCTGGAAATCTCCGCGGCCATAAGATGGTTTCTGAGCGCCGAAATCGGCTGGCCGAGCTCATGCGTCACCGATGCCGCCAATTGGCCAAGCGCTGCCAGCCGACTGGCCCGGGCCAGTTCATCTTGTGTCCGGGTCAACGCAGCCTCTGCGGCTTTTCGCTCCGAGATTTCATGGGCAAGCTTGGTGTTCGCAGAGCGAAGCTCCGCCTCTTCCGCCTCTGACCGGCGTAGCGCATGGCCGATATGCCGGTTCCGCCGCAACAACAGGAACACAGAGATTGCGGCACCTAAGACGACCAGGCCGATCACAACCATCCAGGCCCGTGTCTTGGCCGGCCGCGGATCAGCCATATAGTGAAGCGTCCATCCATGCGGCAAATCCGCGATTTTTAAATGCAGATAGGTCTCGCTTGCCAGCCTGACCTCGCCAGTTTCCAACAAACGCCAATCCAACCGCGCCAAAAGTTCGTCGCCGAACTGTCGCCCAGCGGCAATTTCCTCACGGCGCGCATTGGAAATCTCCTTCAGCGTCTTGTACCGCCACGCCGGATCGGAGGCGAGAAGGACAATCCCATCCTGATTGGCGACGAAAACATGTTCTCCCCCATCAGCCCAAGTGGCCTCCAGGGATTCGAGATCAACCTTAACCGCAATCACTCCGATTACAGTACCGCTGGTGCCTCTAACCGCCTCAGCAATAAAATAGCCCGGCTGGCGCGTTGTCGCCCCAATACCATAAAACAAACCCTGCCGGCCCTTCAGGGCGTCCTTGAAATAGGGACGAAATCCATAGTTTCGGCCAACGAAACTCGTCGGTTGACGATAGTTTGAAGCTGCAAGCGTCAATCCTTCCGCATCCATCAGATAGATGGCATCCAACCCCGCCCGATCCGCGAAACGGGCCAGCCGCCTGTTCAACTGACCAAGATTGCGACCCTCGGCCCCGTCCACGACAAAGGGGTCACCAGCCAATACATAGGGAAGGTGACTGAAACGCCCGATTTCTGCCAACAAGGTCCCGCGATAAAGTGACAACCGTCCTTCAGCGGCGGTAATCCCATGCAACCTGAAAACACTTAGAGACAATAAATAGACACAGGCAGCCAAGCCACAAAACAGACCAACGCCCAGAAGAATGCGTATCAATCGAATATTCATGAAGCCATATTTGCGGTTTTAGGTTGGCCAAAGCAAGACCAAGTCATCCGGCAAACATCGCGGTACAGTGTCGGATCAACAGGGTAGTCCGGTCTGTCCATAGTGCCCGAGCTTGAGGCGGATCCAGCAAGGGTTATTCGGCGATAGCGATGTCGACCTCTGCCGATTTCAAGAAATCCGCCACATCTGCCGGCGGTGCCTCGTCGGTGACGAGGAGGTCGATTTCCTGTGCTTCCGTCACCTTAACAGGGGCGACCATCCCGAATTTGGTGGAATCAGCAACGACAATCCGGGTCGGCGCACATTGCATGATCTCGCGGGTGAACTCCGCTTCTTGCAAATCCATCAGCATGAAGCCGCGTTCGGCATCGATCGCCGTCGCAGAGAGGATCGCATAACGGACCGCGAATTGTCGCACGAAGGTCAGCGCTTCGACCCCAAAGCTGCCGCCGTCATGCCCGCGTAACTCGCCACCTGCCAGAAAGACCCGATTATTGTTTCGTGTCGCCAGGCTGCTCGCCACATTGATCGAGTTCGTGACGACGAAAAGATCACTGTGATTTATCAAGGCCTGCGCCACATAAGCGGTGGTCGACCCGATATCGAAGATCAATGAATCACCATTCTGCACGATTGAGGCGATATGGCGGGCGATCCCTTTCTTGGCCTCCCGCTGTTCATCCATCCGTTGCTGGAAAGTCGGTTCCTGAAAGCGGTAATCCGGCAAATGGACACCACCATGGACCCGGCGCACAGAACCGGCCTTTTCAAGCTGCCGGACATTCCTCCGGATCGTTTCTTCGGAAACACTCAGCCGTTGGGCGAGGTCCTGAATCCGGCTGGAACCGGTCAAATGCAGCTCGGCCAGGATTTCCATCTGTCGGTGAGATGATCGCATATCAGTCCTTTCAGGCCGCCAGACCATGACGATCTGACCGCGCCCTGTCAATTTCCACAATAACACACATAACCGCACATAAATACACAGAACCTTGTTGACTCTCGTGCAGTATTGCCGGACGCTTCCCGTTCATGCGCATCGGGGGTGCGGAATTCAGCACCATAAAAATCGGGCGCGATCGAACATGGTGGAGGCTTGAGTATGAAAAAATCGAAATTTCTGATGGCTGCTCTGGGCGCGGTTGCCGCGGTCGGGGTTTCCATGGGATCGCCGGCTGTGGCCAGCGATTCAAAAGAGCCCATAAAACTGACCCTGCATGATTGGACCGGGCAGCTGATCACAACCAAATTGATGGGTGAAGTGCTGAAAAAAGCCGGGCTGAATGTGGAATATGTCCAGGCTGACTATATCGCCCAGTTTGCCGGGCTGAAGACCGGTGATCTGCATGTCGCGATGGAGATTTGGGAAACAACCGGTCGCGATTCGATGGATGAAGCCACGGCAACCGGCAAGGTCGAGAATCTCGGCGAGACCGGCATGCAGGCGATCGAGGAATGGTGGTACCCCGCTTATATGAAGGAAGTGTGTCCTGGCCTTCCGAATTGGGAAGCACTGAATGAGTGTGCGGAAGCGTTCTCAACGCCAGAGACAGCACCGAACGGCCGCTATCTCGGTGGTCCGGTCACCTGGGGTGGCTTTGATGATGAACGCGCGGAAGCGCTGGAGCTCGATTTCGAAGTCGTGCATGCCGGTACCGACGCCGCGTTGTTTGCCGAACTTGAATCCGCCTATCAGCGGAAAGCCCCTATTCTGCTGTGGGTCTATGCACCGCATTGGGCGCCGATCAAGTTCAAGGGCGAATGGGTGGAGTTCCCGGCCTACACGGCGGAATGCTACACCGATGCCGCCTGGGGATCGAACCCGGATATGGCCTATGACTGCGGTAAACCTCGCGGTCCGATCTGGAAAGTTGCGTGGTCCGGCGTGAAAGACAAATGGCCCGGCGCTTATGCCGCAATCAAGAACTTCAAGGTTTCCAATGAAGAAATGGGGGCGATGGTCGCCGCTGTTGATTTGGATGGCAAAGACCTGGATGCGGTCGTCGCAGACTGGGTTGCCAATAACGAATCCGTTTGGAAGTCCTGGATTAAATAGTCCCCCACTGTCGGGCGGAGTGAGGGCACGCCTTGGCTCCGTCCGACAGTTTCTTTTAAGTGGCGGTTGAAACGCTGTATTCTTCCGAGGTGAACCCTTTTGCCAACTTTTTCGGGGCCTCGCGATGGCTGATCCTTCGATAAAACTTGCCTGCCGGAATGTCTGGAAGCTGTTTGGTGAGAACCCGGCTTCGGTGCTGCAATGCCATGGCGGAAAGCCCAGCCTGTCGGATATTCAAGATGCCGGGCTGATCGGCGCCGTACGTGACGCCAATCTGGATGTCAGGCAGGGCGAGATTTTCGTCATCATGGGGCTTTCCGGATCCGGGAAATCGACCCTAGTACGCTGCCTGTCCAGACTGATCGAGCCCACGGGCGGTGAGATCCTGTTTGACGGGCAAGACCTGCTGCAAGCCAGCGAGCAGGAAATGATCGAATTCCGGCGGCACAAAATGGGGATGGTGTTTCAACATTTCGCGCTGCTGCCACATCTGACGGTCCTGCAAAATGTCGCCTTCCCGCTTGATGTCCAAGGCGTATCGCGGACAGAGCGCGAAATACGTGCGCGGGAGGTGATCGAGCTCGTCGGTCTTGCTGGACGCGAGGGTTATTTCCCGCGCGAGCTTTCCGGCGGCCAGCAACAACGGGTCGGAATCGCGCGCTCCCTTGCCGTGGAGCCGGAGGTCTGGTTCTTGGATGAACCCTTCTCCGCCCTCGACCCCTTGATCCGCAGGGAGATGCAGGACGAATTCCTGCGCCTGCAGTCGATGCTGCAAAAAACCATCGTCTTTATTACCCATGACTTTGATGAAGCGATCCGTCTGGCAGATCGTATCGCGATCATGAAGGATGGGGAGATCATCCAAATCGCCTCGCCCGAAGAGCTCGTCCTGAACCCGGCGACCGATTATGTGGCAGAATTTACGCAACATATACCGCGCGCCAAGGTGCTGACCGCGCGGGCCGTGATGCGGTCGCTTCCATCCGGCGAGATCCCAGCGCGCGCTTCTCTAGCCGGTGAAATCGCTGCGACCGACCGGATAGAATCCGTCGCTGACAAGGTTGAAGCAGCCGAGTTGCCCTTCGCCGTTGTGGACACTGAAGGTACCGCAATCGGCCTTTTAGATTCCCGAATTGTTGTTGATGTCCTAATCGGTCGGGGACGCTGATAAATGGGCTTCGACCTTCGCAAGATAGGCCCTGTTGCATGGTTCTGGATTGGTGCCTTCGCGGTTTCCCTGGTCCTGGCCCAATATGCCAAAGGCTGGTCGAAGGCGATGGGCGCCAAATGGTTGATGAAGGTGCCACGTGATCTGCGTATCCCGATGAAAAAGGATGTCTCAGTCTTTATGGATTGGCTGGTGGAGGGTGCGCATTTCGGCCTGTTCACCTTCAAAGACCTGACGCGCGGTCTCTCCTGGTTGATCGAACAACCCTATCTCTTGGTCAAATCCGTCCTGGTCACCGGCTGGGTCGAGGGCCTGGGTGATGAAGCCGTTCAACATCTGCCGCCGCTTACCTGGATCGCCGTGATCGCCATCGTCTTCGCGATGGGATATTACGCGAAAAATTGGAAACTGGCCGCTTTGGTCGGTGGCTGCTTCGCCTATCTGGCGATATTCGGTCAATGGCAGAGCGCCATGGTCACGCTTGCCTCCATCGCGATTGCGGTGCCCTTAGGCGTTACAGGAGGTCTGTTGCTCGGGATCGCGGGATACCGCTGGCAATGGTTCAACCGACTGCTTCAACCAATCCTTGACTTGATGCAGACCGTCCCGATCTTCGCCTATCTGGTCCCGATCCTGTTCCTGTTCGGCTTTGGGCCTGTCTCTGCCCTGGTTGCGACGGTGGTCTACGCCATGCCGCCGATGGTCCGGATTACCATTTTGGCCCTACAAGGGGTTTCGCCGGAGATCCGAGAGTTCGGCGTGATGGCTGGCTGCACTGGGCGCCAAATGCTGTGGAAGGTGATGGTTCCCTCTGCCGCGCGTGGCCTCATGGTTGGGGTTAACCAGGTCATCATGTTGTCGCTGAATATGGTGATTATCGCGTCCATGATTGGAGCGGGCGGACTGGGCTATGATGTTTTGACCTCGCTGCGCCGGCTGGATATCGGCGGCGGGTTGGAGGCCGGCGTGGCCATCGTCGTTCTTGCCATCGCGCTGGACCGGTTAAGCCAGGCCTTCGCTGACCGGGCGCCCCCGGAGCATATGGAGCTTGAGACCCGTTTCATCCGTCGTCACCCTTGGATGCTGACCTGTGTTCTGATTGTCCTGGGAACTGGGATCGCCGGCATTTTCGCGACGCCGTTCCAAACCTATCCGTCAGTGATGGAGATCACGACCGGCCCTTTCTGGGAAGATCTGGTCAAATGGATAAATGTCACTTTCTTTGACCAGTTGGAAGCCGCCAAGACGTTCATGCTGGTGACCTTCCTGGTGCCTGTGAAACGCTTCCTGCTTGGACTGCCCTGGCCTTGGGTTTTGGTTCTGGTGACAATCGCTGGCTGGCAGCTTGGGCGGTTCAAGCTGGCGTTGCTCTGCTTCGCGCTCACCCTCTTTATTCTGGTAAACGGCCTTTGGGCCAAGGCGATGGTGACGGTTTATCTCTGCGGTGTCTCCGTCGTGATTGCCGGCATAATCGGTATTCCCATCGGGATCCTGGCCGCTCAGAACAAGCAGGCGGACCGGATCGTCGCCGCCTTTATCGACACGCTGCAGACCCTGCCGAGCTTTGTATATCTGATCCCGGTTGTGATGCTGTTCAGGGTCGGTGACTTTTCCGCCATGATCGCGGTTGTGCTATATGCCCTGGCACCGGCGGTGCGATACACAGCTCATGGCATCCGCTCTATCGATCCTCATTTGATCGAAGCCGGGATCGTTTCAGGTTGCACGAAGCGCCAGCTTTTATGGCGTATCAAACTGCCCCTCGCCCTTCCCGAAATCATGCTCGGCATCAACCAGACCATCATGCTGGCGCTTTCGATGTTGGTGATCACCGCGCTGGTCGGTACACGAGAATTGGGGCAGGAGGTCTATATCGCCCTTACAAAGGCGGATACCGGCCGCGGCATCATCGCCGGCGTGTCGGTCGCCTGTATCGCGATCATTGCCGACCGCTTGATCGCCGCTGGATCGCTTCGCGCCAAGAGACGGCTGGGATTGGAGACTTGATATGACAGATGCACCAGGCACCACACCGGCGGAACGCGCTGCCACTTTGCCTTTTTGGAAAGGCCCGGTATCCCCTGAACCGCTGGGAGGCGGCATCACCAATGTGAACTTTGTGGTTGAGGATCAGGGCCGGAAATATGTGGTTCGGATCGGCGATGACATCCCGGTTCACCAGGTCATGCGCTTTAATGAGTTGGCCGCCAGCCGGGCTGCGGAAGCCGCCGGGATTTCCCCCGCCGTCCGATATCAGGAACCGGGAGCCCTGATCATCGACTTTATCGAGGGTAAGACCTTGAGCGAGGAAGATGTCCGAGCCCCCGGCATGTTGGAACGCCTGCTTCCCCTCGTCGCCCGCTGTCATCGGGAGATACCGACGCATTTGGCGGGGCCGGTACTGATCTTCTGGGTCTTTCATGTCATCCGGGACTATGCCCAAACACTACGGGCGGGAGACAGCGCCCATCTGTCACGATTGCCGGATCTTCTAAAAATCGCAGAGGATTTGGAGCGAACGGTAGGTCCCATCGATGTCGTTTTCGGCCATAACGACCTGCTGCCGGCGAACTTCATTGATGCAGGCGATCGGGTCTGGTTGGTCGATTGGGATTACGCCGGGTTCAACAGCCCGCTCTTCGATCTGGGAGGGCTCGCCTCCAATAACGGGCTGAGCGCGGACCAGGAAGACTGGATGCTGGAAACCTATTTCGAGCGTCCCATTGATGACGCGCTGCGCCGCCGCTATGGCGCCATGAAATGTGCATCCCTCTTGCGGGAGACGATGTGGAGCATGGTGTCGGAAATCCATTCCGAACTCGATTTCGACTATGCCGCCTACACGGCGGAAAACCTGTCTCGTTTTGGAGAGACCGTGAAGACCTTCAATCAAGGCTGAGGAAACGCAATGACCCAACAGAAGACCAGCGCCAAGGCGGTTATCATCGGCGGCGGTATCATCGGCTGTTCGACCGCCTATCATCTGGGTAAGCTCGGTTGGACCGACACGGTCTTGCTGGAAAGGCACAGGCTGACATCCGGCACGACCTTCCATGCGGCAGGATTGGTTGGACAGTTACGGTCCAACGCCAATATCACGGAGCTCCTTGGTTACTCCGTTGCCCTCTATGACCGACTGGAAGAAGAAACCGGCCTCGCCACCGGTTGGAAGCGCAATGGCGGATTGCGGCTAGCCTGTAATCAAGACCGCTGGATCGAGGTCAAACGACAGGCAACGACGGCGCATTCTTTCGGCCTGGACATGCAGCTGCTTACGCCTGAAGAAGCGCGGGACCTTTGGCCCCTGATGCAGATCGATGATGTGGTCGGCGCGGCCTTTTTGCCGACCGATGGACAGGCCAATCCGTCCGACATCACCCAGGCGATGGCCAGGGGCGCACGAAATGCCGGTGTCACGATCATGGAAGAAACCAATGTCCTGAAGATCGAGGTTGAAAATGGCCGGGTGAGTGCTGTCATCACCGACAAGGGCCGGATCGACTGTGATGTGGTGGTCTGCTGCGCCGGCCAATGGTCGCGCGATCTGGGCCGCAGCGTAGGTGTGACAGTGCCGCTGGTCTCGGTCCAACACCAATATCTTGTGACCGACCGTATCGAAGGGGTGACGTCAGACCTCCCCACGCTCCGCGACCCGGACAGGCTCACCTATTATAAGGAAGAGGTCGGCGGTCTCAGCATGGGCGGCTATGAGCCCAACCCGATCCCCTGGGCGGTTGACGGTATCCCGGAAGGCTTCAACTTCAGCCTGCTCGACAATGATGTCGATCATTTTGAGCAGATCCTGGAATTGGCGATGGGCCGGGTACCAGCCTTGGCAGAGGCCGGGGTTAAGCAGTTCATCAATGGACCGGAAAGCTTTACACCGGACGGCAATTTTATCTTGGGTGAAGCGCCGGAGCTGCGCGGCTTCTTCGTCGGGGCCGGCTTCAATGCGTTCGGCATCGCTTCCGCCGGTGGCGCCGGTATGGCGCTCGCCGAATGGGTCGCAAAGGGTGAGCCGCCCTTTGACCTCTGGCCCGTCGATATCCGCCGGTTCGGCCGCCCGCATTTTGACACCGATTGGGTGCGGGCCCGGACCTTGGAGCTTTATGGCAAGCACTACACCATCGGCTGGCCGAGTGAGGAACATGACAGCGCGCGGCCCTGTCGCCGCTCGCCCTTATACAGGCATCTGGAACAAGCCGGCGCCTGCTTCGGGGAGAAACTCGGATGGGAGCGGGCGAATTGGTTCGCCGGTGCCGGGGAAACGCCGAAAGACGTCTACAGCTTCGAACGTCCCAATTGGTTCGAGGCTGTGGGCCGAGAGCACAAGGCCACGCGGGAAGCGGCTACCCTGTTTGACCAATCAAGCTTTGCGAAGTTCGAGCTGACCGGACCGGATGCCGAATCCGCCCTCGACTGGATCTGCGCAAATGATGTTCGCAAACCGGTCGGCTCCCTGATCTATACCCAGATGTTGAATGATCACGGCGGAATCGAATGCGATTTGACGGTCGCGAAGACAGGGGACAATCGCTACTACCTTGTGACCGGAACAGGCTTTGCGACCCATGATTTCTCCTGGATCGAGCGTAACCTGCCGGAAGGTGCCAATGCGCATTTAAGCGACGTCACGTCGGCCTATGCAGTCTTATCGCTGATGGGGCCGCGCGCCCGGGATATTCTGCAAGCCGTGACATCCGATGACGTCTCAAACGAGGCACTTCCCTTCGGAACCGCTGAGACAATCGCCATAAAAGGCGCCCCGGTCCTTGCCCTGAGAGTGAGCTATGTCGGTGAGCTTGGTTGGGAACTTCATGTCCCGGTAGAGAGTGCAATTGCCGTCTTCGAAGCCTTGAGCGAGGCTGGGACACCGCATGGCATGGTAAATGCCGGCTATCGCGCCATTGAAACGCTTCGGCTTGAAAAAGGGTACAGGGCCTGGGGTGCTGATATCGGCCCGGATCACACACCGGTTGAAGCCGGGTTGGACTGGGCGGCCAAGCTGAAGACGAATATTGCTTTCAAGGGGCGGGACGCGCTTGCGGCGCAACGCCAGGACGGCGTTAAGAAGCGCCTTGCCGGCTTCACCGTCGATGACCCCGACTGCATTCTGTTGGGGCGGGAGACGATCTACCGCAATGGCAAGCGCGCCGGCTGGCTTTCCAGCGCCGGCTTCGGCCACACCATCGGCAAGGCAATCGGCTTTGGCTATGTGCGCAATCCAGACGGTGTCGACCGCGCCTATCTGGAAAACGGCACTTATGAATTGGAAGTTGCCGGTGACCGGGTGCCGGCCCAGCTCCACCTGAAACCGCTATACGATCCCACAATGGCGCGCATGAAAGTCTAAGAAACCTTCATAGCATTTTGAGACAGACCGGTTTTGGCCTACACTCTCCTCAATATGTCGACCGAAAAAACAAAACAGGTCGATGAGAGCGGGAGGTATTTGTTATGTATGTTTTGGTGCTGGTGGCCTGCGCCACCTTCTCTGGCGTGACCCATTGCCAGGAATTCGAGCGGGATCATCGCTTTTCAGCTCAGTCAAACTGCCAAGTGGCAGCGGCCATTGAAAAAGGCGAGTATCAAAGTCGTGCCGCGCGTCGAAAGGACTGGTTGGAGTATCGCTGGGCCTGCAATTCAACAGAACCGATGACGCAGGTGGTTGAGGATAAAAGCTGATATAAAACGATTATTAAATAGGCACATTACTATATTGCCTATTTTTTAGCCTAAATTTGTCGCGTCGCACAATTTCTGAGTTAGAGGAGATTCTGCGATCGTGACTTTATATATCTGAAAACAAACATATTTTTATCAAATCATTCTTGTGACGCTACTGGCACGCATATTGCGCTGCAGCAACAAACGGCGATCAAGCCGTCGTCACAAGGAGAAAAATGATGAAGTCAATTGTGAACAGGGTTTTTCAGGTGGGAGCCGCGACCGCGCTTGCTGCTGGCGTCGCATTGAGCGCCGCACAGGCCGAAGAAACAATTAAGGTTGGTGTCCTGCATTCTCTGTCAGGGACCATGGCAATTTCAGAGACCACGCTGAAGGACACGGTTCTTATGCTGGTTGAAGAGCAAAACGCAAAAGGCGGACTGCTTGGCAAGAAACTGGAAGCCGTCGTTGTCGATCCGGCTTCGGACTGGCCGCTGTTTGCCGAGAAAGCCCGTGAGCTTTTGGAAGTTCATAAGGTCGATGTGATCTTCGGAAACTGGACATCCGTGTCCCGCAAGTCCGTTCTTCCGGTCGTTGAAGAACTGAACGGCATGCTGTTCTATCCGGTTCAGTATGAAGGTGAAGAATCTTCCAAAAATGTGTTCTACACCGGCGCCGCGCCGAACCAACAGGCGATCCCCGCCGTTGACTACCTGCTGAGTGAAGAAGGCGGATCCGTCAAACGCTTCGTTCTGGCCGGTACCGACTATGTCTATCCGCGCACGACCAACAAGATCCTGGAACAGTATCTTCTGGACAAAGGCATTCCGGCTGAAGACATCATGATCAACTACACGCCCTTCGGTCATTCCGACTGGCAAACGATCGTGAGCGACATCAAAACCTTCGGTTCCGCTGGTAAGAAGACCGCCGTGGTCTCCACCGTCAATGGCGATGCGAATGTTCCTTTCTACAAGGAACTGGGCAACCAAGGCGTTGCTGCTTCAGACATTCCGGTCATCGCCTTCTCCGTCGGGGAAGAAGAACTGTCCGGTATCGATACAGGTCCGTTGGTTGGTCACCTGGCCGCGTGGAACTACTTCATGAGCGCCGAATCTGAAGCCAATGATGCCTTCATTGAAAAATGGCATGCCTTCATCGGTAGCGAAGAGCGCGTCACCAATGACCCAATGGAAGCCCACTATATCGGTTTCAACATGTGGGTTAAGGCGGTTGAAGCCGTTGGCACGACCGAAGTCGACACGGTTCGTGAAGCCATGTACGGCATCACCTTCCCGAACCTGACAGGTGGCATTGCTGTCATGAACACCAACCACCACCTGACCAAGCCGGTTCTGATCGGTGAGATCCAGGAAGATGGTCAGTTCGAAACAGTCTGGTCCACCCCGAAGGGTGTGATCGGCGATGCTTGGACCGACTTCCTGCCGGATTCAAAAATGCTTGTAGCTGATTGGACGAAGCCGATTTTCTGCGGCAACTTCAATATCGAAACGAGCAAGTGCTCGGGTCAGAATTACTGATCTTGCTATCGTGACGGGGCGGCGGCGGCAATGAAGCCGTGCCGCCCCTCACAGCATCCTATTTCTTCAAAAACTCATTGAGGTATCGACCGATGTTTCGCGCATTTGCCCGCGCCATCGTTGTTGTTTTGGGATTTCTTGCCGCTGTGCAAGTGCCAAACACGGCCGTGGCCGCCTCGGACCTGGACGCCGCTGTCGCCAAGCTGACCGAGAAGTCATTTTCCGTTAAAGAAGCGGCTATTGCAGAGATTGTTGCATCGGGCGACCCACGCGCTGTTGATCTCTTGAGCGCCTATTTAGAAGGCGGCCTTTTCAGAAACAAGAAAACCGGCGCCATCGTGACTGTGGAGAAGACAGAAGGCGGCTATTTAACGACCGATGCCTTGACCGGTAGCGCGCTGGAAAAAGTGAAGAAGCGCGGCGTTAAGAAAATTCGGATCAATAACAAACTGCGCGGTATCGTTAAGACGGCGTTGGGCGCCCTTCAGTTGTTCTCAGATTCGACAGAAACGCGGTTGAAAGCTGCCCGGACGATACTGGCCAATCCATCCCCGGCGATGGTTGGTTTGCTTGAAAAGGCACTCGCACAAGAAGACGATGCCGATATCCGCGAATCCCTCACGCACTCACTCGCGGCCCTGAAAGTTATCGGCGATGACCCAGCCGCGCGGATCGCTGCGGTTTCCACCTTGAGCGGCTCAATGGATCCAAGCATTTGGCAGGTCCTCGGGCGTGCCGCCGACCAAAAAGATGATCCGGCCCTAGCCGCCGCCGCACAGCAGGCACTGGAATCAATCGAAAATCAAAAAGCCATCTATTCGCTGATTGAGACAATCTTTTTCGGGCTAAGCCTCGGCGCGGTCTTGATGCTTGCCGCGGTTGGCCTGGCGATCACCTTCGGGGTGATGGGGGTCATCAACATGGCCCATGGCGAGATGTTGATGCTTGGCGCCTATACCACTTTCGTCGTTCAAAGCCTGATGCCAAACGCCATCGAATACTCGCTCTTCGTTGCGATTCCGGCGGCATTCATTGTCACAGGTTTGGTCGGAATCGCGATTGAGCGGTCCATCATTCGGCTGCTCTATGGTCGACCCCTGGAGACCTTGCTGGCCACTTTCGGGGTCAGCCTGTTCTTACAACAGGCGGTTCGCACGATCTTCTCTCCGCTCAATCAGCCGGTTACGACACCCGATTGGATGAGCGGCTTTTATGCGGTCAACGGCGCATTGTCCCTGACCTATAACCGGCTTTACATCATCGCTTTCTGTATACTGGTCTTTGTTGCCCTGTTGTTGGTTTTGAAACGAACACCGCTTGGGCTGCAAATGCGGGCGGTCACTCAGAACCGGGCGATGGCAAGCTCTATGGGGATCAGGACAGGACGGGTCGATGCGCTGACCTTTGGGCTGGGATCCGGCATTGCCGGTGTCGGCGGCGTCGCCCTCAGCCAGTTGACCAATGTCGGCCCCAATCTCGGTCAGGCCTATATCGTCGATAGCTTCATGGTGGTTGTCTTCGGTGGAGTCGGAAATCTATGGGGGACACTGGTCGGCGCGATGACATTGGGGGTCGCCAACAAGTTTATGGAGCCCTTCACCGGTGCGGTCGTCGCCAAGATTTTGGTGCTGGTTTTCATCATCCTTTTCATACAACGGCGGCCGCGGGGATTGTTCGCGCTTAAAGGCCGGGCCGTGGAGTCCTGATTGATGAGCAGTCCGACACGCTTTCCTTCATTCATTCTACGCAGCCTATCCGGTCGTGCGCCAGTCACCGTCCTGACCCTGGTCCTAGGCGCGGCATTTCTGGTGCCGGTCCTGAACCTTCTGCCGGAGAGTAATCTATTTCACATGCCAACCTTCATGGTCGGGCTGGTGGGTAAGTATCTCTGCTACGCATTGCTGGCCTTATCCGTCGATCTCGTTTGGGGATATTGCGGGATTTTGAGCCTGGGTCATGGCGCTTTCTTTGCGCTTGGTGGCTACGCGATGGGCATGCATTTGATGCGACAAATCGGGGATCGAGGCGTCTATGGTCATCCGGTTTTGCCGGATTTCATGGTGTTTCTGAATTGGGATGTCTTGCCCTGGTATTGGTATGGCTTCGATAACTTCCTTTTCGCAATGGTCATGGTGGCATTGGTACCCGGCATTCTTGCCTTTGCATTTGGGTGGTTTGCCTTCCGCTCGCGGGTGACTGGGGTCTATTTGTCAATTATCACACAAGCGATGACCTATGCCTTGCTATTGGCCTTCTTCCGCAACGACATGGGCTTCGGTGGCAATAATGGGCTGACGGATTTCCGGGATTTACTCGGGTTGGATTTGCGGTCCGATGCGATGCGGCGTGGCCTGTTCATCGCCTCAGCTCTGGCCCTCGCCATCGGTTACGTTCTCTGCCTGCTGGTCACCTCGTCCAGATTGGGCAAAGTGTTGGTGACCATCCGGGATGCTGAAAGCCGCAGCCGTTTTCTCGGCTACAGGGTAGAGAACTTCAAGCTGTTCGTTTTCACCCTATCAGCGATCCTGGCAGGCGTCGCAGGTGCCCTCTATGTGCCACAAGTCGGCATCATCAATCCGGGTGAGTTTTCGCCGATCAACTCCATTGAGATTGTGATCTGGGTTGCCCTTGGTGGCCGAGGATATCTTTTCGGAGCCATATTCGGGGCCCTGGCCGTCAATGCGGCGAAGAGTTATTTCACCGTCGCGTTCCCCGAAATCTGGCTGTTCTTCCTGGGTGCGTTGTTCATTCTGACAACCTTGTTCCTTCCCCGGGGTGCTGCGGGGCTCATAACGCGGAATCCGGATGCAGGGTCAGCGACAGTTCTGCCGGCATGGCTATCGTCCATCCTGCCGGTACGGAAAGGGGAGAGCGGATCATGAGGCTACGTGCCATGATTAAGCCCTTGGGAATCGCTGCCCTGTCCGGGTCGCCATCGGATGTACCAACACTGGCGTCCGGTTCGTTACTCTATCTGGATGGTGTTTCAGTCAGTTTTGACGGCTTCAAGGCGCTCAATGACCTGTCGATGATCATAAAACCGGGTGAGATGCGCTCGATTATCGGGCCGAATGGCGCCGGCAAGACAACCATGATGGATGTGATCACCGGCAAAACCCGTCCCGACACTGGCGATGTCATTTATGACGGACGCGTTGATTTGACCTCGAAGGACGAGGCAACAATCGCCAATCTTGGTATCGGGCGCAAATTCCAGAAGCCCACCGTCTTCGAAAGCCACACTGTGTGGGACAATATCTTTCTGGCCTTGAAGCAGGACAGGCGCGTGTTCCCGGTGCTCTTCGGCCTGGAGCGCCAAACGGAACGGGCCCGAATTCAGGAAATCCTGGAGACCACCCGCCTATCCGATCTTGGCAGCCGACCGGCAGGCTCACTATCGCACGGGCAGAAACAGTGGCTGGAAATCGGCATGTTGCTCGCCCAGGATCCGCAGCTATTGCTGATCGATGAACCGGCGGCTGGGATGACCGATGCTGAAACTGAAGAGACAGCTGTCCTTCTGAAGGACATCGCCAAGACACGGTCCGTGATCGTCGTCGAGCATGATATGGACTTTATCCGCGCCTTGGATGTCCGGGTCACGGTTCTGCATGAAGGCAGCGTTCTTGCCGAAGGCACTCTGGATCAGGTCAGCGCCAATCCCCGCGTCGTCGAAGTCTATCTGGGGCGTTAGGGGGAATGAATTATGAGTGATACAGCCATGTTGAGCGTCAAAGAGATCGATCTCTTTTACGGAGCCGCCCAAGCCTTGCGCGGGGTCACCCTGCAGGCCACGCGGGGGGAAGTGACCTGTATTCTGGGCCGCAATGGTGTCGGGAAAACCAGCCTGCTGCGAGCCATCACCGGACACCAAGCCATCGCCGGGGGCTCCATCTCCTTGGAAGGCAAAGCGCTTGATGGCATGAAACCCCATGACCGGGCATCCCGCGGCATCGCCTATGTCCCTCAGGGACGGGAAATATTTCCCTTGTTGACCGTGCGGGAGAATTTGGAGACCGGCTATGCTGTCCTGCCATCCGGAAAGCGTAGCGTGCCGGATGACGTGTTTGAGTTGTTCCCTGTCCTCGGCGACATGATGCATCGCCGCGGCGGTGATCTTTCGGGCGGCCAGCAACAGCAACTCGCCATCGGCCGCGCCATGGTGATGCAGCCAAGCCTTCTGGTTTTGGACGAACCGACGGAGGGGATTCAGCCCTCCATCATCAAAGATATCGGGAGGGCCATCCAATATCTGCGCGACAAAGGCACGATGGCCATTGTCCTGGTTGAGCAATATTTCGACTTCGCACAGGAATTGGCGGATAAGTTTATCGTGCTCGACCGGGGTGAAGTGGTAGCATCCGGTGATCGTAAAAAACTTCTGGAATCGGATGTTAGACAACACCTTACAGTGTGATCCGCCGGCGTTCATTTCGCTGCAGCGTGCCAAAGGAGAGGCGCGGCTGCGTGGTATGCTGCGTGATGGGCGCACGCATATATCAGACCTGTATCAATCGGGCTGCGCAAAGCTGCGATTCCCGAAAGTCTACGATCATACAGGGCTGGAGGCCGTGTTCATCAATACGGCCGGCGGGGTGACCGGAGGCGACAGGCTGGACTTGGCCTTTGCGACAGATCCCGGTGGTTTTCTTCGGGTCACCGGACAGGCCTGTGAACGCGCCTATCGGAAGCGCGATGGCGACGCCAGAATTTCGACGACATTGTCGGTGGGCGCCGAAGGGTGCCTTCATTGGCTACCCCAGGAAACACTTATTTTCGAAGGCAGCGCGCTTTCCCGAAAGCTTAATATTGATCTGGCATCAGACGCCAGTTTGGTCGCGCTGGAGGCGACGATCTTCGGGCGCGCCGCGATGGGAGAGACCGTGCGCAATGGCAGCTATCGGGAATCCTGGCGCGTTCGGCGGGACGGAAAACTCGTCTTTGCGGATGAAGCTGGGGCAGTCGGCGATCTGCAGGCCGCTCTTTCCAGCCGCATCGTGGGTCGGGGCGCAACCTGTTCCGCAACCCTTATCGCCATTGGGGAAAAGGCCGAATCCAAAACCGCCTGTGAAGATCTGCGGGAAAACGTTTCGAACCGAGAAGACGTTACCTGGGGCTGCAGTAAGCGAATGGACGTCCTGGTCGCGCGCGCCGTCGCCGATGACAGCCGGGGTCTGCGCCATTGGATTGGCGAATGCTATGAGTTCTTGAGTGATGGGCTGGCTCTGCCCCGGCCTTGGATGTGTTGATGTAAGGGAGAAAGCGGACGATGAACCTGACACCGCGAGAAAAAGACAAACTGCTGATATCCATGGCGGCGATGGTCGCCCGCCGACGCCTGGAACGCGGGGTGAAGCTGAACCATCCGGAAGCCGTCGCACTGATCAGCGATTTTGTGGTTGAAGGCGCCAGGGATGGCCGCAGCGTCGCCGACCTGATGGCTGCCGGCGCCACCGTAATCAGCCGCGACCAGGTGATGGAAGGCATTGCCGAAATGATCCACGACGTCCAGGTCGAGGCGACATTTCCCGACGGCACGAAGCTCGTCACCGTCCATGAACCCATCCGCTGAACCGCCCCCAGGCACAGCTTAGTTAAGGAGATATCAGCCATGATCCCGGGAGAGCTTTTCCCTGCCGACGGCGAGATTGAACTCAACCAAGGGCGCGATGCAATCACCCTGGCGGTGTCAAATACAGGGGACCGCCCTGTCCAGGTTGGGTCGCACTACCATTTCTACGAAACCAATTCGGGCCTGTCCTTCGACCGTGAGGCTGCACGAGGATACAGGCTGGACATCGCCTCCGGCACCGCCGTCCGCTTCGAGCCGGGCCAAACGCGGGAAGTCACCCTGGTACCCTATGCCGGGGGGCGCGCCGTTTTTGGTTTCAACCAGAAAATTATGGGCGCGCTGGACAGCGGTCGCTAAGGAAGGGACACGAAAATGCCGACAAAAATCAGCCACGCTGCCTATGCCGATATGTATGGTCCCACTGTGGGCGACCGTTTGCGCCTTGCCGATACCGAGCTGGTCATCGAAGTGGAGAAGGATTTCACCACCTATGGCGAAGAGGTCAAGTTCGGCGGCGGCAAGGTCCTGCGCGATGGCATGGGCCAGGCCCAAACAACCCGCGCGGAAGGCGCTGTCGACACTGTTATCACGAACGCGCTGATCATTGATCACTGGGGGATAGTGAAAGCCGATGTCGGGCTGAAGGACGGGCGGATCGCAGCCATTGGAAAGGCCGGCAACCCCGATACCCAACCGGATGTTGATATCATCGTCGGCCCAGGCACCGAAGCCATTGCCGGTGAAGGAAAAATCCTGACCGCTGGCGGATTTGACTGCCATATCCACATGATCTGCCCGCAGCAGATCGACGACGCGCTGATGTCGGGCGTCACCACCATGTTGGGCGGCGGCACCGGCCCAGCGACGGGGACGAATGCAACAACCTGTACACCGGGTCCCTGGCATCTTGGGCGGATGATCCAGGCTGCGGATCAGTTCCCGGTCAATCTCGCCTTTTCGGGCAAAGGCAATGCCTCCCGACCCGAAGCACTGATGGAGCAAGTTCTGGGCGGCGCCTGCGCGATGAAGCTGCATGAGGATTGGGGCACAACACCCGGCGCCATCGATTGCTGCCTCAGTGTCGCGGATGAAACCGATATCCAGGTTATGATCCACACCGATACCTTGAATGAGAGCGGCTTTGTCGAAAATACCGTTGCATCCTTCAAGGGGCGCACCATCCACGCTTTTCACACCGAAGGCGCCGGTGGCGGTCATGCGCCGGATATCATCAAGGTCTGCGGGGAAAGCAACGTTATCCCGTCTTCCACCAATCCGACGCGGCCCTATACGGTCAACACATTGGAAGAACATCTCGACATGCTGATGGTCTGCCACCATCTCGACCCCAGTATTCCGGAAGATGTGGCGTTCGCGGAGTCCCGTATCCGAAAAGAAACCATCGCAGCAGAGGATATTCTGCATGACATGGGGGCGTTCTCTATCATCGCCTCTGACAGTCAGGCCATGGGGCGGGTGGGGGAAGTCCTGATCCGAACCTGGCAAACCGCCGATAAGATGCGTCGGCAGCGCGGACGCTTGCCGGAGGAAACCGGCGATAACGACAACACGCGGGTGAAGCGGTATATCGCCAAATACACGATCAACCCGGCAATCGCCCAAGGAATGTCGGCGGAGATCGGCTCAATTGAGACCGGCAAACGCGCGGATCTGGTCTTATGGGCACCGGCTTTCTTCGGTGTAAAACCGGATATGGTTCTGGTCGGCGGGATGATTACAGCAGCACCGATGGGAGATCCCAACGCCTCCATCCCAACACCGCAACCGGTTCACTACCGCCCGATGTTCGGCGCCTTTGGCGGCGCTGTTGGCGCCACGGGGGCAACCTTCGTATCTGCCGCCGCAATTGCCGATGGGTTGGCGGAGAAGCTCGGCACATCCAAAACACTCCTTCCCGTGCAGAACACGCGCGGCGGTATCTCGAAGGCATCAATGATCCATAACAGCGCAACACCTGCCATCGATGTCGATCCCGAAACCTATGAAGTGCGCGCTGATGGGGAGCTGCTGACCTGCGAGCCGGCAGAGGTCCTGCCCATGGCACAACGCTACTTCCTGTTTTAAGCAGGCGAGACAGTAATGCTGCACGCCAAAACAGTGGTTTCAAAGGGCGATTGGTCGGCCGAACCGGCTGATCATGTCAGCCTGGACTATGATTCCAGACACCGACGCCGAATAGTGATGACGGGCAAGGGTGGATTGAAGTTCTTGCTGGATCTTCCGCGCCCGGTCGCCCTGGCTGCCGGTGATGGCTTAAAGCTTGAAGACGGTCGCATCGTCGCTGTTGAGGCGGCGCCGGAAGCCCTGTTAGCGATCCGGGCCGCAGATCAATTCGCGATGACCCGAATTGCCTGGCATCTCGGGAACCGACATCTGCCGACCGAGATTACGGCAGATCGGCTCTACATCCGTTATGACCATGTCATCGAGGGTATGCTGGCCGGGCTGGTTGCCGAAACAGAATGCGTGACACGCGCCTTCCAGCCGGAAGGGGGGGCCTATGGTCAGGGACGGGTACACAGCCACCATCACAGTCATGATGACGGACCCAATCACGACCACGGACCGGAACACAGTCATCATGACTGACGCGCGGGTGTTGCTGCAGCTCTTAAGCTGGATGTCCCCGAGCTTCCCGGTCGGTGCCTTCAGTTATTCCCATGGCCTGGAATGGGCAGTTGAGGAAGGAGAGATCCGCGATCAGGAAAGCCTGACACGCTGGGTTTCCGACCTGCTGACCTACGGGACCGGGCGCAGTGATGCGGTGCTGTGTTCGCTGGCAATGCGCTCTTCAGACTTAACCGAGCTCGGTGATTTAGCACGCGCCCTTTGTCCGACGGAAGAACGGCTGCTGGAAGCGGATGCACAAGGACAGGCATTCCTCCGCGCGGTCAACTCGGGTTGGCCGGAGCTGGTGCCGGAAGGTTTCACGGCCCTGCCCTATCCCGTTGCTGTCGGCGCTGTTACAGCCCAGGCCGGGATCCCACGCGAGACCGCGTTGAATGCCTATCTGCATGCCTTCTGTGCCAATCTCGTCTCAGCCGGATTGCGGCTTGTCCCGCTGGGTCAGACCGATGGCGTTCGCAGTCTGGCAGCGCTGGAAGAGGTGATTGCAGCCCGCGCTGAATGGGCGGCATCAGCGGGAGAAGACGATCTTTGGAGCTTCGCGCCGTTCAGCGATATCGCCTCCATGAAACATGAAACACAGTATACGAGGTTATTCAGATCATGACGAAAGCAAATGGTCCCCTGCGTGTCGGGATCGGCGGCCCTGTTGGGTCGGGAAAGACGGCACTGATGGAAGTCCTCTCCCGCGCTCTGTTTGGACGCTATGATCTCTGCGCCATTACCAATGACATCTACACAAAGGAAGACGCCGCGATCCTGACCCGGACCGGCGCGCTGCCTGCGGAGCGGATCATGGGGGTTGAAACCGGCGGGTGCCCGCACACCGCCATTCGCGAAGATGCATCTATCAATCTCGCCGCCATCGACACCATGCGGGAAAGTTTTCCTGAAATGGATCTGATCCTGATTGAATCGGGGGGAGACAATCTGGCGGCCACCTTCTCCCCCGAACTGGCCGATATCACGATCTATGTCATTGATGTCTCTGCCGGTGAGAAAATTCCGCGCAAGGGCGGCCCGGGCATCACGCGATCAGATCTGCTGGTCATCAATAAGATCGACCTTGCTCCGCTGGTTGGTGCGGACCTGGATGTGATGGACCGAGACGCAAAACGTATGCGCGGTGACCGCCCTTTCCTCTTCACCAACATGAAGCAGGAAACCGGTCGCGACGAAATCATCGATTTTATCGTCACAACCGGTGGATTGGATTGAGGCCTCTTTATTTCGTCGGTAACCACGCCTCAATCGCCGTCAAAATCCGCTCTCGCTGTGTTTTGCGGAAACAATCTTTGAAGGCAGTGGCATGGGGGTAGGCGTTGTCGCAGGGAATACCGCCTATGGCATCGCCGCCTTTAAGGATCACGCGGTCGATACCGGGAATGTGGTTCAAGAACTTTGTGTGTTCCGGTGGTTCAAGGCGGTCGCCCTCGAATTGGAAGAGCAACGCATTGATATGTGGTGCTTCTGAGAGGTAGGTGATCTGCCGGGCGCGTTCTTCCTGCCAGATGGGCAGGCGTACTTTATGGTGACCCGCAAAGGCCGGTGCAGTGCCCAAGACACCAGCGATCTTTACCTGCCCCCGGCGCGCGACCAGAAGTGACGCCCACGCCCCCGCTGATTGACCCGCAAGTATCAACCGGTCCCCAGAAATACCGATGCGGGCGAATTCCTGCACCATGCCTTCT
>SPJV01000154.1 GCA_006844765.1 Alphaproteobacteria bacterium | reverse complement strand
AGCAGTGCAGGATTAATGGGTCCTGACCCTAAGGCGCAATTGATCCGAAAAACAAAAGGCCCCAACCAAGCGGAAGCGTGGTTGGGGCCTTTTTTGTCAAAAGTGAAGCAGCTGGGTAAATCCGGGGGAAGGCGAGATCGGTGCCTGTGGCCCCCTTGGACGATTTCGCTAGGACCGTTGCACCAGCGCTAGGTTACCTGAACTTCGCAGGCCGCTTTTCCAAAAACGCGCGTAGGCCTTCTTTGGCCCCATCCGAGGTTTGGGACATCGCCGCAGCTAGGCTTTCTGCGAACATGCCATCGGAGCGCGACATGTCGTTGATGCGCGGAATGGCTTGCATCATCAGATAGTTTGAAAACGGTGCATTGTCGGCGATTTTTCTGGCCAGCTTTTTGGCCAAATCCAGGCCTTCACCCGCGCCGACAGAATAATGGGCCAGGCCAAGGGCAAGGCCTTCTTCTGCGCCATAGCTGCGCCCTGTTAGCATCATTTCGCGCATCCGATCAGGGCCCAGCAAACGGCCCAAGCGTACTGTCGCGCCGCCGCCCACAAAGATACCGCGTCGTCCTTCGGGCATCTGGAAACGCACGTCAGGTTCCGCAATTCGAACGTGGGTCGAAGACGCAATTTCCAGCCCGCCGCCGATTACGGCCCCGTTCAGCACCGACACAACCGGCAAGCCGCTAAATTCGATCAGATCGGATACCCGGTGCCAGTTGCGCGAATGGAAAACGCCGTCGATCGGGTCGCGCTGTTCGTGTTCGGCCAGATCAAGACCCGCGCAGAAATGTCCGCCTTCGCCCCGTAGAATAACGGCGTTGACTTCTTTGGGCGGTGCCGAGAAAAACTCGTCCAGCTCGGAAATCAGCTGGTCGTTCATGGCGTTGCGCTTTTCCGGGCGGTCGAAGGTCAAGATGGCAATGTCGCCTTCGATGTCTAACCGCGTAATTCTTTTCTGTCCGGCGATGTTGGCCATGTGATCCACCCTAAGTTAATTCTGTAAATTTGTTTTAATGTATAACGGTTTTGTTGTATAGCGTTTTTTGAGGGGGAAACTATGACAGATTTTAAAGCGCCCATTGACGACATTTTGTTTAGCCTGCGCCATGTTGCACAGGCAGAAAGCTTGGCTGAATGGGATGATGACATTGCGTCTGACATCCTTACCCATTTCGGCCAGTTTGCCGAAGGTGTCCTGGCTCCGTTGAACGAATCGGGCGACCGTCAGGGG
>SPJV01000155.1 GCA_006844765.1 Alphaproteobacteria bacterium | reverse complement strand
AATTCCGAATATCATTTGGCGCTCTATGCTGCGGCGGACCGGACACTTTCCGCAGAGTTACTGCATCGGCTGAACCTGCAATGCGACCGCTATGTGCGTATGCATCTAAGCGTGATGCATATGCGGGAACCGGCGCGCGCTGATCACCGGAAACTACTCGAGATGGCGCGAAAGCGCTTGATTGAGGAAGGCTGCGCCATCCTGGAAAACCACATCCAGCGCACGAAGCAACAGTTGCTTGAATTGATTGCCGAGAAGAAGCCGGACTAGGGCTTTGAAGCCAACGGGTTTGACGACCTCATGGCGGATATCCTGCCACGGCAATTTGCGGGGGCACTATACCCCGACGATTTCCCGCTTGAACCAGACCCCCGCCTGCTCAGGCGCATCGAGCGTCCGGGCATAGCGATGTCCACTCCAGACCGCTGCCGCGATGGTGCCGGGGGCAAGACAGTCACCGATGGCCGTGACCGATTGAATACCGGCATCGCCCCAGTCTTCCTGTCGTGCCTGCAGGTCCTTGTACAGAGCGGCCGAAGGTGTCATCGCGGTGACCAGAACAACATTTTCTGCTGTGATTTCCTTTTCCCGACCGGTGTAGCCACAGGCAATCCTGACATGACCGGCGGAGAGAGAGGAAAGGCTATGGGTGGTAACAATCTCCACCCCCATTTCCAGCAGTGTCTTTTGGATTCGGTGCTGTTCCAGGGTATTATGAGTGAAGCTTGAAACCTCCGACGCTGTCGTTACCAGCGTGACCGCGACGCCCTGTTTTACCAGGGTTTCCGCAACCAATCCGCCCATATAAAAATGCTCATCATCATAGACCAGGGCGGTCCCCTCAAGCTGTACCCCATCCATGATATCGTCCGGACAGAAGACCCGGGCCTCACTCAGACCCGGCAAAGGGTGCTTATGGGTCCGGCCAATGGCATCCCGTCGCCAGGAAGCGCCCGTCGCAACCGCAATATGACGCGCGCCGAATCCCAGGACATCATCCACACTCAATCGACTTTCCAGATAGGTCTCAACAGCCCCCATCTGCTGAATCTGATATTCGCGATAATCGCGGACCCGCCCCCACTGTGTCAGCCCAGGAAGCCCGGATTCCCTGCTGACGCGCCCGCCAAGGGAAGCGCCCGCCTCTGCCAGCACGGTCTCATACCCGCGTTGACCAAGGGCCCGTGCCGCTTCCAGCCCCGCTGGACCGCCACCGATGACCAACACATTGG
>SPJV01000213.1 GCA_006844765.1 Alphaproteobacteria bacterium | reverse complement strand
AAAATTCATGCGGAAATTTATAGGCAGCCTGCTCGCCCAATCCGACATGATCCAGCAAATCCAGCACAATGCCTTCGGTTTCCTCATTGCTGTCGGTCAACTTATGAAAGCGAATAGGCTCCGCCACGATATTCATCACCCGCATGCGGGGATTAAGGGACGAGAATGGATCCTGGAAGATCATCTGCATCTGACGACGATAGACATCGAGCTCCCGCTCCGATTTGATCGCCGTCAACTCGGCACCGGCAAAATGGATTTGGCCGCCAGTTGGCTTGTACAAACCGGCAATCATCCGGGCGACCGTGGATTTACCGGATCCGCTTTCCCCGACAAGGCCGAAAACTTCGCCCTTCTTGATATCGAAGCTAACCTTCTTCACGGCATCCAGATAAAGGCGCTTAGATTCGAAGAAAGAATTGCGCGTCAGGAAGCGCATGGAGAGATCTTCAACACGGACCAGAGCATCCCCTTCCGCCCCACCACCGGAGAAACTGCGGGCCTGACCAAGCCAATGGGTTCGGAGATCGAGCTGCCGACGGGGTTCCTCTGCCGCTTCGATATAATCTACCATCGGGAAGCGCTTCAGGCGCACATCCGGGCGGGGAACGGCGCTGATCAAGCTCTTTGTATAGGGATGTTCCGGGGCGCCGAGGATCTGTTCCGTCGTCCCTTCCTCGACCACACGGCCGCGATACATCACCGCCACGCGATCCGTCACATCAGCGATCACACCCATATCATGGGTAATGATCATCATCCCAACCTGGTGTTCCCGACAGAGCCGGCGCATGACGTCGAGGATCTGCGCCTGGATCGATACGTCGAGCGCTGTGGTCGGCTCATCCGCAATGATCACATCCGGTTCCGCACAGAGCGCCAGAGAGATCACCACACGTTGCCGCATTCCGCCTGAGAATTGGTGCGGATATTGTTTGATCCGGACGGCAGGGTCGGGAATGCCGACTTGCCCCAGCAAATCCACGGCCCGATCAAAGGCCTCCTGGTCCGAGACCGGTAGATGCTGCTGGATGGTTTCGGTCAGCTGCTTCTCGATGGTCTGCAACGGGTTGAGAGAAGTCAACGGGTCCTGGAAGATCATGCCGACGCGGGCGCCACGCAGCTTACGCTTCTCATCTTCGGGCAGGGTATCGATCCGCTCCCCCTTCAGATAAACCTCCCCATCCGTCATCTCGCCCGGCGGCTCCAGCAAACCGATCACCGCATTACCGATGGTCGACTTCCCCGCCCCCGATTCACCGACGACACCCAGAATCTTGCCGGGCTCCAACGTCAATGTCACGCCGGCAACGGCAGTTACATGCCCCCGACGGCTGGGGAATTCGACCTTCAGATCCTTGATTTCCATCAACGACATGAGAATACCTTCCTCGTCCGCTCTATCGGAGTTTGGGGTTGAGGGCGTCACGCAACCAGTCGCCCATCAGATTGACCGCCAGGACCAGCACCACCAGCGCGATGCCGGGGAAAATCGTGATCCACCATTCACCGGAGAACAGGAAATCATTCCCGATCCGGATCAATGTCCCGAGTGACGGGGTTGTCGGCGGCACCCCAACACCAAGGAAGCTCAATGTCGCCTCTGTGATGATGGCAATCGCCAAATGGATGGTGGCGATGACCAGGACCGGACCAGTCACGTTGGGAAGGATATGGCGCACCAGGATGGTCCCGCGCCGGATCCCGATCACCCGCGCCGCCTGCACATATTCCTTGCTCTTCTCAACCATAGCCGACCCCCGGACGGTCCGCGCATACTGCACCCAGCCGGAGATACCAATGGCAAAAATCAAGACATAGAAGGCAAGATCCGCATGCAGTTCCCGCGGCATCACGGATCTGGCGACCCCATCAATCAGCAGCGCGATCAGGATGGCCGGGAAGCTCAACTGCACATCGGCGACACGCATGATAAAGGCATCCAGGCGTCCCCCGACATAGCCGCTGATCAAGCCCAGCGCCACGCCCAGAACCAGCGAGAAAGCGACCGAGGCAAAACCGACCACCAGAGAAATCCGCGAGCCATAGATAATCGTGGATAAGACGTCGCGCCCCTGATCATCAGTACCAATAAGAAAGCGTGTATCGCCCTCAAACTCATCCCAGGCAGGCGGCAGGTTCGAATCCATAATATCGATCGCTGCGAGATCAAAGGGATTATGCGGTGCCACAATCGGGGCGAATGCTGCGGCGAGGAAGAACACCAATGTGATCCCGGTTGAAACAATCGCAACCGGGGAGCGTCTGAAGCTGTACCAGATATCGCTGTCAAAGAACCGGCGCATCCGGTCCGTGAAGCCTTTGCTTATCGTCGTATCGGCCATGTCACTACTGCCCATTCGCCGTTGCGCGGTCGACCCTCAACCGCGGATCGACGACCAGATAGAGCAAATCGACGACCAGATTAATAATCACGAAGAAGAGGGCGATCAGTACCAGATAGGCCGCCATGATCGGGATATCGACTTCGCCGATTGCCTGGATGAACATCAGACCCATGCCGGGCCATTGGAAGACGCTTTCCGTGATAATCGCAAACGCGATGATCGAACCCAGCTGAAGGCCGGTGATCGTGATCACGGGCACCATCGTATTCTTCAGCGCATGGCGAAAATGCACGGATCGATCCGGCAATCCCCGCGCCCGCGCAAACTTAACGAAGTCCGTGCGCAAGACCTCCAACATCTCGGCCCTCACCAAGCGCATGATCAACGTCATCTGGAACAGCGCCAACGTTATCGACGGCATTATCATGGCTTTAAGCCCGGATACGGTCAGGAACCCTGTGGTCCACCAGCCAATATCCACCACATCACCGCGGCCGAAGGTTGGCAGCCATCTGAGGATCACCCCAAAGAAGAGAATGAGCAGGATCCCGATCAGGAATGTCGGCAAGGACACCCCGATCAGCGATAGCGACATAAAGGCCCGACTGAGAAAACCGTCACGGCGCAACGCCGTATAAACGCCCATCGGTATGCCGACCGCCAGCGCCAGTACCGCCGATACCATACTCAGTTCCAGCGTCGCAGGCAGCCTTTCCGCAATAAGATCACGAACCGGGCGGCGATGTTGATAGGAGAACCCAAATTCCCCTTTCGCCGAAGCCCACGCGAAACGGCCGAATTGGACAAGGAACGGGTCATTGAGACCAAGACGTTCCCGCAGCTCATCCCGCTCTTCTACGGTCGTGTCCTGACCAACCATGTTGTTGATCGGGTCCCCGACATAGCGGAACAGCGCGAAGGCAATCAACGCGACCGTCAGCATAACAATAACGGATTGAATCATCCGCTTAACGATAAATCCAAGCATCCGGAAGGCGCCCCACCTGAATAAGTCGTTCTAAAAACAAGAAATCGAACACCCCCCAGCTGATTAGCTGGGGGGGCCGATGATTAATACTTACACTTTAGTCTTTGATCGAAGCGTAACGCAGATCGAAGACGTTGTCCGGGCGTTGAACAATGTCGGCCTTTTCCGACACACCCCAGGACAGCGGCTGCTGGTGCAGCGGCAGATGCCCGACTTCGTCTTTGTGGATCTTGAAGGCTTCATTGATCATCGCCTGCCGCTTCGCCTGATCGGTTTCAGACTGAACTGCTGCGGCCAGTTCGTTGATCCGCGGGTTGCAATAGCCACCCAAGTTGAAGGCGCCGATATCGTCTTCACCGCCACGGCAAGCCATCAGAGCCGAGATCGGGTTCTGGCTATCGAAGGTCGACGGCGTCCAACCCAGCAGGAAGAAGCTGGTGTCATAGCCATTCTGCGCCAGGACCTTACCGAAATATTTGGACTTCGGCTGGGCCAGCAGATCAATCTTCACACCAACCTTTGCCAGCATCCCAACAACTGCCTGACAAATCCGCTCGTCATTAACATAACGGTTGTTCGGGCAATCCATCGTGACTTCAAAGCCATCCGGATAGCCGGCTTCCGCCAGCAGTTCCTTCGCCTTTGCCGGATCATAGGCATAGGGCTCGTTCAGATCCCCATTGAAGCCATTGATCTGCGGGGCAACCATCAGACCGGTCGGCACGGATGCACCACGCATGACCTTTTTCTTGATCGCATCAAGGTTGATCGCAGCAGCGAATGCTTGACGGACTCTGATGTCCTTGAAGGGGTTCTTGCCCTTGACGTTGGAGGCGAGCAACTCATCACGCAGCTGGTCGAAACCGAGGAAGATCGTCCGCGCTTCCGGACCCGCAAGCGGCTTGACGCCTTCCGCGTCATCCAGACGACCCCAATCCTGAACCGGGATCGGATAGGCCATATCCACATCGCCGGAAATCAGAGCGGCAACACGGGTCGCATCCTGATCGATCGGGGTGAAGATCACCTCATCCAGGTTCGACGTCATGGAGCCCCAGTAGTCCGGGTTACGAACCAGAACGGTCTTCACACCAGACTGACGTTCCTTGACCATGAAAGGCCCGGTGCCATTGGCATGCAGGTTGGCGTAGTTCCCTTCATCGCCGCCCTTAACATTCGTGGCTTCGACAGAATTGTGCTCTTCCGCCCACTGCTTATCCATGATGTAGAAGATTTCGAGCTGCAGCGGCAGGATCGGGTTCGGCGAGGGGGTGATCAGATCAACCGTATAATCGTCGATGATCTTAACATCCGAGATCAGCGCCGCGACAACCTTCATGTCGGAGCCTTCGGTGCTGAGGCGCTTGACGGAGAATTCCACGTCATCGGCACCCAAAGTGCCGCCTTCATGGAACTTAACGCCTTTGCGGAGATGGAAGCGCCAGGTCGTGGGATCCGTATTTTCCCAACTTTCGGCCAGCGCGCCGACCATTTCCATTTTGTCGTTCCGGATTACCAGACCTTCATAGATGTTCCGTTGGAACCCAAGGGTCATGGTTTCGAAAAGACCATGCGGGTCGAGAGTCTGAAGATCCCCCTGGAAGGCGTATTTAAACGTCTTCGCCTGCGCCGCGCCCATCCCGAGGCTCAACGCTGTGCCAGCCGCTACAGCAACGGCAAGCAGCTTGTTCCTAAACTTCATTTATTGTCTCCCTGTTTCTAACTGACCAAGACTGAGCTGGCATACCCACCCTGCTCTGGGCACGAAGCGTATGACCCTCCTGTGACACTGGCAAGCCCCAGTGTTGCACTGCGCCATCCAATATATGGATAGTGCTTATGGTTCACACAGCATGTGTCCGCGTCGGGTGACCTAATGCGCTTCGTCCCAATTGTCGCCTGTACCGGCATCGACGACCAGGGGCACGGACAACGTGAGAGCTGGTTCCGCAGCCCCCTCCATCGCGGTCCGCATGGCACTAATTGTTGCCTCAACCCGGTCTTCCGGTGCCTCAAAGATCAATTCATCATGTACTTGAAGAAGCATGCGGACATCACTGGAAAGTCCTGCATTTTCAAGTGCCGCCGGGACACGGATCATAGCCCTTTTTATGATATCGGCTGCTGAGCCCTGGATTGGCGCATTGATCGCCTGGCGCTCCGCGTAGTTCTTCCGCATGGGGTTTCGATCCGTGATCGTCGGGATATGAATGCGGCGTCCGAACAAGGTCTCCACATAGCCCTGTTGGCGGCAGGCAGCGACCGCCTCATCCATATAATGGCGGATGCCCGGGAACTTCTCGAAATAACGCTTTATGAAGTCCTGCGCCTCACCCCGGCCCACCCCGATCTGGTTTGCCAGCCCGAAGGCAGAAATCCCATAGATGATCCCGAAGTTGATTGCCTTCGCTTTCCGGCGAACTTCTGATGTCATTTCAGCCAAAGGCACCCCAAAAACCTCGGATGCGGTCGCCGCGTGAATATCCTGTCCATCCTTGAAGGCCTGTATCAAAGGTTCGATCTTCGCGGCATGGGCGACCAAGCGCAGCTCAATCTGAGAATAATCGAGCGAGATCAGCTTGCTGCCCTTCGGCGCGACAAAGGCGGTGCGGATCGTACGCCCTTCTTCAGTCCTAACCGGGATGTTCTGAAGGTTCGGGTCTGTCGAGGCGAGGCGGCCCGTCTGCGCACCGGTCATCATGTAAGAGGTATGAATGCGGCCCGTATCCGGATTGATCTGTTCCTGCAACGCATCGGTATAGGTGCTCTTCAGCTTGGCAAGCATGCGCCAATTCAACACCTTATCGACAATCGGATGGGTCGCCCGTAGAGGCTCCAGCACATCTGAATTGGTCTGATAGGCCCCAGTCTTGGTTTTCTTGCCCCCTTGCAGACCCAGTTCATCAAACAGAATTTCCCCCAATTGTTTGGGAGAGCCGACATTGAATTCCCGTCCGGCATCTTGGTGGATCGTGAGCTCCAAATCAGCGATGCGCTTGGCGAAGTCAGATGAAAGCCCGCGCAAGACAGCAGGGTCTGCCTTAATACCGGCGAGCTCCATTTCCGCCAGGATCGGAGCAAGCGGCCGCTCCACGGTCTCATAGAACCCAACCATACGGGCTTCCAGCAAGGCCGGCTTCAGCTTCAGCCAGAGCCGAAGCGTGACATCTGCATCTTCCGCCGCATAGACCAGCGCCTTATCCAGCGGGACTTTATCGAAGGTAATCTGGGATTTTCCTTTCCCCGCGACTTCAGAGAACGGAATCGGTTTGTGCCCCAGATGCAGGTCCGAGAGCTCATCCATGCCATGACCATGGGCGCCCGCGTCCATGACGAAGGAGATCAACATCGTGTCATCAATGGGCGCAACCGAAACACCGTAGCGGGTGAGCACCGCCATGTCGTATTTGAGGTTCTGTCCGATCTTCAGAACGCCCGGATCCTCCAACATCGGTTTCAAAATTGCCAAGGCTTGATCCATCGGCATTTGGTCCGGCGTGTCGCTGCCACCGCCCAGCAAATCGCCTGGGCCTTCCCCGACATGGGCCAGCGGGATGTAGCAGGCCTTGCCCGGCGCGGTTGCCAGAGAAACACCCACCAACCCGGCCCGCGCCTGATCAAGGCTCGTGGTCTCGGTATCAACCGCGACGACACCAAGCCGCGTAGCCTCGGCAACCCATGTCTTGAGGGCATCGACCGTTTGGACAAGCGCGTAATCCGCCGTTGAAACGGGCGTTTCTTCCAAGGCAGCAGGAGTCGCCGACCCGCCAGACGCTGCTGCCGCCTCGGCCTCGAAACGGGAAATCAGGCGTTTGAACTGGTTCTCCCGCAAGAAGGCGAGCAGCTTGTCATGATCAAAGGGCTCGCGGGCAAAATCCTCAAGCGGCCATTCAACCGGCACATCATCCTTAAGACGGACGAGTTTGCGGCTGATCCGTGCCATTTCCGCGAATTCGATCAGATTCTCCCGGCGCTTTGGTTGTTTAATCTCACCAGCACGTTCAAGAAGCGTGTCCAAGTCCCCGTATTCATTGATCAATTGTGCCGCAGTCTTGATCCCGATACCGGGAACCCCCGGCACATTATCGGTCGAATCCCCGGCGAGCGACTGAACGTCGACGACCTTGTCCGGACCGACCCCGAACTTCTCCACCACCTCATCATGGCGGATGGACTTATTCTTCATGGGGTCCAGCATTTCGACGCCATCGCCGACGAGCTGCATCAGATCCTTGTCCGAGGAGACGACCGTGACAGCCGCCCCGCGTTCCTTCGCCAGGCGGGCATAGGTCGCGATCAGATCATCCGCTTCATAGCCTTCCATCTGCAATGCCGGCAGATTGAAGGCCTCCACCGCCTCCCGGATCAGAGGGAATTGCGGCACCAGTTCTTCCGGGGCATCCGGCCGGTGACCCTTATAGTCCGGATAAATCTCATTGCGGAAATTCTGCCGTTTGGCGTCGAAAATTACAGCAATATAGTCCGCATCAGTGTTCTCAATCAGGTTCAGCATCATGGTCGAGACACCAAAGACAGCGTTGGTCGGTGTGCCATCTGGCCGGTTCATCGGCGGCAAGCCGAAGAACGCCCGGAAAATATAGCCGGAACCATCGACCAAATAGATATGCTTCATGAAGTCTGTCCTGAATGAATTGGGGTTAACGGATATGGCAACAGCCACACCGATGTTGCGGAGCCACTCTCCGCGATCAACGCTTGTTCATTTACTAGTGTTTACGCGAGGACCGGAAGGCGCAACGGATAATCCGCCTCTTCGCGATAGATCGAGCCATTGTGGCTCAAGAAGCTGGAATACAGAACGGCGCGCTCCGCCTCAAAACGGATGGGCTGGCGCATATGGTTTTCCATACAAAAGCGCTGAACGCTCTCACAAGTGCCGGCTTTCATCCGTGCCAAGGTGACATGCGGGGCGAATTTCCGCTGTTCCGGCTCAAAGCCGCACCGAACCGCCGCCGATTCCACCTTGCGCTGAAGATGCATCAACGCCTCATCCTTGCGGGCCTTCGCAACAAGCACATGCGGGCGGCGCTTGTTGCCGAACCAGTCGATTGTATCGAGCGTGACATCAAAACCCGGCGCATCAATCCGCATCAGCATATCGTGGAAATCATCGGCGCTATGCCCATCAACTTCCCCGACAAAGCGCAATGTCAGATGATAGTTTTCAGGCGAAACCCATTTGGCGCCGGGAAGACCGGCGGACATCAGCCCCAGCCGAACACGCGCGGCATCAGGAAGGGGCAGGGCTACAAACAATCGGATCATGATGACCCTCTCGCCTAGTGGCGGTCCGGCCACAAGCGGCGCGGATCACGATTGGTACAGTATCAGATTCTTTCGCCATGCCAGTAGGAATTTGCGAATATTCAATGACAGTCTTCTAACACTCCCGGAACAGGCGCCCATAGCCTTCCAGACGGTCTTCGATACCGGCGAGGCGGAGGCAGTTCCAGATCATTGCCTGGTTGGACACGATGACCGGTTTGCCGATTTCTTGCTCCACCGCTTGAACAATCTCAACCGAGCGCAGAGCCCCACAAGAAAGAAAGACCGCATCAGCATCCGGACGGTCGAGCGCCTTGATGAATTCTGCCAGAAACGAAGGCGTAACCCGGACCATGTCGGAGTCTTTTTCAAGCTGCAGACCGGTAATGTCCAAAACCTCAAAACCGGCAGCTGTCATATAGTCCCGCTCCTGCGCATTGATTTCATCCAGATAGGGGGTGCCGACGGCAATTCGCTTGGTGCCGAGTGCGCGAAGCCCAGCCAGAACGCCGGCAATCAGGCTGGTCGGGATAGCGCCCGGCTGCCCACGTTTCAACTCGGCATTAACGCGTTCCTCCCCAATCACCAGACTGCCAGAGGTGCAGCCATAACATACAACATCCAGGCTTCCATCGGGCAGCATCAATGAGGCCGCATCAGCCAAAAGCTCTGCCTGGGCCGCCAGCGTTTCCACCGTGATACTGTCCGGAATAGCGACGCGAGAGACATGAACGCCGACACCATCGGGGCACAAGCGATGGATTTCATCCTGGATGGTCTGTTCGGTGGCCAGCAGTACATACCCGATCTTCGCACGATGGTGCACACCGGCGTCAAACTGCGGCGTGGCGGCCAAGCTTTTGACATAGCCGTCATTGTTGGTATTGGGGCCAAAATTAGGGACGGTATCGGGCATGGCCTGTTCCTCCTAGACCTTAGTTTAAACGCAGTATAGCGTCTGCCCGAACACCCGGCCATGGAAAGTGAGCGCAGCGATGACACCAGCCCAACGCCTGAACAGAATATCAGAAGAAGGGCTTTGTATCGGATGCGGCCTCTGTGAGGCTATTGCGGGTAAGGATGCCATTCAGATCGCACGCACGCCCGAGGGCGCCCTGCGCCCCATCCCGCAGGCTGGATTGGATCACGCGGCAGTGGATCAGATCTATCTGACCTGCCCGGGCACGCGGATGGAAGGCCTGCCCGACCGGCTGCTCGACACCGAGACCAAAACCGACCTGGTCTGGGGTCCAATCCATAGAATTGCTGTTGGCCATGCCAGCGAGGAGAAAGTCCGGTTTCAGGGCGCGACAGGAGGGGTGCTCTCAGCCCTCGCGCTCTATTTACTGCAAGAGAAGCAGGTGGATTTCATTCTTCACGCCCGGGCGTCCGAAAAACACCCAAGCTTCGGGGAAGCCACGATCAGCCGGACCCGCGCCGATGTTATGGCCGCTGCCGGCTCCCGATACGGTCCGACAGCAACCCTAATCGGCCTGGAAGAGGCCCTGCAAACCGGGGAACGCTTCGCGGTCATTGGAACACCGTGCGATATCACCGGGCTTCGGAATGCTGCGACTTTGGACCCCCGGATCGATGCGCAGGTTCCCTATATGCTGGCGATGGTCTGTGGCGGGTTCATGGAAACACCGGCCTTCGAAAAACGGCTTGTGGCAAATGGCGCCGATCCGACACAGCTGAAGTCCGTGCGATACAGGGGATATGGCTGTCCCGGCCCGACGCGGGTTGAACATACCGACGGCTCAGTCGTCGAGTTTACCTATCTCGACATGTGGGGGGAGGATGACAGCGCCTGGTCCCTGCCGTTCCGCTGCAAGATCTGTCCTGATGGGATTGGGGAGGCTTGCGATGTCGCCGCCTCGGACATATGGCCCGGCGGTGCGCCTACAGACGAGGAAGCAACCAATCACAGCCACGACCCCGGCGACAATGCTCTCCTGATGCGCAGCGATGCGGGACGCACGCTGGTCGAAGGGGCCGCCCGCACCGGTTACCTGACACTCACAGAAGATGTCGGCCCCCGGCAGATGGATGATTTCCAACCGCACCAAGTGAAAAAGAAACATGCGGCCTGGAGCCGCCATATGGGTATCCTGGCGGCCGGCGGCATGGCCCCGACAACGGCGAGACTCAGACTGCCCGAACTGGCCGCTGCCCGGGGTCCGGCGGATATCAAAGCGCAGGCATCCGGGACCCGCAATCGGGTCCTCGCCGGAAAAAGCCGGGAAACAACCCCGCGAGAGGGTTGAATCAATCTGTCAAATAGGCTGGATAAGCCGCTGAAAAGACTCTGAGAGGATGCAATGGCTGAAGACGTGGTAAACATCGTCGTCTGTGGTGCTGGTGGGCGCATGGGGCAAATGTTGGTTCAGGAAATCGCTGAGACGGAAGGTTGCGCCCTTTCCGGGGCGACTGAGAGACCGGGCTCTCCAGCCGTCGGCACCGATGCCGGCACTCTGGCCGGTCTTGATCCGCTGGGGGTGAATATCGTTGATGATGCGGCGCCGGTAATCGCCAAGGCCGACGCGGTCATTGATTTCACAAATCCGGCGAATACCGTCGACATTACGAGGCTCTGTGCCCAAGCGGGGGCTGCCCATATCATCGGTACGACCGGATTGTCACCCAGCGACGAAGACTCTCTGGCCAAAGCCGCCTTCCATGTCCCGGTCGTCTATGCCCCCAATATGTCTGTTGGCGTCAATCTGTTGCTCGCGATGACCAAGAAGGTCGCGGCGGCGCTCGGTGAAGACTACGATATTGAGATCGTCGAGATGCATCACCGGCACAAGGTCGATGCCCCTTCCGGCACCGCCCTGGGCCTCGGGCGAGCAGCGGCGGCGGGGCGCGATGTCGCCCATGACGATGTCGCAATCCTGTCCCGTGAGGGCCATACCGGCGCGCGGGACCGGGGCACCATTGGATATGCGACCCTGCGCGGCGGCGATGTCGTGGGAGACCACAGCGTCATTTTCGCAGGCGAGGGGGAACGCATTGAAATCACACACAAAGCCTCCGCCCGCCGCATATACTCCCGCGGTGCTGTCCGCGCTGCCCTTTGGACCCGCGATCGCAAGCCGGGGCTCTATGGCATGATGGATGTCTTGGGAATGTCGGACTAGGAACCACCGCTCGTATCAGCGGTGCCGGCTTTAGCAATAGCCAGGCGCAAGGCAGCAGCCAGCTCCCCCAATTCGTCTCGGTTCAAGAAGGCGCCAATGCGGATTTGCCGGCCATGGCTCGCCAGCAAGAGACGCGTTGCGCCATAGCCCTCCCCCGCATCGTGGTGATGGATTTTCACCCAGCCCGCCGGAAGTGTCTCTCGTGTCATCTCTCCCGATGGGAATAGCCGTGAGACCTCAACCTCTTCATTGGTCAGGCGCACCCGCTCCGCGCGGCGGGCATCCCGAAAATTCCACCGGAAGGCCAGATAAACCAGCAAAATCTCCAACCCGCAGAACCCGGCGATTGGCCAGGCCCCCATCAGAAAGAAGCTGAAGCCGATGAAAAAACCCGCTCCCCCGATGGCTAGCATCAAAATAAGAAAACCGCGGGGCCCCATAGAACGATGCGGACGCAGGGTCGCGTCAAAATAGACTGTCTCTGTCTTATTGGACTTATCCGTCATCCAAATTCACTGCTCTCTTTTTGACGTCACAGCGCCGCATTTAAACCCGCGCCCGCAAGATCCGGGATGCGGAACATGCCGAGCCCGATTAGAGTAGCGCCTCATCACGCGCGGTAAAGAGGGGCAAGCGATGGCGAAAATGCCGAAACGGGATATTCCAGAGTTTTATCGACGTCTAAAGGAAGAACGCCCGGACCCGAAAGGGGAGTTGAACTGGACCAATCCATATACCTTATTGGTCGCTGTCGCCCTTTCCGCGCAAGCCACCGACATTGGCGTGAACAAAGCGACCGAGAAACTGTTCCAGATCGTGACCACCCCCCAGGACATGCTGGATCTGGGCGAAGGGCATCTGAAAGACCACATCAAAACAATCGGGCTTTATAATTCCAAGGCAAAGAATGTCATGAAGGCGGCGAAGATTCTGGTCGACGAACATGACGGCGAAGTCCCCCGCAGCCGGGAGGCGCTGGAAGGCCTTCCCGGCGTCGGTCGAAAAACGGCGAATGTGGTGCTGAATATTGCGTTTCGAGAACCAACCATCGCGGTGGATACCCATCTTTTCCGCATTAGTAACCGAACCGGGCTGGCACCGGGCAAGACCCCTCTCGCCGTGGAATTGGCGCTGGAAAAACGCACCCCGGACGATTATCGCCTCGATGCCCATCACTGGCTGATCCTGCATGGGCGCTATGTCTGCAAAGCGCGGAAACCGGATTGTCCGTCTTGCGTGGTCGAGGATCTCTGCCGGTTCAAGGGAAAGACCGTCTCAAGCACTGCGTGAGATAACGGGGATAGGGCCATGAAAAGAGTCAATTTTGAAACCGTCAATGACGACGTTAAGGGTACCTTGTTCGGCCTGCTCGGCATATCGGTTGAGCCATTGGAGGAGCACGGCATCCGGGGGCGGATGCCGGTCACACCAAAGCATTTGGCCCCTCATGGCTACCTGCATGCGGGCGCCGTGGTCTCCTTGGCGGATAGTTGCTGCGGCGTTGGATGCATGGCGGCGCTGCCCGACGGCGCACAAAGCTTCACCACGGTCGAATTGAAATCCAATCATCTTGGTACGGCACGGGAAGGTGAGGTTCTCTGCGATGCGACCCCGGTTCATTTGGGCCGCGCGACCCAGGTCTGGGATGCGAAGGTTTATGCCGCCGCCCGGCCGGAGAAAGCGATTGCCCTGTTCCGCTGCACGCAAATGATCCTTTGGCCACGATAGGCTAGCTATTCGACATCCGCTAACGGGGGTCGGCTAACGGGGGCGTCAGCTAACGGGAGCCAGTTGAGCACGCAGCATATCGGCAAGGCAGGCCCGCCGCTTGGTTTCGCTAAGTGCCGGGTTCCGCAATTCCACATAATCAACCCGCGCCGATCCGGTACCGTTTTCCGGCAGATAAAGGAAGAGATCGAGGACACAGTTCCGCCCCCGATACTGCCAGATCTCCGCCGGGCCTTCCTTGCGTCTTAACCCCGGCTCACCAAGGACAGCAGCAATATCGGATCCACTTGAGCCCAGGAATTGATCGGGATCGTCATTCACCGGCGGCAAAGCGGCAACGGGTGCCTCCAACGTGCCCGCTTCAACCTCTGCGGTTGGCGCGGCGCTTGGTGACGGTGATTGAGCCACAGGCTTTGTCGGCGCGACAACAGGGGGCTCGCGATCCAGAAACTCCGGCAAGGCTTCACAGCCAGCCAGCAGGACGGCTGCAAGGATCCATCCCGCTGATGGCCTCACGATGGGTCCCCGCGAACCGCGACCGTAACGCCATCACCATATTCATGGCGACGCGGCAAGGTCTCAAAGAAATGCACCATTGCGGCCGCAGCCAAGACAGGGGCGACCAAGTTCAAGATCGGAACATTCATCAAGAACACGAATACAACGCCGAAAAGCGTGATGCGGCCTTTATAATTCTTATAGAGGCTGCGCATATCATCCGGCGTCAACCGCCGCACCGCGACCAGTTCATAGAACTCTCGGCCAATCAGATAGCCATTGACGATGTAATACAGGATCGCCCCAAAGCCGAAGGCGAAGAACAAGATCAGATAGAACGGGAAAACAACGATGTTGATCGCGATGACCAGACCGAGGAACTTCAACGCCTGAATAACCGCTTCCACAATGCCTTGCGGCCGGGCCGGTCCCAGATTGGGGTAGTGCTTTTCTTCCACCGCCTCGCAGACACTATCGAGGAACAAGGAAATAATCGCGGTCGACACCGCTGGGAACAGGAAGAGCGATAGCCCCATCACGGCGCCCGTTGCGGTCACAACCGCGACAGTATCCGCAGTGCCTTCGAAATCCGCCAAATACTCACCGATAAAGGGAATGCTGCCCCAGGGAATCTGCGCCACGGCCCAGCCCGAAACGACCCATAACAGCACAAAGGCCGCAATCGCACCGGCTATTCCCATCAACAGAACCTTCAAGAATCGGGGATCCGATAATTGGGCAACGGCTTTGGTTAAAGCAGCAATCATGGCATCGGCCTCACGTGGCGGAAACGGAATTGGCGGTATGTATGGCCTGCAGCGCGGCTGTGCAAGTCTAAGGCCGATTGCCCCGGCGGTCGCAAGACGCTATGACCGGGACTTTCAATAACCCCGAGGGACGAAAAATGGCGAACGCGACGGTCGATCTGGTCGGCATCGGCAATGCGCTGGTCGATGTACTGGTGAATGTAGAAGACAGTTTTCTGAACGCAGAAGACTTACAAAAAGGCGGCATGTTCCTGGTCGATGCGGCGCAGTCGGATGCGCTTTACACCAAGCTGTCTGATCTTTTCCCAGCGGGTGTCGAAATGTCCGGCGGATCTTGCGGCAACACCATGGCGGGCTTCGCCTCCCTGGGTGGCAAAGGCGCTTATATCGGTAAAGTGAAAGCGGACCAATTTGGCGATGCATTCCGGAAAGGCATGCAGGATCAAGGCGTTGCCTTTGATAGCTCACCCACCACGGAAGGCCTGGCGACCGGAAAATGCTTGGTTCTCGTCTCCCCGGATGCACAGCGCACCATGGTGACTTTCCTGGGCGCCGCGACGGAACTGACCCCGGATGATGTGACGGAAGAGACCATTGCATCCGGCAAGGTTGTCTATCTGGAAGGATATTTGTTCGACCAAGACGCTGCGAAAAATGCCTTCATCAAGGCTGCGGATCTGGCCCATGATGCCGGGCAGGAGGTTTCGCTTACCCTGTCAGATGGATTTTGTGTAGATCGGCACCGCGACGCCTTCCGCGCCCTGGTCGAAGATCACGTCGATATACTGTTTGCCAATGAACAAGAGATCCTCTCGCTCTACCAAGTTGAAAATTTCGACGATGCCCTACAGCAGGTGCGGGCCCATTGCCGCATCGCCTGTCTGACCCGATCCGAAAAAGGCTCGGTCGTGCTATCCGGCGAAGACGTGCATATCGTAGATGCCGAGCCCGTGGATCGGGTGGTCGATACGACCGGCGCCGGGGATCTTTATGCCGCTGGGTTCCTTTATGGTTACACGCAAGGCCTACCGCTGGCCACATGTGGGCGGATCGGTGCCATCGCCTCGGCTGAAGTGATCTCCCATTATGGCGCCCGTCCGGAAGCGGATCTCAAAGCCCTGGTAGCGGCAAAACTGGACCTCTAAACCATGCGGATCGGGATCATAGAAACCGGACGTCCGGCTGGAGAAATTGGTTTAAAACACGGACATTACCCAACGATGTTCGAGCGACTTCTTAAGCCGCATATGCCGGAAATAGACTGTCCTTCCTGGGCGGCGTTGGATGGCCAAACCTTGCCTACACCGGATGCTTGCGATGGTTTCTTGATAACCGGAAGTGCCTTTGGGGCCTATGAGGATCACCAGTGGATCCGGGATACCGAAATCTTTGTGCGTGCCTGTCAGGCGGCCGGAACGCCACTCGCCGGCATCTGCTTTGGCCACCAAGTTATTGCCCAGGCCCTTGGGGGTCAGGTGGGAAAGTCGGATAAAGGCTGGGGTGTCGGCATTCATCACTACACAGTTGCCGGTGATGCGGCCTGGATGACGGGCCCCAAGCGTTTCGGTGCTGTGGTCTCGCATCAGGATCAGGTTTTGGAAGCACCGCCCGGTGCCGAAATCATCGCGCAGAGCGATTTCTGTCCCGTCGCGGGCTATCGCATTGGTGACACTGTCTTCACGCTGCAATGCCACCCGGAAATGTCGACTGGTTTCGCAGCGGATCTTTATGAGTTCCGCCGCGAAAGAATCGGTTCCGAAATGATTGATGGGGCACTTAAAACATTGAATACGGAACCAGATGCGTCCCTGATCGCAAAGTGGCTTGTCGATTTCTTTAGGTATTCCAAGCAAGTAGCCTGAAGACAGGAATGCTTAGTCCTCTGTTCGGCCAAGGCGCAGAGGTCGAATCAGAAGCGTAACGAAATTCTTTTCCGGTTCACGCTCCACACCAATCGGCATGTCCTCCCAGCGGCTGGACGGGCTTCTTGTTCCAAAAATCCGGTCCCAAACGCTGAAGAGATTGGCGTAGTTTGAATCCGTGTCGCGCCTGACGGCGTGGTGATGGATCCAATGGATTGATGGGGTGACAATGATCCAGGACAGGCCCCGCTCGAACCCTTGGGGCAATCGAATATTGGAATGCTGAAAGATCGCAATCAGCAAAACCTGGGTTTCGAAGACCAAAATACTCTCAATCGGGATATCGAAGGCAAGGATCACACAAGCCCGCATCAGGGCGGAGAGTAAAACTTCCCCAAAATGGAACCGCACGGCGGACGTACTATCCAGCGTCTCATCAAGATGATGGACCTCATGAAACCGCCAAAGAAAGGGGAAAACATGATTGGCGCGATGCCACCAATAAATCAGACAATCGAGCAGTAGCAGATCCAGGCCCAACCCAAGCCAACCAGACCACCAGGGCGCGACCGCCGCCCGCCAATCGGGCCCCGCAACAGCAGCCCAGGCGCTTATCGGCACAACCACCAGAACCGAAAGTCCGGCATTGACGCCGAACAACCCGCCATTGCGGGCCACCCGCCACCAACGCGCGGCTTTATCCAAGCCAACCTTCGCCGAAGGCAATAGCCGCTCGCCCAGGAAAAAAGCCGCGATCCATAGTCCGACCGCCAGCCCCTTAAAGGCGAGCAGTTGATCTGTAAGAGAAGCAGGATTTGCATCAGTCATGGCTTGTCTATATGGCCGTCTTGCCGGGAACGGGCAAGCGGGGCTAATCTCCAATTCGATCAGTTTCTATCACACCCTCGTGACGAGCCTGTAATCGTCCATACGCTGCCTCCAATTCGAAAGTTTGACCATGTCCTCTTCATCAAGACCGCCCCTGATCGGGATCACCTGCTGCACGACCACAGAGGAATTCGAGGGCGCGACCCTGGCGAACTACAAGGTCGGGGACAAATATGTCGACGCGATTGCGGAAACAGCCGGGGCCATGCCTGTCCTCATTCCAGGGCTGGGCGCAAACGCAGGGGGCGATTCCTTGCTGGATCGGCTGGATGGATTGTTTCTGACCGGCAGCCCTTCGAATATCGAGCCGCATCGCTATGGTCTGGAAACAGACGCCGACTGTGGGCCGCATGACGGCGGTCGGGATGAGACAACTTTGGATCTGATCCGACGGGCGCTTGACCGGGGGCTTCCCCTCTTGGCCGTCTGCCGGGGCCATCAGGAAGTTAATGTCGCCCTGGGCGGCACGCTTCATCCTTTCTTGCATAACGTCCCGGGACATTTCGACCACCGCAGCCGCAAGGATATCCCCTTTGACCGACGCTATGACATCGCCCATGCGGTTGAGCTTACGCCGGGCGGGGTGTTGGAACGATTGAATGGCGCACCGGGTCGGGTTCTGGTCAATTCGCTGCACGCCCAAGGGGTGGACCGGCTGGCCGATGGGCTCTCCGTCGAAGCAAAGAGCGATGATGGTGTCGTCGAGGCCTATTCAGTGACGGGCGCCAAAGGTTTCGCCCTGTCTGTTCAATGGCACCCGGAACACAAAATCTCCCGCGTCTGGCCCTTGAGCCAAGCCATCTTCACAGCCTTCGGCGATGCTGCGCGGGCCTGGGCAAAGGGTGACGCACAGGCGGCGTAGGGCCTACCCAAGTTTTTGCCTTCCACACTTAACTGATTCTCGGAGAAATCCCGTCTATGCGATTGGTAACATGGAATATTAACTCTGTCCGCTTGCGCATGCCGCTGGTCGAAAAACTGGCTGCGGAAGAGAATCCGGACATCATATGCCTTCAGGAAACCAAGGTACAGGACAAGGATTTCCCGGAAGAGCCGTTGCGCGCGCTCGGCTATGAGCATCTGCTCTATCGCGGTATCAAAGGCTATAATGGTGTCGCCATTCTATCCAAGACACCGCTTACCAACCCGATCAGCCATGAATGGACAGGAAAAGCAGATGGACGGCATATCGCTGGTACCCTGGAGAGTGGATTAGAGGTTCATTCTCTCTATGTCCCGGCGGGTGGAGACGAACCGGACCGCACAATTAACGACAAGTTCGGCCATAAACTCGATTTCGTCGATGAAATGACAGACTGGTTTCCGGCGAACCGCGCGTCAGACAAGCCGATCATTCTGGTCGGTGATTTGAACATCGCACCGTTGGAAAGCGATGTCTGGTCGCATAAGAAGCTTTTGAAAGTCGTCAGCCACACACCGATTGAAGTTGAAAAGTTTACGGCTGCCGAAACTGCTTTCGGATGGGTCGACGCGATGCGGAAGGTCACGCCGGCGCCGGAACCGCTTTACACTTGGTGGAGCTATCGGGCCCGCGACTGGCGCGCTGCCAATAAGGGGCGTCGCTTAGATCATATCTGGTTGAGCCAGCCCTTGGCGGACAAAATCCGTGACGTTCGGGTGCTGGTTGATGCCCGTGGTTGGGAAAAACCATCGGATCACGCCCCGGTTCTGATCGATCTGGATTAAGGAATGCGAACCGCCTGATAGCGACCACCCGCAACGCCTTCCGGAAGCGGCAGGCGCTCGGCGCCCGGTACCGGCAGGATTTGGTCACTCAGCAGGAGGGCGCCTGGTGCCAGAAGCGGCGGCAGCAGGCTTGCGATTTGCTGCGCCAGCGACGCATTTCGGGTAGAATCCCCAGTGCCTATATCTGAATGCACCAACACCGCACGGCGCCCCAAACGTTGAGCCGCCGCCGGTAGGGTTTCCAGGATATCCCCTTCAAACAGTCGATCGGCTTCAGGGACACAATCCGGATGTGCAGCAACCTTGCGTTCGAATACATAGATCTCCCGGCCCGGCATGATCTCCCGCAAATGATCGAAGGTGCGCCCATTGCCCAAGCCCAGCTCCAGCACCAGCCCATCAGTGCCGGCGATCATCTCTGCGGCCATATCCAAGCATGCGCGCTGTGCTTCCAGCCGGCGGATTGCTGAATCCAGTCTAGACATCGTTACTTCTACCCTTTCACGCAAATCTTAGTTTCTTCCTAACCGAGGCCGGCTGGTTTCGCACGCGGCAAATCCAGCGCGGTCAATAAGCGTTGCAGAAGAGCCTCAGCCGATTCCTAGAATTCATATTCTCAGTCAAAGCTGGTTTGCGTCTGCAAGCTTCTATGCCATAGTCCATACCTCGTGCCGGTCTAAACTAATAAAGTTTACCGGCGGGGTGCGGGTTTGAGCCCGTAGGGGTAGGCAATCAGGGAAGTACTCACGATATGGTCGGCGGGCGTAACGGTCAGCAGAAGCATTATCGCGTCCTGATGTACAGTCACGATACCTTTGGGCTTGGCCATCTGCGGCGTTGCCGGGCAATCGCGCATTCGCTGGTCGATGCCGAAGCCAAGATTACCGTTCTCATCCTTACCGGCTCTCCGATCATCGGCAGTTTTGACTTCCGTGCCCGTGTCGATTTCGTCCGAATCCCAGGCGTGATCAAGCTACGCAACGGTGATTACACCTCGCTACAGCTTCATATCGATACCGAAGAAACACTGGCGCTGCGGGAATCAATCATCCGCCACACCGCCGATATGTTCGATCCGGATCTCTTCATCGTCGATAAAGAACCTTTGGGTTTGCGCAACGAAGTTGAAGAAACGCTTTGGATGCTGAAGAGCAAGGGGGTACCCCTGATTCTCGGCCTGCGCGACGTTATGGACGATCCGGACTTGTTGGGCCCGGAATGGCAAAGGAAGAATGTCGCCCCGTCCTTATCAGAACTTTACGATCAGATCTGGGTCTATGGACTGCCGCAGATTTGTGACCCGCTGGAAGGGGTGAGCCTGCCGGGATCGGTCCGCCGAAAAATGGTTTATACAGGGTACCTCAAGCGCTCCGTCTCTCCTGATGTTGCGCCATCGCGGGTATCGACCAAATTCGATGGTCCCTATGTTCTCGTCACGCCCGGCGGCGGCGGCGATGGTGAAGAAATGGTCGATGCGGTGCTCAAAGCCTATGAGACTGATCGGACCCTCCCTTATCCGGCCCTGCTCGTGCTTGGCCCCTTCATGCAGACAGAACGCCAGCATGAGTTCATGGCACGGGCGGAAAAACTCAGCGATGTCGAAGCCGTGACATTCGATGCGCATCTGGAAGGCCTGATGAATGAAGCCATCGGTGTTGTGGCGATGGGGGGATACAACACGTTCTGCGAAATCCTGTCCTTCGACAAACCGGCATTGATTATCCCACGCACCAAGCCGCGCCGGGAGCAGTTGATCCGTGCCGCCCGGGCGCAAGAGCTGGGTCTGGTCTCTATGTTGACCGATGAAAATGCACGGGAACCCCGTGATATGACAACCGCGCTGCGCCAACTTGCCCAGCAACCTCGGCCTTCCGACGTCGTTGTTCCGGGCCTGTTGGACGGGCTCAGCAACGTCAATCAACTGACGGAAAAACTCATTAAGCGGCCCAGGCAACCGATCCGGCTTGCCGAACACAGACAAGCCTAAGCCGGCCCCTGTATCTTGATGTCCGAACCATTTCCCTCCGGCTCCGTCTCGCCCGGGCCTGTTGCATTTGTGCTGAAAGGCTATCCGCGCCTGTCCGAAACCTTCATCGCCCAAGAAATCCGTGGGTTGGAAAAGCGCGGGCTCGACATTCGCATCGTCTCCCTGCGGCACCCGACCGACAAGACAACCCACCCAATCCACGCGGAAATCAAAGCACCTGTCCTCTACCTGCCGGAATATCTTGGTGATGAGGCCGGGCGGGTCTTTAGGGGATGGCGCAGAGCGCGGCGGCTTCCCGGCTACAAAGCCGCTTTTGCCGCCTGGCGCCGTGACCTGGCGCGGGATCGAACCGCCAATCGGATCCGTCGTTTTGGCCAGGCCTGTGTTCTGGCCGCAGAATTGCCCGACGAGATTGAGCGGCTGCATTTCCACTTCCTGCACACCCCCGCATCGGTTACGCGCTATGCGGCGATCATGCGCGGCCTGCCGTGGAGCGGGTCGGCCCATGCAAAGGATATCTGGACATCGCCGGATTGGGAAATCTCAGAGAAACTGACCGAGGCAGATTGGGTCGTCACCTGTACAGCATCAGGGGCCGCACATTTGCGCAGCCTTGCCCCGAGCCAAGAGAAAGTGGCCCTGCAATATCACGGGCTCGATCTCTCGCGGTTTTCACCCCCTACTGCGCGACCGGTTGGGCCAGATGGTTCCGATCCGGGCACCCCCGTAACGCTGGTTTCTGTTGGTCGCGCGGTCGCCAAAAAGGGCTATGACGATTTGATCGATGCTTTGTCGTCTTTGCCCGATGATCTTGCATGGCGCTTGATCCATATTGGGGGGGGCGCCTTGACCAATGATTTGGCGGCGCGGGCGGCAGCAGCGGGAATCGCGGACAGGATCGACTGGCGCGGAGCCCAACCGCAGGAAGAAGTCTTGGCCACCCTGGGGCGAGCCGATCTCTTCGTGCTTGCCAGTAAAATCGCAGGTGATGGGGATCGGGACGGCCTGCCAAACGTCCTGATGGAAGCGCAAAGCCAGCGTATCTGTGTCATCGCCACGGCGGTTTCAGCCATTCCGGAACTAATTTCAGAGGGCGAAACAGGCGCCTTGGTGCCACCCGGGGATCCACCAGCCCTGGCGGCAACCCTGGACCGCATGATCCGCGACCCGGCCCGCCGGGCTGCGATGGCCGAGAAGGGAGAGGCACGGGTGAGGACAGCATTTGATGCCGATCATCATCTGGACGATTTGGCAACAATGTTCGGGCTAGACCCTGGGCCAGATAAAGTGTGATGAAGATCGCCTTTTATGCCCCGATGAAACCGCCATCGCATCCGGTCCCCTCCGGCGATCGCACAATGGCGCGGCTGTTGATTCAATGTCTTGAGAAAGCCGGCTATCAGATTCAAATCGCAAGCGAATTCTCAAGCCGCGATGGTTTGGGCGACACGAACCAACAACGGCGTCTAGAACAAGAAGGTGCTGCGGAAGCCGCCCGCCTGATAGAACAGATGACCGATGATCCCCCCGGCTGTTGGATTACCTATCACCTCTATCACAAGGCGCCCGATTGGCTTGGTCCGGCAGTTACGAAAACTTTCGGCATCCCCTATATCGTTGTTGAAGCCAGTGTTGCCGGGAAACAAGCAGATGGCCCATGGAACCATGGATTTAAGGCATCCATAGAGGCGCTGAAAGCCGCCGATCTTGTCCTTCAACCGAATCCGGACGATCTGAAAGGCGTAGCTTCATGGTTGAAGCCTGGGGCGACAATGTCTCAACTGAATGTGCCGGTCGATACAACGTGTTTTGCGCCCGCGCATGATCGGCCTTCGCTGCGCGCCACACTGGCAACTAGTTATGACATTCCAGAAGATACTGTCTGGATCGTCACCGCAGCAATGATGCGTGAAGGCGACAAGCTGGCGTCATATCGGGTCATGGCTGAAAGCTTGGGCCGCATCCAGCACCGCAACTGGACTTTCATAGCGGCAGGCGATGGTCCGGCAAAGGAAGATGTCGTTGAAGCCTTTTCAGATAGGGGCAACGTTGTTTTTCCCGGCGCACTGGCACGAGAAGACATTGCAGCGCTATTCGCGGCGGCAGATCTCTATTTCTGGCCTGGTGTGAACGAAGCCTTCGGGTTTTCAACCCTGGAAGCGCAGGCCGCCGGATTACCGGCTCTGGTCGGCAACCGCGCCGGCATTTGTGCGCTGACCCAACCGGGCCGTTCCGCCCTGCATCACCAGCCGGAGGACGCCGCGGGATTTGCGGCGGGTCTCGCAGACTTGATCGATGCGCCTGATCGCCGGGCTGAGATGGCCAAAGAAGCGCGGATAAATGTCGAAAAGAATCATGATATCAACATCGTGGCGCAAGATCTGAAAGCGCTGGTTGACTCTGTCCAAGCATCCCGAAAACCATGAGGTCTGGGCAATGAGCGTGACGATTGGCTTAATTCGCCATGGCCCGACCGCCTGGAACCGGGATCGACGACTGCAAGGACGTAGCGACATCCCGTTGGACACGGCAGGGCGGCAGGCGGTTTTCACTTGGCGACTGCCGCCATCCCTTCGCGCTTGGCATATCCTGTCGAGCCCCCTGTCCAGAGCCAGGGAAACTGCAGAAATTGTCACAGGTGCAAAGCCCGAGATTGATGACCGTTTGATTGAAACAGACTTTGGCGAATGGGAAGGCGAAACCCTGTCAGCGTTGCGCCAACAGCTTGGTCCGGAAATGAAGGCCAGGGAGGATCGAGGTCGCGACTTCTGCGCACCGGGTGGTGAATCACCGAATGACCTGATTAATCGCCTGACACCATGTTATGAAGACATTGCAAAATCAGGGCGCAACACCTTGATTTTTTGCCATAAAGGCATCATTCGAGCGACAATGGCTTGGGCAACCGGATGGAATATGCTGGGTAAAGCACCCATGAAGCTCCACCCCGCGACCGCCTATATATACACATTGTCTCCATCCGGCGCCCCGCAGCCGATCTGTGATGTCGTGTCTCTGGCGGAGGCCAAACCGTGACCCAGCCAAAACTGCTCTTCCATACGCAACATCTGCTGGGTATCGGCCATCGGGTCCGCGCCCATCGGATCGCCTTGGCAGCTGCGGATGCCGGTTTCTCCGTAACGCTGCTAGAAGGCGGCATGTTCACGGATAAGCAAACGCAGAATCCTGAATCCCCGTCTCTGCCCTATTCCGTTTATCCTTTGCCGTCCGTCAGGGCCGCCGATGCAGCCTTTTCCGGCCTTATCCAAGAAAATGGCCACCCGGTAGATTCGGCATGGGAAGAGGCGAGAAAAGACCAAGTTCTGGCCGCTTTTGATGCGATCAAACCGGATGTCCTGCTGGTCGAGGGCTATCCCTTTGCCAGAAGGCGTTTCGCGTTCGAGTTGGATCCTTTATTGGCTGCAGCCCGAACCGCTGGAATCCCTACGGCCTGTTCCATCCGCGATATCCTTGTCGCCAAGAAAGACCCGAAGAAACTGGCGCGCATTGCAGCGGTTGCAACGGCGGCGTTCGACCAAATTCTTGTGCATGGCGATGCCGATTTCGCCCCCTTATCACTTAGCTTCCCTCTGGCCTCTCGCATATCGGAAAAAACCGTATACACGGGCTATGTCGTGGCGCCTTCTTTACTGCCGTCGAGCGCCGAAAATGCAAACCCTGACAATGCTGGTGAGGTTATCGTATCTGCCGGCGGAGGGGCGGTTGGTGCTGCGGTTTTCGAAACCGCGCTTGCGGCGCGTCAAAATGGGCTCCTCACCGACAGACCTTGGCGATTTCTATTGGGTGAGAATCTTCCCAGCCAATCCCGGTCATTGCTGGAGACTGCAAACCAAGGGATCGCCGGCGCCTCCATCATCATCGAACCAGCGCGCCAGGATTTTCCGGATCTCTTATCGAAAGCCAGCCTATCCATCAGCCAGGCAGGCTATAACACGATCATGGATCTTGCTCAGACGCGCTGCCCGGCGGTGCTCATCCCCTTCGAAGGCACTGGCGAAACCGAACAGCCCCTTCGCGCGCAATTGCTGGCAGCGCAAAACCTGGTGACCGTGGTTTCGGAGGCAACACTATCGCCGGAGAACCTTTCAGCGGCCGCCACGACAGCGGTTAAGAATGGCCGGCCGGAACCTTACCCATTTCAGATGAATGGGGCCGAACAGACAGCGTCGATATTGCACACCCTTTCACAATCCAGACCAAGCCGGTAAGGAAAGCGAATGACGATGTGGACAGCCTTTTCCCGCGAGCTTGATCTCTGGCATGACGCTGGACGGGTTGCCACATTTTGGTGGCGTGATGATGATGCCACGATACCAAGCCCGGCGCTGGATCGCCTTGCCTTAGTCGCGGATGGGCGCCCGGTCAGTATCGCGGTGATTCCCGAACCGGCGGAACCGTCTCTTTTCGAATGGCTTTCCAACCATCACAACCTTGCCCCCGCCCAACATGGCTGGTCCCATCGGAACTTTGCCACACAAGGTAAGAAATGCGAATTTGGAATCGACCGAAAGCTTACAGAGGCCCTAGCCGATATCGCATCGGGATGGCAAAAACTTAGCCACCTCGCCGAGGCACACAGCATCAATCTGGACCCCCTCTTCGTTCCCCCCTGGAACCGAATTACCCCCGCCATCGCGGATCAGGTGCCCGAACAAGGGCCGGCAATTGTCTCTTTATATGGTGCACGCAAACCGGAAGACAGCAGCCGGCGACTGAACACACATTTCGATCCGGCGGATTGGCGACAAGATGCCCAATATCTGGGCGATGAGAAGACACTGTCCCCCGCACTTAACCATCTGATGGCAAAACGCCAGGGAAACCCCGCCATCGATACAGAGGAACCGACGGGCTTGCTGACCCATCATTTGCGCCATGACGCGGAAAGTTGGGATTTCATTGCGCGTTTCGCCGACATGATTTCCGAGCACCCGGGCTCACAATGGCTGTCGTTTGGAGACAGAGATGCAAGGGTCGTGGCCTGATGACACGGTCGAAGCCCATCGAACTCCGTTATCAGCGCGCCCAGGTCATGGGGGATGCCGCGCGATCTGTTTTGGGTCTTGTTGCGACGCTCGGCCCAATACTGTTCTTGGATCCTTTGCCTTGGTTGGTCTGGGTGTTAGCTGTCGCCGCTTTGTTGTTTGCCGCTATGGGCATGAAAGCCGTCGAAAGTGCCTGCACCGCAATCATCCTGGAAGGCTCAATGATCCATCGCCGGAGCCTCATCTCCCGCAGTGTCGATATTGAAAAACTCGACCGGATAAAGCTCTCCTATTTTGGGCGACGAAATGGGGAAGGGAAGGGATGGATGTCCCTCACCATCGGCTCAGAAGATCAGAAAGTATCAGTGGATAGCAATCTGGAGCGTTTCGATGAATTGGCGGGGGCAACACTAAATGCCGCGCGTCGTAACAAAATCTTCCTCGATCCAACCAGCGCCCATAACTTTTCTATGCTTGGCCATTCGGTGGAAGATGAATAGGATGCGGCTGGGATTATAGGGGGCAAGCAAAAAAGGCGGTTTCTGCCGCTGATAGGTATTGGGGATTTTGTGGGTCATGGCGGGTGAACTGCTTTCGGTTCAGGATCTAAAGGTTCAATTCCGAGTGCCCGAAGGCACGATTGAAGCTGTTAAGGGTGTCAGTTTTCGAATACCGCAAGGCGGCACTGTCGCGCTGGTCGGTGAGTCGGGATCTGGAAAATCGGTCGTCAGTCAGACGATCATGGGAATTCTGCCGAAAAGCGGCGAAATTTCCGGCGGCAAAGTTCTGTTCGACGACCCCGCTACTGACGGACCACCCATTGACCTGGCCCAACTCAATCGCGACGGGCCGGAGATGCAAAGCCTGCGTGGTGGACGGATTTCCATCATCTTTCAGGAGCCGATGACGTCGCTGTCCCCGGTCCATACCGTTGGAAATCAAATTTCTGAGGCGCTGGAGCTGCATCGGAACACCACCGGTTCCCAGGCGACGGAACTGACGGAAGAAATGCTGCGGCTTGTCGGTTTCCCGGATCCGGCACGCGCCATTCGGACCTATCCTTTTGAACTTTCCGGCGGTCTTCGGCAGCGCGCAATGATCGCGATGGCCCTGGTCTGCCGCCCCGCCTTGCTGATCGCGGATGAGCCGACAACGGCGCTGGATGTGACCATTCAGGCGCAAATCCTGAAGCTGATGCGGGACCTTCAGTCGGAATTCGGCATGGCGGTTCTGATGATTACCCACGATCTGGGCGTTGTTGCCAATGTCGCAGAAGAAATTGTCGTGATGTATCACGGACGGGTCATGGAAGCCGGCACCCAGGATCACATTTTCCGCGATGCGCAGCATCCCTATCTAAAGGCATTGTTGCGCGCAGTACCCCGCTTCGACATGAAGCCCGGTGAAAAGCTGGTCCCAATCCGCGAGATCGCACCGAAAACCGAGCGCCTTAAGGCCGGCCAAACGCGGACCCAGGCGAAGGACCCGAACAAACCGATCCTTAGCGTCCAAAACATTCGCAAATCTTTCACCATCAAAAAAGGCGGGTTTACGGGTGGCGGGACATCCAGTGTAACGGCTGTTGATGGTGTCAGCTTCGACTTGAAGCGTGGTGAAAGCCTTGGCTTGGTTGGCGAAAGCGGATGTGGGAAGACGACCCTATCGAAAATGTTGATGCGGGCGCTGACGCCTGACGAAGGCAGTGTCATTTTTAATGACGGCCAACGAGATATCGATCTTCTGTCCCTCGAGGAAAGGGAGCTGACGGCATTTCGACGGAAGATGCAGTTCATGTTCCAGGATCCCTTCTCGTCCCTCAACCCGCGGATGACGGTTCTGGACATCCTGACCGAACCACTAGCGATCCATAACCTGGGATCCGATGATGAACGGAAGGCGCTGGCGTCGGAGCTGATGGAGATTGTCGGCCTCGATATGCGGCATTTGAAGCGTTACCCGCACAGCTTCTCCGGCGGGCAACGCCAGCGGATCGGCATTGCCCGGGCTTTGGCCTTGAAGCCGGAAGTTCTGATTTGCGACGAGCCGGTATCCGCTCTGGATGTGTCTATTCAGGCGCAGATTCTCAATCTGCTGAAAGATCTACAGTCGACGCTTGGTCTGACGCTGATCTTCATCTCCCATAATCTGGCGGTGGTGGATTACATTGCGGATCGGATCGCGGTGATGTGCCGGGGCCGTCTGGTAGAGCTTGCGCCGCGCGAAGTTCTGTTCCGCAATCCGGTTCATCCCTATACCAAAGGTCTGTTGCAGGCCGTGCCCGATCCAAATCCGGATAGGCTCTTGAATTTCGAGCATTTGATGTCTGAAAAGGCTTCCGTTCCAAGTGGTTGGGCCGCTCCTTTCACAGATGATGGTGAGAGCCGACCGATCCTGCATGATCTGGGCGAGGGGCATTTCGTGCGGGCGATTGAGGGAGCAAAGCTAAAAGGAGTGGCGGCATGAGGCCTCTTTCCACTCTCGTAGCGTTTACCATCGCTGCCGTATCGATTTCCTGGTCCAACGTCTCATTTGCGATGGATACGACCGAGCCTCCTCTTCTGGCGGATGCTGTCGCGTCGGGAGACCTTCCGCCGCTATTCGAGCGTATTCCAGACGTGCCCTTAGTCGTCGATTTCGCAGCCCAAGGGCAGCAGATCGGGAAAAACGGCGGCGACCTTCGGATGCTGATGGCGAAGTCGAAAGACACCCGCCAAATCACCGTCTACGGCTATGCCCGTCTGGTCGGCTATAACAAGGATTTGGAGCTGGAGCCGGACCTGCTGGCCGATGTGGAGATTGAAGATGGGCGTAGCTTCACGCTGCATCTTCGCGAAGGCCACAAATGGTCGGATGGGCATCCCTTCACGACAGAGGATTTCCGCTACTGGTGGGAAGATATTGTCCATAACAAGGATCTCTATCCCTCCGGGCCACCCGCCTATATGAAAGTCGGTGGGGCTTATCCAACGGTCGAAATTCTGAGCGAAACAGAAGTCCGCTATACCTGGGATTTGCCAAACCCCGATTTCCTGCCGAGCCTCGCACAAGCCTCGCCGCGCTACATCTATGCGCCGGCGCATTATTTAAAACAGTTCCACCCAAGCTATACCGACCCTGAAAAGCTGAAGAAAAAGGCTGAAGAAAAGGGACAGCGAAGCTGGGCGTCCATTCACACAAAAAAGGGCCGTCTCTACCGCGCCGAAAATCCGAAGCTACCAACCCTGCAACCGTGGATTCAGACAGTTAAACCGCCGGCAGATCGCTTCGTTTTCGTGCGGAACCCCTATTATCACAAGATCGATGCTGAGGGGCGGCAACTGCCTTATCTTGACCGGATCATCTTCAATGTTTCCGAAAAGAAACTGATTCCGGGCAAGGCTTCTACCGGTGATGTGGATCTTCAGGGCCGCTATCTGCGCTTCGATGATTTCACCCTGTTGAAGCGCAGCGAGAAGGATAAAGGTTACCGCACATTCCTGTGGCGAATTGCCAAGGGGGCGCATCTGGCACTCTATCCGAACATGACACATTCTGATCCGATATGGCGCAGTCTGTTCCGTGATGACCGGTTCCGCAAAGCGATGTCATTGGCGATCAACCGGTATGAAATCAACCGTGTGGTTTATTTCGGCCTGGCGTTAGAAGGGCAGAACACATTGCTGCCTGGCAGCCCGATCTATCGGCCAGACCTGCGGGAAAACTGGACGCAGTTCGATTTGGATCAAGCCAACGCACTTCTGGATGAAATCGGGTTACCGCGTCGTGGCCTGGGCGGTATTCGGGAGCTGCCGAATGGTGAGCCGCTGGACATCATCGTTGAAACGGCCGGTCTCAGCACTGAAGAATCTGATGTGCTGCAGCTGATCAAAGACACTTGGCGACAGGTTGGGATCAAACTGTTCATCAAGCCGCTCAGCAAAGAGAATATGAGCCGCCGCATCTTTGCCGGCCAAACCCAGATGGCGATCTTCTCCGGCATGGAGAATGGGTTGGCGACGCCGGATATGGTGCCGGATGGCCTGGCGCCAGTGCATCAGACACAATATCAATGGTCGAACTGGGGTCAGTTTGCCGAAACGAATGGTACCGCCGGCGAAGCGCCGGATATGGAACTCGGTAAGCGTCTGATGACGCTCTACGAGAATTGGTTCCTGTCCCGATCCGCTACGGAACGTCGGGATATCTGGAACGAAATGCTGCAGATCCATTCAGACAATGTTTTCACCATCGGCCTGATCGCCGGGGTTCTTCAGCCGATCGTTGTTCGCGACGGGCTGATCAATGTGCCGGAAGAAGGCATCTGGAACTGGGACCCGGGTGCCCATTTTGGCCTTTATGGCATGGATGGGTTCTTTTGGGGCGAGGGGAATACGACCGCCGTCGACGGCACCAATGGGTGATCGGCGCGTGAAGGACGAACAGGGTTTAAGACCATGCTGAACTATGTGGCACACCGCCTATTGGTGATGATTCCGACTTTGATCGTCATTTCGATCCTGGTCTTCATCATTATCCAACTGCCGCCGGGTGACTATCTTACCACGCTAGTGGAAGAGCTGCGCAGCCAAGGTGAGGAAATCAGTCAGGAGCGGATTGAATACTACCGCGCAGAATTCGGCTTTGGGGAGCCGATGTGGAAGCAATATCTGGTCTGGGCGTCCGGCTTGCTGCAAGGGGATTTCGGCTACAGCTTTGAACATGAGCTGCCGGTGAATGAAGTGGTTGGCGACCGCATGTTCCTGACCATGGTCGTATCATTCACCACCATTATCTTCGTCTATGTCGTTTCTTTTCCCATCGGCGTCTATTCAGCCGTCCGGCAATATAGTCCAGGAGACTATGCCCTGACATTCGTTGGATTCATTGGGCTGGCGACACCAAATTTCCTTTTGGCACTTGTCCTGATGTATTTGGCCAATCAGTGGTTCGGCACGTCCATTGGCGGGTTGGTTTCGGACGATTTCCGCGATGCACCGATGTCGGTCGCCAAATTCATAGACGTTATGGGACATTTGTGGGTGCCCGTTGTTGTGATCGGTACCTCCGGAACAGCCGGTATGATCCGCCGCTTGCGCGCAAACCTTCTGGATGAGCTGCATAAGCAATATGTCGTCACCGCCCGCGCGAAAGGCGTGCCGCCCAAGAAAGCACTGGTGAAGTATCCGCTGCGCATGGCCCTGAACCCCTTCATTGCCGATATCGGGAACGTCTTGCCGGAGATCATTTCAGGCGCTGCGATTGTTTCCGTAGTGTTGAGCCTGGAGACGACGGGCCCAATGCTGCTGCGCGCCTTGCAAAGCCAGGATATGTATTTGGCCGGCAGTTTTCTGATGTTTGTCGCTTTGTTGACCGTGATCGGGAACCTTGTATCCGATTTGGCGCTGGCGGTCCTTGATCCCCGAATTCGACTGGGTGCGGAGGCCTCGAAATGACCGATACAACCGCCTCTGGCAGCGGCAAAACGCCGTCACGCCCCGCCGCCATCCAGCCGCTGAAGCATTTTGTCGATACGGCGCCCTTCGATCCGAATATGGCCGTCAAGTTGACGCCGGAGCAGGAACGCTTCTATCTGTCGTCCCAATACAGGCTGATGTGGCTGAAGTTCAAACGCCATAAATTGGCGGTCTTGAGCGCGGTCTACCTGATCCTGGTTTATCTGTCGGTGGCCATCTCAGAGATAATCGCGCCCTATAACTTCAATCATCGGCATACTGATTTTCTCTACGCCCCACCGCAATCGATCGAGTTCTTCCATGAGGGAGACTTTGTCGGACCCTTCGTCTATGACTATGACGTGAAGCTGGATTTAGAGAACCTACGCTGGGTTTATACGGAAAATACTTCCGAGCCGAAGCCCTTGCGGTTCTTCTGCAACAGCGATGATTATGCCGGGGCAAGTTATCAATTTTGGGGTCTGTTCGAATCGAGCTTCCATCTGGTTTGTCCAGCACCAGGATCGCATTTTTTCATCATTGGTACGGACCGGTTAGGGCGTGATATACAATCGCGGATCATTCAAGGCGCGAGAATATCGCTGACTGTCGGGCTCGTCGGGGTGATCATCAGCTTCGTGCTTGGCATCGTGATCGGGGGCGTGGCTGGATATTATGGCGGCGCTGTCGATTGGCTGGTTCAGCGGGTGATTGAAATTGTCCGCTCCTTCCCATCACTGCCGCTTTGGATGGCCTTATCCGCTGCAATGCCGGTCACCTGGTCACCTATCCTGGTCTTTATTGGCATCACAATCATTCTTGGCTTGTTGGACTGGCCCGGACTGGCGCGTGCCGTACGGTCAAAACTTCTGGCGCTGCGCGAAGAAGATTTTGCTGTGGCGGCACAGTTGATGGGCGCCAAGCCGAAACGGATCATCGGCAAGCATCTGCTGCCAAGCTTCACGAGCCATTTGATTGCGTCAGCAACACTCGCCGTCCCGGGCATGATCCTGGGCGAGACAGCGCTCAGTTTCCTTGGTCTTGGGCTACGACCGCCGATTACGAGCTGGGGTGTTCTGCTGAATGAAGCGCAGAACTTCAACGCTGTCGCCCTCTACCCGTGGCTGCTCTATCCAGCACTTCCGGTAATCATGGTGGTCCTGGCGTTCCAGTTCCTCGGAGACGGGCTACGCGACGCGGCTGATCCCTATAAATAGGGGGCCAAACACCGGCGAAAGAATTGAGGATGAGCTAAAGCTTTTCTAGCCAAAGAGCTGATTCAAAAGCGCCTTTCGGCTTCGGCAGTTGGCCTGCGGCTGTGTCCTCAAGCGACATGCGAGTAGCAACGTAGCGGCTGGACCACAAGATCCGCCATCCGCCACCGGCCAACAGGCTGGCAACCATGCCCTGCTCATTATACCCCCGCCATGCCCAACTTTCTGGATAGGGGTCAGGCAGGAATATGTCATGGATCTGCACCAAAACGCCGGCTGGAAGCTCCGGCAGAATTTTGGTCAGCAGAATGTCAACATCACTGCCCGGCATCGCGATATGGCTTGAATCAATGGCGAGAAAGTCACCGACCTCAAGGGAGCTGAAGATCGCAGAGTCCGCTGTCTGGGCCAGCGCAGAAACAGCCACAACTTCCGGCAGCGTCGCGATATCGGCACGAGGGGCCGGATCAATCGCCGTCAATCTTGCCCCAGTCCACCCACCATCCCGAAGACCGGCAGCGAAAAAACGGGTCGAATGGCCGGACCCGATTTCCACGATGCGCGACGGACCACGAGAGAGCGCAAGACTATAGGCTGCCAACCCATCGAGCCGTGGAAACCAAGATTGCTGCCAACGCGGCATCGGTGGCTCGGTATTATTGAAAGTCTGGAGGGCTGCAGAATATGCATCCGCTTCCGTCAGAATCGCTTCGAAACGGGGGCGCGCCTCATCACAAAGGTCTTCGATCCAGCCGATTGGCTCGCGAGGCGCATCCGGAACATCCGCCGCATACCGGTATGGAATGAAATAGCCGCCTGGCCGCAAACCCAGAATAGTCGGCAGGCCAAGCCGAAGCCGACGCCAGAAACGACGCGTGCTCATGGGTTAATCACAATTCGAGTAACATGCCCTCACGGGCGGTCTCGGTACCGGCGCGCGCCTCAGCCGCAGCTGCAGCGATCTGATCCATGATATCATCGTCATGGGCCGGGTCATGGTGAAACAGGATAACCTTATCAACGGCTGCGGCATCAGCAACGCGATGCGCTTCCTGCCACGTCGAATGCCCGAACCCGACAAAACGCTGATATTCATCATCCGTATAGGTCGCGTCATAGATCATGACATCAGCGCCCCGGACCAGATCTATCAAAGTTTCGTCAATGCCATCGGGATAATGTTCAGTATCCGTGATGTAACAGACGGATTTGCCATCAAACTCGACCCGATATCCGACCGCCCCATTTGGATGGTTAAGCGGCGCCGTCTTCAGCACAACTCCTGGGGCCGGCTCTAAACTCTCACCACATTCAAAATCATTGAAGCTGACATTGGCTCGAAAAACTTCCGGCGGCACTGGAAAGAGCGGTGCCTGCATCATATCGGAAAGGGTCTGGTGCAAACTGCGATCCGGCAAAAGATGGCCCGCCCAAACACGAGGCGTAAACCCCGGAATGTGGAAAGGAATAAAGAAGGGCAGCCCAATGATATGGTCCAAATGGGTGTGCGTCAGGAAAAGATCGATTTCCTGCGGACCTTCCATCGCTATGTCTTTACCAAGCTTCCGCAGGCCGGTCCCGCCGTCAAAGATCAGCCGCTTGCCACCGCACATGATCTCCACGCAGGACGTATTGCCGCCATAGCGAAGTGTTTCCGGACCAGCACAGGCAATGCTGCCCCTGGTTCCCCAAAACCGCACATAGAAATCGCTATTTGACATCATGTCCCGCGTCTAAGGCCACCCCACAAATACCCGGCTCTTTTTCATTGCCCGAAAGGGATACATCCAAAAGGACTATATCCAAAAGGACCATACTCGAAAGAACGGTACCCGATCGGTAAATCACCGAGAGCGACCAGCCATTATTGCTTTGAAGCAATCAAATGCCGGTCTTCTTCAAGCATAACCCTATTCGGGGTTAGTCTTACAAGGAAATTAACGATTTGGGACAATATTCGCAGAATTTGGGTCAGGGAACCAATTTATATCCGCCTGGTTCCGTCACCAAAATTTCCGCATTCGACGGATCACGTTCAATTTTTTGACGCAGCCGATAGACATGGGTTTCCAATGTATGGGTGGTAACACCCGCGTTATAGCCCCAAACCTCCCCAAGCAGCGTATCCCGCGACACAACTTTCGTGCCGGCGCGATAAAGGTACTTAAGGATGGCTGTTTCCTTTTCCGTCAGACGCACCTTTGAATTCTTTTCCTCATCCAGCAGCAATTTTCCAGCGGGACGGAAACTATAGGGACCAATTGTGAACACCGCATCTTCGCTTTGTTCATGGGTCCGAAGCTGTGCGCGGAGCCGGGCCAGCAGAACATTCAACCGAAAAGGCTTCGACACATAATCATTAGCGCCCGCATCAAGACCAAGGATCGTATCACTGTCCGTATCATGGGCGGTCAGCATTATGATCGGGCATTTAACGCCACTACGCCGCATCAACCGACAGGCCTCCCGGCCATCCATATCAGGTAGGCCAACATCGAGAAGGACCGCATCAAAATGATCCTTCTTCGCCAGTTCCAATCCATCAGACGCTGTACCTGCCTGAATGGTTTCGAACTCTTCATGCAGCTGCAGCTGTTCTGCTAAGGAGCCACGCAGCGCCTCATCATCATCCACCAGCAGGATTTTCTTGCCCGTTGTTGCTGTCATTTTTTCGTTATCCGCCTCTTTCCACCTGCCCAGACTTGGGCCGGCTGGATTTTATTCGTCCCGCGCGATAGCACGAGATTCCGTGCCCCACTAGCGGAAATGCGCCTTTTTCACAGTGTCGCGATGAGAGTTTACGAATGGATAGCTCAGTGACAATAGCGCAATGATGGACCACCCATATCCAGTTGGCATGGGGGTTGCTTATTTCTCAGGCGAGGAGAAAGGCCGGAGATAGTGTTAGAGAGCACGAAGCCCGGCGAGAGAGGTAAGAAGAGATGTCCATCGCCCAGACACAGGTTGACGCCCCGTGGTCGCTATTTGCACCAGGCGCACAACGAAACGCGACAGCGAACAGCGGCTCAACGGGACGCGGTAACGGCCTTCCGCCGGCCCCAACATCTGCCAACCGCAATGGCGCTTACGCGGATGCTGAAGAACGCCGCATGTTGAGAAATGCCGGCATTGATCCATCATCCGCTGATCGAAATGTCCAGACTGGGTATAGTGATGACTTTTTCGGAGAGGATGGTTTCACTTTTTCCGACTTCGTCGACATTATTAATCCCCTGCAACATATTCCAGGCGTATCGACCGTCTATCGTGAACTATCAGGGGACGAGATATCGCAAGGCGCACGACTAGCCGGTGGAACATTATATGGCGGGCCCCTCGGACTGGGTGCCGCTATCGCAAACAATGCTTTTGAAGCTCAGACCGGTAAAGATATTGGCGCGACCGCGATGGCGTTCTTGCTAGGCGATGAATCCGCCCCCACCGGCCCCGCTTCCGACGCCGTGGCTTTTGCGGCAGATGCAGACCTGGGCGCCAATGGGTCTCTTAGCAGTAACCCGACAGCAGAACAGCTAGCCAATCTTGCCCCGGCAGCGGGTGCAACGAGCGCCGGAACAACCGCCATACTCAACCAAGCGCTTCCCCTTAACGCTTCTTCTGGAAACCCTTCGATATCAAACCAGACGGTCGCCACTGAGCCTGTGGCCAGGCGGAATGGGGCCGCGGGCGGAATCGCACCCACCGGCTTCGTAACGCCGGCCCCACAATCTGTTTCGAAAGCAGCGCCCGCACGTATCGCCAACTCACAGCCTCAAGTCTTTGATGCTGGCGGAACGGCCGGAAATGCCCAAAAATCAGTCGCCCAGTCATCGAGCAACGCAAAAGAAGCAACACTTGGACCCGCTCCGACACGAGGACCGGCGACACTGAGCCCGGCAGCAGCCCAACGGCTTATGGAAATGGCACAACGCAGTTCGGCCGGACCGACAAACACAACAACACCAGCCGCTTCACCACCGGCCGCCTCACCACCGGCCGCCTCACCACCAGCCGCTTCACCACCAGCCGCTTCACCATTAGCCGCACCATCACCGGTTCGACCGGAAGCACCACCACCACCAGCTATCGCTGAACCTATGGGCACGGAGGCACAGGATGACATCGCTGCTTTTGCACCGCCAGAGCCGCAAGATATCCCCAATGCCATGCTCTCTGCGCTGCGGAAATATGAGGCGATGAAACAGAATCCGGGCTGATCCTCCCAACGATCCATTCTATACTAAGGCATGCTTAAGCTTCAGGTATCGGAGTCAGGACTATACCTTCCAGACGGGCGTCGCTTCAGATGCGCGCTAGGTCGGGGTGGCCTCGTGACGCAAAAACGTGAAGGCGATGGCGGTACGCCGATCGGATGCTGGCCGATCCGACAAATATACTATCGGGCGGATCGCATTGACCCGCCCAGATGCGCCTTGCCACTCACAAAGATCGAAATGGATGATGGTTGGTGCGACGATCCAAAGCATCCAGGCTACAACCGGCCCGTTAAGCTGCCCTTTGCGGCATCCCATGAAGTAATGTGGCGGGATGATGGGCTCTATGATGTGGTCGGTGTTCTGGGCCATAATGACGAGCCCCCGGTTCCAGGAGAAGGCAGTGCGATCTTCCTACATGTCGCACGGCCTGACTATGGCCCGACCGAGGGCTGCGTCGCCTTGGCTTTGCCGGATCTCTTAAGCGTACTTCAGACAATTCCTGCCGACAGTGCGTTAAATATTAGAGCGAAAATTCTCTAAGCGGGCACTGATCCTAAGGGAGGACGCGATCCGAAAATTGCGAATCCAACACGAACATGGCTTGCACCAAAAGCAATCGCCGTCTCGTAGTCAGCGCTCATCCCCATGCTCAACACCTCTATCCCGTTTCGCTCGGCAATCTTCGCCAATAGAGCAAAATGCAGCCCTGGCGTCTCTCCGACCGGCGGAATACACATCAAACCATCGACACTAAGCCCATATGTATCTCTACAATCCTTAATGAAACGGTCAGCTTCACCGGGGGGAATACCGGCCTTTTGTGGTTCCTCACCTGTGTTGATCTGAACATAGAACTTCGGTGAACGACCTTGCGCTTGAACCTCCCGGGCAAGGGCGCGGGCGATTTTCGGCCGATCAATCGTCTGAATGACATCGAACAACGCTATTGCCTGTTTTGCCTTATTGCTTTGAAGCGGGCCGATCAGGTGCAATTCCACGTCCGGATAATCAGACTTCAGGTCTGGCCATTTCCCTTCGGCCTCTTGAACCCGGTTCTCCCCAAAAATCCGTTGGTTGGCTTCCAGAACCGGACGGATCGCCGGTGCATCAAAGGTTTTTGAGACGGCAATCAACGTCACAGAATCCGGCGTTCTCCCGGCTTCCTCGGTCGCCTGTCTCAAGTTTTCCCGAACCATTTCCAGGCGTGCGACAATTTCGGTCGACTGAGGCTCTCGTTCCGTCATGATGCTTCCGCTATTGTATGAGGGTTACCCATCAAGGTATGCATTTGCCAGTCCGATGCCAAGCATCAGAAACAAGTTCTTCAATGTAGATGTATCATCTACAGAAAGTGCCTCAAGAGAATGCCGAAGCTGCCGCCACCGCTGTTACAGCGCCTTCTGACCGAGGCTTTTGCAGCCCTGAACTCGGGTAGAACGGCGGAAGCTGAGGCGGCGGCGAAGAATATTCTACGACAACACAGCCGCGAACCAAATGCTCTTTACCTTCTTGGTGTCCTTTCCCATCAAGCGGAAGACCTCAAAACGGCCGCATCATTTTTTGAGAAAAGCTACAAAGCGGACTCCCAAAACGTCGCTGCCATAGCAGGGTTAGGTATTGTCCGGTTGGATCAGAATCGCACGGGTGAAGCTGAACGACTTTTCTCGAGTGCCCTTAAACAACAACCGGACGACCCCGCCCTTCTGAACAATCTCGGCCTGGCTTTGAAGCGGCAGACGCGGCTTGAAGAGGCCAAGAAGGCTTTCGAAAGAGCGGTGCGGCGAGATCCAACATTCGTATCCGCGCAGATTAACCTGGGTGACGCGCTTAAGGCGACCGGGCAGCATGATTTGGTCATAGAACACTATAGAAATGCTCTTAAGTTTTCTCCTCAGCATGCAGAATTAACTCAAAATTACGGCGTCGCTCTGATCGATGGATCGCAGCTGGACGAAGGGGCGAATATCTTAAAGGATTTGGTCGCCCGAGACCCTTCAGCCACAAGGGCAGCAAATATTCTAGGGGCCGCACAGATAAACCTTGGCGCCTTGGACGAAGCAGAAGCGACCTTTCAAAAAATTCTTGAAGGCAATCCGGGGGATATCGATACGCTGCTTGATCTTTCCGAATTGCTGAGCGCCCGAGAAGAACCGAAGAAATCACAATCCGAGGCAATACTGGAAAAGGCGCTCAGCACTTACGAAAAATGGGCGCGAGACAAGAATGCCATCGGAACCATGCCCTTTTTCAGACTCGCGAAAGGATATGACAGGCTCAACCGATATAACGAAGCCTTCCCCCTTTATGGCAAAGCCCATCGTGAGGCTGTCCGAATTGGCGAACGAGGCGTTCGACGTTACAGCCCGTCAGCTCAACATGCGGAATTTGACCGGCTTATCTCGGTCTTTTTAGACAATCCGCCCACCTGTCAGGGCGATCCGTCTTATAAACCAGTTTTCATCGTTGGTCTTCCGCGATCCGGAACGACGTTGCTCGAGCGCATTCTTTCAGCGCATGACGCTATCGTCGGGGTTGGGGAATCCATGGCGCTGCCTGGCGCATTGCAGCCATATCTCGTTAAGTATGGCGACCTGTCTGCGACGCTATCGGCAATGGATGAGGACGATTTCAAGCAGATTTCCGACACTTATCTGGACGAGATCAGTAAGGCAGCGCCCGAAGCGCAGTTTGTCGTCGACAAACTACCAAGCAACTTCGTTAATACCGGCTTAATCAGAACGATCTTTCCCAATGCAACAATTATTCATAGCCGGCGAAGTCTTCTCGATACCTGTGTTTCAATCTATGCGCAGGCCTTCACAGAAGATTTGGGATTCAACCGGGACTTGGGCGATATTGGTCACTATTGTAAGGAATATGTCCGGCTGATGCGCTTTTGGCATGACGTCGACCCAACAATACTCTGTGCGGATTATGAGGCGGTCGTGGAGAACGCGCAGTCTGCTCTTACACCGCTGCTCTCAAAAATGGGATTGTCGTGGCAGACAAGGATGGAGAGTTTTCACCAACAAAAAGGAACCGTTATGACCGCCAGTCGGTTGCAAGTCAGGCAACCGATTTATCGCGGTTCATTGGAGAAGTGGCGCAAGTATGAGGCACATTTGGGCCCCTTAAAAAATGCATTAGGTCATCTCTCGGATCCCGATTGTGATCCTTGGGCCTAGCAGAGCCGGAATAGAAAGGTTCAAAATGAGCAATCACCCGTCATACCCAAATTGCTTCGCCGATATCTTAGATCCACTAACCGAAGACGATTTTTTCGAAACTTATTACGATAAGAAACCGGTTCACATTCCCGGCGGTGCCGAGAAGTTTGCAGGCTTGATGAATTGGGAAATCCTGCAGGATCTCCTAAACATGACTGGTATCTGGTCGTCCAATTCACTGCAGATGGTGATTGATCGTGAAACGGTTCCACCCCGCACGTATTGTGAAGATGCTGTCGATCGGGATGGTGCATCAGTTCTAAGGCCGGATCCGGCGCGTGTCATGAACTGGCTGGAACGCGGTGCATCCTTGGTCGCAAATGACATCGATATGCTGACCGGGCCGCTTAGGGCCGCAGCAAATGCGTTTGAGGAAGCATATTCCTGTAAAGCGCAAGCAAATCTTTACTGTTCATGGCCACAGCGCCAAGCGTTTGAGAGCCATTTCGATACCCATGACGTCTTCGCGGTACATGTCGAGGGCAAAAAGACGTGGCATATCTATGAAACCCGCGCCCCACACCCCATCCGTCACACGCGTTTCACGTCAGTGACTAAGGAACAACATCGGCAAAATCGGGGTAAGATCTTGATGGAGGTCGAAATGTCTCCTGGAGATGTGTTGTATATCCCGCGCGGTTGGTATCATGATGCCCTGGCAAACACGGAAGGTGGCACTGTTCACATTGCTTTCGGCCTTACGTCGGTAATCGGCATGGATTTCTTATCCGCATTAAGTGATCTAGCGGTCAACGAAACCATGTTTCGGCTCAATCTGCCTCCGGCGCGGGCAGGGCGCGCCGCGCTCGCCAATCACATAGGAAAATTGGCAAATTCTTTAAGTGAATTATCCCAAAGAGGCGATCTCGTCGATATGATGGCCGCTTATCAAGCGGAATATCACTACAAACGCGGCGGTGTCTCATTGCCTGTAGCGGCACAAGACCCTGAATTCGCGCTCGTTTCCGATCAAATACAGCTCGGCGCCCATCAAGGTTCGCCAGTCCTGGTTTCCAACGGCAAAGCGACTGCCGTGCCACCAACTGTTCTGCCATTTCTTCAATGGTGTTTGGAAAAGCAGCAGTTCCGACGCTCAGCCCTGATTGCCGCTTTTCCACGCGCTGATTTGTTCGACTTGGATAAGTTCCTAAACGACATGGCAAACATGCAGGTGATCAAACCTTCATAGAATGACCGCACGCGTTTTATTGTCGGCTCACCGCAGCCCCGGCTTTCCTGGCGATTGCTTCAATTTAACGAAGTCGATGGGCGGAAGTGTTGCAAGCGTGTCACATGGGTCCTGGGAAACTTATTCAAACAATAGAATCCCATTGTCACCGCGTCATAGGCATGATTGAAACAGATCAAGTTTCGGTGGAGGCGTAATCAAGCCCTAGGGCAGTGCTTATGGTCTTCGAAACGAAGTTGGGTCCCGGTCCCTGGGAAATCTTTAATAGGGGAACGAGGGCCGGGCGATCCATCTAAAGTCTCTGCCCAGGTGGGCAACAGGAGGAATACAATGAAAAAGGCACTTTTCGGCACGTCCGCAATTGCCGGCGCCGCGGCGCTCGCAGCGGGTTCGGCCTTCGCCGGTGAAGCTCCGCAAGTCACCTTCTCGGGTGCGGTAGCTTACGAACTGCAATTCGCTGATGGCGGCGCAGAAGATGCGGGTGACGGTTTCCGCATCGGTGGTAACGAGCAACAGTCCGAATTCGTTTGGGACGCTCGTGGCACCGCAGACAACGGTCTTGAGTATGGCGCTAACGTCCAGTGGCGTTGGATGCGCGGCAACGTCGGCTTCGACGAAAGCTGGCTCGACGTTCGCGGCTCATTCGGTCGGGTTTACCTCGGTGGTGAAGATACGGTCATCGACCTTGTCGCCGGTACCGCTGGTCACTCCGTCCAGGTTGGTTCCTGGGGTACGGACGGCAACAACGCCCTTCGTAACGTTAACTTCCAGGGTCTCAGCACCGCAACTCACTACTACCAATCTGCTGCTGGCATGACCAGTGATGCCAACAAGATCGGTTATATCACGCCGAACTTCGCTGGCTTCCAGGCTGGTATCAGCTACACCCCGGACACCGGTGACCAAGAGCAGATCTCAGGCAACGATAACGGCGGCACCACGAAGGCTACCGAAATCGCAGCTGGTTGGGGCGGTGACCTCGGCGGCGTTGGCCTGAAAATCGACGGTGGCATGAGCTTCGCTGACAACCAGTCTGGTAACTCCGGTCAGGATCTCGAACAGATCCGTGGCTACATGCTCGGTGCAAGCGCAAGCTTCGCTGGTTTCGGTCTGGCTGCCGGTTACCTCAACAATGGCGATAGCTCCTGCGACAAAGCTGTCGCTGGTTGTGACGCTGGTGAAGGCTTCAACATTGGTGCTTCGTACAACTTCGGCGCAGGTAGCGTTTCCGCTATGTGGCAAGTTGGTATCGACGATACCGATGGCAACGGCTCTTCTGACCGCTCTGAAATCTCGCACCTCGGTTCGAGCTTCACGATCGCTGAAGGCATGTCTGCTTACGCCAACTACTACTACATGGACCTGTCGAACGACGGCGGCCAAGCTGGTGGCACCACCGCTGGCAACCATGCTCATGTTCTCCTGATCGGTACCCGCGTAACCTTCTAATACAAGGTTCCGCTGGCCGGTTAGTAGGTCAGTTGTTTGAGAAAGGGTGGCACCTCGGTGCCGCCCTTTTTCTTTGCCGCTAGAGGAGATGATTGCGGGCGGGCATCAATTGCTATAAACCGCTAATCAGTCTCTCATATGTCCGAATAAGGCTTTGCGATCTGTGAACGGCAGCAAAATTCTCGTTGGTATTAGGACGGCTTTAATCCTTGCTGGGATTCTTGGCCTATCTGCATGCTCGCTCGATTTCTCATCGAATAGTGACAACGCGCCCCGGCCAGACAACCTAGAGCGGCTCCGGCAGGAACAAGGTAGCGTTTTTGGCGATTCCCTCACGCTCGGCGGAACTGATCGGGGTGGGGATACAGGTGGGGTCGGCGTTGCAGTCAATAGCTATCTATGGCGCGCTTCCCTGGATACGATTTCATTTTTCCCGATGGCCCAGGTAGATGCATTTGGGGGTGTCATTATCACCGAGTGGTATGCACTTCCGGAGGCTCCGAACGAGCGTTATAAGGTCAATGTTTACATCCTTGGCCGGCAGCTTCGATCAGATGGTGTCCGCGTTTCGATGTTTAAGCAAATTCGGTCTGCGGGTGGCTGGCAGGATGTGCCTGTACCAGACGATACAGCTGTGAAACTTGAAAACTCAATTTTGACACGCGCGCGCCAAATGCGGATTTCTTCCCAAGCACAGGTTGAGTAATATTGATAGCGCTTTGACCGCAAGGCTCTGGAGGCATGTTGCCCAGACCTTGATGTATGCAAAGCGGTGGGGGTCTATGGTATGAGCCGGTACAATTTTCTGGAAGTAGAGCCAAAATGGCGCGATGCCTGGGAAAAAGGGGCTTCGTTTAGCGCGTCGGAAGACGCTGGACGTGAAAAATATTATGTATTGGAAATGTTTCCCTACCCTTCCGGTCGGATTCATATGGGACATGTGCGTAACTATACGCTTGGTGACGTTGTAGCCAGGTACAAAAAAGCGCGGGGATACAATGTCCTCCACCCAATGGGCTGGGATGCTTTTGGATTGCCGGCCGAGAATGCTGCGATGGAAAATAATGTTCATCCGGCAAAATGGACTCGCGAGAATATCGCCTCAATGCGCGATCAGCTTAAGACGCTCGGTCTATCTTTGGATTGGGCGCGCGAAATCGCGACATGTGAGCCTGAGTATTATAAGCACGAGCAAAAGATGTTTTTGGACTTCCTTGAGGCGGGTTTGGCCTACCGCAAGGAATCTTGGGTTAATTGGGATCCAGTGGACCAGACAGTGCTCGCCAATGAACAGGTTATCGACGGCAAGGGATGGCGTACAGGTGCTGTTGTTGAAAAGCGGCAGCTCTCACAATGGTTCTTCAAGATCACCGAATATGCGGAAGATTTGCTTAAGGCGCTGGAGGAATTGGAGCGTTGGCCCAACAAAGTTAGGCTGATGCAGCATAACTGGATTGGTCGATCCGAAGGTGCCCGGGTCCGGTTTAAGATTACCGGTCGTGACGACGAACTTGAAGTTTTTACGACGCGGCCGGACACATTGTTTGGAATGTCTTTCTGCGCAATTGCCGCAAATCATCCCCTGGCAGAAGAACTTGGCAGGACAAATCCCGAACTTGCGTCATTCATCGCCGAGTGCAACCAGATGGGCACCAGCGAAGAAGCGATCGAAAAGGCTGAGAAAAAGGGATTTGATACTGGTCTTACAATCGAACACCCCTTCATCAAGGATCGCGTGTTCAAGATCTATGTCGCAAACTTTGTCCTGATGGAATATGGCACGGGCGCGATCTTCGGATGCCCGGCACATGATCAGCGCGATTTGGATTTTGCGCGAAAATACGAGCTGGATGTTGTTCCGGTTGTCTTGCCTAAGGGAGAAGACCCTAAGTCTTTTACTATCGCTGATGACGCCTATACCGGCGAAGGCGCCCTGTTTAACTCGGAGTTCTTGGATGGACTCGGTGTTGAGGCCGGTATCAGCGCGGTGATAGAGCGGCTTGAGAAACTTGGTTCAGGAAACGGGACGATTAGTTATCGTCTTCGTGATTGGGGAGTTTCGCGCCAGCGTTATTGGGGTTGCCCCATACCGATTGTATATTGTGATGACTGTGGCGCAGTCCCAGTTCCAGCGCATGAATTACCGGTACAGTTACCTGAAGACATAGACTTTGAAGCACCCGGAAATCCGTTGGATCGGCACCCGAGCTGGAAGCACGTTGCCTGTCCGTCATGTGGGAAACCAGGAACGCGCGAAACCGACACCTTTGATACTTTCGTCGAATCTTCTTGGTATTTTGCACGGTTCTGTGATGCCAATAATGATCATCAGGCGTTCAGTCGCAGCTCGGTTGATTACTGGCTCCCGGTTGATCAGTATATTGGGGGTATTGAGCATGCAGTTCTCCATCTTCTTTATTCTCGGTTCTTTAATCGGGCGTTGAGCCAGTGCGGCTACATGGACCTTGCCGAGCCATTTGCCGGATTGTTCACGCAAGGGATGGTTTGTCATGAAACCTATCGAAGCGATGAAGGGGCTTGGCTTTTTCCCAACCAAGTAAATCGTTCCGATGATGGGGCCCTCAGCCATGTCGATACCGGTGCGCCCGTTAAAATCGGGCGCTCCGAAAAGATGTCAAAATCTCGTAAGAATGTCGTAGATCCCGTTGATATCGTTAACGGTTATGGTGCGGATACCGCGCGAATCTTTATGTTGTCTGATAGTCCACCTGATCGTGACTTGGAGTGGACAGAGTCAGGTGTCGAAGGCGCATGGCGATTTGTGAATCGTTTGTGGCGAAGCATTGTCGATGTCGATGAGTCGGCGCCAATAGCAGCTCTGAATAGTGCGCGACCAACGAGCCTTTCAGAGGCCGGGACTTCGATCGAACGTCTTATCCATAAGTCGATCGCTGGTGTAACGGATGACCTGGAGAAGTTTCACTTCAATCGTGCAATTGCGCGCATTCGAGAACTAACAAATAGCATCTTCGAAGTCAGTGGTACGGATGCGGAAGCAGCTTGGCTAAGGCGCTTTGGTCTTGAAACAATAATCCGCTTGCTTAACCCTATGGCCCCTCACTTAACAGAGGAGCTTTGGGAACGGTTAGGCCATGGTGATATGCTTGTTGCAACGGATTGGCCGTCAGCCGATGAGTCGCTCGTCGTCGAGGAAACAGTGACTGTAGCTGTTCAGGTCAACGGGAAACTTCGCGCGAAGATCAATTTGCCGCGCGACGCGGACAGTACCACGGCAGAGCAAACAGCGCTTGCCGATGAAAACGTTCACCGTGCTATTGGGGAAAAGGAACCACGCCGTATCATTGTGGTGCCTAATAGGATCGTCAATGTGGTCATCTAGATTGAAATTTGGCAGAGCACTCGGGTTTTTGTTAGCCGCCAGTCTTTTGGCAAGCTGCGGATTTTCCCCTATTCATGGGACAAATAGTACAGATGGCACAAGTCACGATGAGAGGCTTGCACGGATAGACGTGCTACCAATCCCCAATCGCGAAGGGCAACTTCTCAGAAATTTCTTGGTAGATCAGTTTGGTATCCGACCTTCAGGAACGAAGGCGCTTTATTCGGTAAGTTCGAGTATTTCAATAGATAAACAGGAACTTGGTACACAGCTCGACGCGACAACAACTCGAGCAAGATTGACGGTGCGTGCGGACGTTGAATTCGCCGGTCAGGAGTACAACAAGTCATTCACGGTTGCGGTAACGGCAAGCTACTCAACCAGTCAATCCGACTATGCGACCTTGATTGCTGAACGAGATGCGACAAAGAGAGCGTTGCGAGAGATCGCGATTGATATCCGCCGGCGTATTTTGACTTATTTGAATTGATCCGAGGATCAGTTGGCCAAATTAGGCGCAAATGCAGCGGACGGCTTCATCCGCAAACCAGATCCGGCGATCCGGTTAGTTCTTCTATATGGCGAAGACGCCGGCCTTGCCCGAGAACGAATGATTTTATTGGGCAAAAATGTGGTCGAGGATCTAGGTGATCCCTTTAATGTCGCTGAAATCTCTACAGCAAGACTTTCCGAGACCCCCTCCCTTCTTGCCGAGGAAGCAGCCGCTATCTCAATGATGGGGGGACAGCGGGTTGTTTTAATCCGCGATGCGGCCAATGGTCTTGCGCCGACCGTGAGTGGATTCTTGGAGCAACCTGTTGGCGATGCGTTGATCATTTTGGTCGCCGGGTCCCTGCCCCCGTCTTCAAAACTTCGGCAAACGGTTGAGAAATCCAAACTAGGCATGGCAATACCCTGCTATCTGGATGGACCACAGGCCATTCTCGGGCTTATTGACCGCGTATTAGGCGCCGACAATATTCGTATTGATCCTGACGCACGCACCTATCTTGCAGATCATCTGGGCCAAGATAGAGGTTCCAGCCGCGGAGAGATTGAGAAACTCGCCCTCTTTGCGGGTCGAGATGGTCAGCTAAACCTAGAAGATGTGCGCACCGCAATTGGCGACAGTGCAGCGCCGGCCATCGATGACGCCGTGCAAGCCGCATTTGGGGGAAACCCTGGTAATCTTGACCGGGCAATATCTCAGTTATTCGCGCTCGGCACCTCTGCAATCCCAATCATAAGAGCAGCAGCAAATCACTGCCTACGACTTCGCCAGGTTCAAGCAGCCATCTCGAATGGCAGCGATATGAAGTCGGCCATGAAATCCTTAAGACCACCTGTCTTTTTCAAGGTGGAAGCTGCTTTCTCAGAACAAGTCCGCCGTTGGTCCGGGAAAAACTTAGCAGACGCGCTTGATCTATTGTTGGAAGCAGAAGGCGATTGCAAACGAACCGGCGCTGTCGATTCATTGATTTGCAACCGCACATTCCATCGCATCGCGGTGATTGCGATCCGTTCCAAGGCTGCGAGTCGACGTTAGAATATACGAACAAACTGTTGATTTTACGATACTTTTACGACTTCGCTTTAGTTTTATACTGTGCCTACATTTCTGTCGTTACCGCCGCAGGACGCGGCGCTGTCCCTAGACGTTCCGATAGAAGATCAAGCTGATCAAAGTCAGAAAAGCCAACGATAAGACGACCGGCTTCACTGCCGCTTCTAAACTCAATCGACACCTTCATGCCCAAAGCATCGGCCAGACTGTGTTCCAAAGCCGCCGCATTGGGATCCTTTGCAGCACCCGACTCCTTGGGTGAGATCTGACTACGCAACTTATTCAAACCCGCTTCGGTTTTAGCCCGGTCTGGTTTTGACTGTTGTGCCAATCGTTCTGTTTCCCGAACGGACAGGCCTTTCTTTACGACCTCATGCGCCAGACCTTCAGCTGCCGGTAGACCGAGCAATGCCCGGGCGTGCCCGGCTGAAAGGCGGCCGTCATCCAGCATACTCTTCACTTCTTCAGACAATCCGAGAAGTCGGAGCATATTGGCAATATGGCTACGACTCTTCCCAACCGCCTTGGCGACTGCATCTTGGGTATGGCCAAACTCATCGATAAGCTTTTGATATCCCTCAGCTTCTTCCAAGGGCGTGAGATCTTCACGATGGATATTCTCAATGATCCCAATCTCAAGCGTATCGGTGTCGCTCAATTCGCGAATGACAACTGGGACCTCATGTAGCTTCGCGCGCTGCGCCGCACGCCACCGACGTTCACCTGCGACAATCTCATAGGCATTCGCAAGTTCCGGATGCCGGCGAACTAAGAGCGGTTGAAGAATCCCCTGTTGCTCGACGGATGCAACCAGCTGTTCAATCGCATCATCATCGAAACGTTTTCGAGGCTGATTAGGATTCGGGCGCAGGAACTCTATGGGAACGGTTTTTTGAGACCGGGAATCGTCATCACCAGCAACCAGATACCCGCCATCATCCTCACCAAGTAGAGCCGAAAGCCCCCGACCGAGGCCGCGTTTCCGTCCTTCTTCTACTGCCGGCGTCATGCTGCTACTCCCTGCTCACGCTTCAATACTTCACTGGCAAGATGAATATAGGCCTGCGACCCCCGGCACTGCATGTCATAGAGCAAGACAGGCTTCCCGAAACTCGGCGCTTCCGAAATCCGGACATTCCGAGGAATAACAGTCTGATAGACCTTGTCGCCAAAGTGATCTCTTACATCCGCAGCAACCATGTCAGAGAGATTATTCCGCTTATCATACATGGTGAGCACCAAGCCTTGGATCTCCAACGACGGATTGAATGCGCGCTTCACCCGCTCAATCGTACGAACAAGGTGGCTCAATCCTTCAAGCGCATAGAACTCACATTGCAAAGGCACCAAGACGGCGTCCGATGCACAAAATGCATTCAAGGTCAGCAGGCCCAATGCTGGCGGGCAATCGATGAGCACATAATCATAACCGCTCAGATCCTTAAAAGCGTCTCGCAACCGAAACTCTCTGCGATCCGCTTCAACGAGCTCAATTTCGGCACCTGATAAATCTATCGAACTCGGAACGATATCAAGACCAGGGATCGACGTCGGCACCGCGGCCCGGTTTGCCGGAAGTCGGGATAGTAACAAATCATAGGACGAAACGGCCCGCGCTTTCGTATCGACTCCAAGGCCGGTCGATGCATTTCCTTGCGCGTCGATATCGATCACCAGCACACGGCGCTCACAGGCTGCCAATGCAGTCGCCAGATTAACTGCTGTTGTGGTCTTTCCGACGCCCCCTTTCTGGTTGGCAATCGAAATTACCCGGGGACCCCCCTCACGACGCAGCTTCAGAATCTTCTCCGGAATGTCGGCGAACATGATGGCTTCCCTTCGTTCGATAGAAACGATTGATCCGAAGAAGGCATCCATCCGGGTCAACCCGACTGGCTACCTTCTGCGAATCTATATGCCATATATAATTTGCAGCCGTCAATTCCTCATCAGCCCTTTTTCCCTTCAGAAAGAGAAGAATCGTCTCAGATCCACTCAAGGGCTCCACATAGGTCAGCAAGTCAGACAAGCTGGAAAGCGCGCGGGCCGTGATGATCTGGGCCGGAAGCGACACTGTTGTCGGCGGGTCGTCAGGAATTTTTTCGATCCGACGGGAGATCACTTCGACACGATCTGAAATGCCCATTTCGCGCGCGGCCTCCCGCAAGAAAGCAGATTTTCGACCATCTGATTCGACAAGCACCACCGACAACGTGTCACACAGCGCCGCCAAGACCAGTCCAGGGAAACCAGCACCGCTGCCAAGATCAATCAACGACGTCGCGTTTTCCGGCAGATGCTCTGCAATTTGAGCGGAGTCGAGCATATGCCGGCTCCAAAGTTCCGGGATGGTTGACGGCGAGACCAAGTTAATCCGCTTGTTCCAGCGGATCAGGAGAGCCGCATAGCGTTCAAGGCGCAGGAGAGTTTCACGTGAAACATTCGTAGATTCAGCGAAGGCTAAAGGGTCTGCCGGCAGCTGCAGACCTTGATCCCCACTCATGCAGCACGCCGCGCACGGCGCCTCACATGCCGTAACAACGCAACGACAGCCGCTGGTGTGACGCCAGGCAATCTGGCCGCAGCCCCAAGGGTGACTGGCCGCGCAGTCACCAATCGCTCCCGCATCTCTGTAGAGAGCCCACCGATCGTCTCGTAATCAAGGTCTTCCGGCAGCGCCAGCTGCTCATCCCGACGATAGGCGGCGATATCTGCGTCCTGCCGTGCAAGATAAGCTGCGTAGCGTGCGTCTATCTCAATCTGCTCGGCAATATCAGAGTCTATCGATGCCAGTTCTGGCCAAATTGTCTGAAGACGGGCCAAGGTGATACCGTCAAGCGCCAGGAGATCCAGGGCAGAGCGCGCAATCCCATCCTGATTGACAGAGAACCCCTGCTCCGCAAGGCGTGAGGGCGTCATTGACAATTCGCGAACCAATCTGTCAGCCGCTTTCAGTTTCGAGCCACGAACCTGCCACACGTTCTTGCGCTCTTCACCAACACAGCCTGCGTCAATACCATAGTCGGTCAGCCGGCGATCCGCATTGTCTGCACGAAGCCGCAACCGATATTCCGCGCGTGACGTGAACATGCGGTAAGGCTCATCCGCTCCTTTGGTGACAAGGTCATCAATCATGACACCAATATAAGCATCGGCGCGGTCCAACTTAAATTCTGGTCTACCCTGTGACACGCCGGCTGCATTCACGCCGGCGATCAGCCCCTGCGCGGCCGCTTCTTCATAGCCCGTCGTGCCATTGATCTGGCCAGCGAGATAAAGACGGGCGATCCGCCGCGTTTCCAAGGTCGGGCGCAATTCCCGCGGATCAATGAAATCATACTCAATCGCATAGCCAAAGCGAATGACCTCAACATTTTCAAGCCCCGGAATGGTGCGCAGCATGGCGCGCTGCGCATCCTCCGGCAGACTTGTCGATATACCGTTCGGATAGACCGTAGGATCATCCAGGCCTTCCGGCTCCAAAAAGATCTGATGGCGCTCCTTATCCGCGAAGCGCACGACTTTGTCTTCAATGGACGGGCAATATCGTGGTCCCCGCCCGGAGATATGGCCGCCATAAAGCGCGGAACGTTGAAGGTTCTCCGTGATAACCCCATGGGTTTCCGGATTTGTATAGGTGATATAGCAGGGCAACTGCGGAACTGTGATCTCCGTCGTCATACTCGAGAAGGGTTCCGGCACCGCATCGCCGGGCTGTTCTTCCAACACAGACCAATTGATCGTCTCGCCGTTGAGTCGCGGTGGAGTCCCCGTCTTCAAACGCCCAAGGGCAAAGCCTGCTCGCTCCAATGTATCGGAGAGGCCCATGCTCGGCGCGTCGCCGTGACGGCCTGCCGGAATTCGTTCATCACCGCGGTGGATCACGCCACGCAGAAACGTGCCAGTGGTCAGGATAACCCGATCCGCTCGCCGCACCGCACCGTCGGCATCGACGACGCCGCAGACAGCACCGTCATTTATCAAGAGATCTTCGACGGCGAAGGCTTCGATATCGAGATTCTCTTGATCCGATAAGATTGATTGAATTGCTGAGCGATAAAGCTTCCGATCCGCTTGCGCACGGGGGCCTTGAACAGCCGGCCCCTTGCTGCGGTTTAGAACGCGAAATTGAATGCCGGATTGATCGATGGCTTTTCCCATGATGCCATCCAGCGCATCGATCTCACGAACCAAATGCCCTTTGCCCAACCCTCCGATGGCCGGGTTACAAGACATCTCTCCAATTGTATCAAGCTTGTGGGTGACCAGGAGTGTGCGCGCACCAGTGCGTGCCGATGCTGCCGCAGCCTCACAGCCGGCATGACCACCGCCGATAACAATGACGTCCCAATCTGGCATTTCATCATTGCCTTTGTCTGTTGTTTGGTTCGCAAGCATCGTCTTGCCCTTCATTCCCAGGCGCCTTGAAACGCCGCGCACTCTAGGGATTTGCTGGTTTCAGGTCAAGAATAGCCCCGGTATTTCACGGTGAAACTCTGTAATGGGCGCGATGTTTCACGTGAAACATTGCTCATTTCCCAATGCAAAACTCCCGAAAAATGACATCCAAGAGATCCTCTACATCCACCGTCCCCGTGATCCGCCCTATACAACGGACTGAATCCCGCAAATCTTCAGCCGCCAAAACCGCGTCCGGTTGATCAACTGCCCGTGTCAAAGCCTCAAGCGCAGCCGACAGTGCATCTCTGTGGCGACCCCGTGTCATTACAGGAGTCTCCGTTACACCGGCGAGGGCTCTGGCTTCACCAACCAAACGATCCGTGAAATGGTCAAATCCAGCACCGGTGACCGCCGACACCAGGAGAATCCCCTCCCCCTCTGTTGCATCACCGCAGTCAGACTTGTTTCTAACACTCAGCACATTGCTGAACTGGCTAGTATCGACATCCGTTTCACCGGGCCCGTCAGAAACCAGGACAACGATATCTGCATCCCTCGCCTGAACCCGTGCGCGCCTGGTCCCTTCCGCTTCTATCTCGTCTTCCGTTTCCCGAAGACCGGCAGTGTCATAGAGTGTGACAGGCACCCCTTCCAAATCCATCTGGACGGCCACAACATCCCGTGTGGTCCCAGCCCGATCCGACACGATCGCCGCGGATCGCCCGGCAAGACGGTTAAGAATTGACGATTTCCCGACATTTGGCCGCCCCAAGATCGCAACCGACAAGCCATCCCTTAAACGCTCAGCCTGACGGCCTGAATCCATATGTTGCGTTATCTCTCCCACCAAACGCGACATCTCGGATTTGTTTCGTATATGAATCTCTTCGGGTAAATCTTCATCCGGGAAATCGATCAATGCTTCCCAATGCGCCAATACTCGGGTCATCGCGTCTGCCCAGGCTTCATACGTCTCCGCCAACGCCCCGGCGGCTTGCCGCAAAGCCTGTCTGCGTTGAAGGGTTGTTTCCGCGTCAATCAGGTCCGCTAGACCTTCGACCGCCGTTAAATCCATCTTGCCGTTAGAGAAAGCACGCCGGGTGAATTCCCCAGGCTCCGCAACACGCAACCCAGGCATTCGACCCAGAATCTCCAACATCCCCTCAGCCGTCGCTCGACCGCCATGGATGTGAAGCTCGATCACATCCTCCCCAGTATAGCTTGCCGGTCCCTTGAAATAGAGCACGAGGCCATGATCAATAACCTCCCCACTCCCCGGGTCGGCGAAACGCCGGCGTGCCGCGACGCGCGGGTCCGGCAATGGCGCGCCGGTCAACTGTTCCAGACAGGCAACCACTCCCGGGCCAGAGACGCGAAGAACCGCTACCCCCGCCTTACCCAGCCCACTGGAAAGCGCAAAGATCGTATCACCACCCGACATCGGAACTCACTTATCCTTGGCGTCGCCGCCCGTCATCTGTCCCCAGAACATTTTCTGAAACTGTTCCAGTCCCTGCATCCCAACCGGCATCCAGGTCTTGATCATCGTTTCCGGATCCATGGCTTGGATATTCGCCAACATTTGATCCTGGACTTCTTTCATCATCGCTTCCTGCATCGGCGCCACATCAGGAAGGCCGAGAAATTGCCGGGCTTCTTCTGGCGTACAATCAATATCAACTGTGATTTTCATAACTTCGACCTCCTCAGCAGCACCCCTTCTTCGATTGAGGTCTTGCCGCCCATCGCTAACGCTCCATAATCCATAGAAACCCGATAGGCATCTGAGCGAGCGACAGAGTCAAGACCACTGCCACCTCTTCTTCCCAAACCCTGACGCGTAGACGCGCCGCACATCATGAGAAGGACATAGAGAAATGCCTTTGCCGGCAGAAAATCTTCTGTGCCGAGAAACCAGCCCCTATCTGCTTCAGCATGAAGACAATCCCGTCCATTGGCGGGCCTGGGGTCCGGAAGCCCTGGCCGAAGCACGAGAAACCGGCAAGCCAATCCTGCTGTCCGTCGGATACGCCGCGTGTCATTGGTGCCATGTGATGGCGCATGAGAGCTTCGAGCATCCTGCCATCGCGGAGGTCATGAACCGGCTCTTTGTGAACATTAAAGTCGACCGAGAAGAACGTCCTGACATCGATACGATTTATCAATCCGCCCTCGCCCTACTTGGAGAGCAAGGTGGTTGGCCGCTAACCATGTTCCTAACAACAGATGCGGAGCCCTTCTGGGGGGGAACCTACTTCCCTCCTGTATCTCGATGGGGCCGCGCCGGTTTCAAGGATGTCCTCGAAGCCGTCTCAAGGACCTATCGTGATGCCCCGGATCGCATCGCCAGCAATGTCGACGCCCTGCGCGAAGGCCTAGAACGGATCGCCACACCAGCGACCGGTGGCAATGTTAGTGAGGAATTTGCCGATGATGTTGTCGCTCGAATTCTAGATGCAATCGACATGGAGAATGGCGGGATCGGCGGTGCCCCGAAGTTCCCCCAGGCCTCCATCCTCCGCCAGTTGTGGAGCGCCGGCGCTAGAAAAGAAAACCCCCGATCCCAGAATGCCCTACAAGACGCAGTTCTCTTTACGCTGCGCAGAATTTGCGAAGGCGGTATCTATGATCATCTGGGCGGCGGCTTTGCCCGCTATGCTGTCGACGAGCGCTGGTTAATCCCGCATTTCGAAAAAATGCTCTATGACAATGCCCAACTGCTGGAATTACTGGTCCTTGCCTGGTTGAAAACCGAAGATCCGTTGTTTCGGATTAGGGCAGAGGAAACCGTCGATTGGCTTCTCTCCGACATGGTGACCGAGGAAGGCGCCTTTGCCTCTGCCCGCGATGCCGATAGTGAAGGCGAGGAAGGTAAGTATTACGTCTGGTCGAAAGATGAGATCGACAGCCTTCTATCAACGGAGGACGCCGCACTGTTCGCCAAGGTTTATGACGTCGAACCAGATGGAAATTGGGAAGGCAAAGTTATTCTGAACCGGCTCGACTGGCAGGGCACACTTAGTCCTGAAGCCGAAGCACGCCTTCTCAAGTGCCGTGAGACCCTTCTGGCACGCCGAAATTTAAGACCGCCGCCCTTGAAGGATGACAAAGTCCTCACCGATTGGAACGGGATGACGATTGCTGCCCTCGCCTATGCCGCGCCAATCCTGGATCGTCCGGACTGGCTGGCAGCGGCCCGCAAAGCCTTCGACTTCATTGCCGGCCCGATGGCAAACGGGAACAGGCTGCACCATTCTTTCCGTGCGGGAACCGCCAAGATTGATGCCCCACTTGAAGACTATACCGCAATGATCCGCGCAGCACTTGCGTTGCACGAAGCCACCGACGAGTCCGCTTATCTGAATCATGCGACAACATGGGCCACTGTTCTGCTCACTCATTACCGTGATGAGAGGTCCGGGGGATTCTTTCAAACCGCGGATGAAGCAGAAGACCTGATCATTCGGACAAAGTCCGCCAGTGATAACGCCACCCCATCCGGCAACGGACAGCTGGTCGCCCTATTCACGAAACTTGCCTGGCTGACGGGAGAGCAACGCTTTGCCGATACAGCAGAAGACATCGTTCACGCGTTCTCCGGCGAATTGGCCCGTAACTTCTTCCCCTATTCCCACTTGATCGAAGGGGCAATGTTCAGCGCGAACGGTGTCCAAATCGCTGTTGCGGGACCAAAATCAAACCCAACCACTCAGGCGCTGATGAAAATTGCCCGCTCTGTCCCCCTTGCTGAGCGGCTGATCCGCCCTATTGAGCCTGGCCAGTCAATCGCGGAAAACTCCCCTCTTTCCGGAAAGCATATGATCGATGACAAGCCAACGGTCTATATTTGTCGGGGTCCAGTGTGCTCCCCACCGATCACCAGTCCGGAGGACCTACGCGCCGCTCTTAACATGTGACGACAAAGACCGGCGTTTATGACCGATTGTCCTTTTGACCGATGGCGCGTCTGGCCCTAGCTTTCGAGTGACTAAGCAACAACCCTGCGCCCTCGACAGATACAGGGCGAGAACTGGAGGAAAAAACTATGGCAATGGCAATCCGCTTCCATGAGCCGGGCGGCAGCGACAAAATGCAATGGGACGAGGTTACTGTCGGTGACCCCGGCCCTGGTGAGGTCCGGCTAAAGCAGACAGTCTGCGGCCTTAACTTTATCGATGTCTATCATCGTACCGGCCTCTACCCGCTTGAGTACCCGAGTGTCTTAGGAATGGAAGCGGCTGGAATAGTCGATGCCGTTGGCGATGGTGTGACCGAGCTTTCCGTTGGGGACAGGGTTGCCTATGCCGCCCCGCCGGTTGGCGCCTATGCGACCGAACGCCTGATGCCTTGGCACCGATTGATCAAACTGCCTGACAGTATCGACGACGAAACAGCCGCTGCGATGATGCTTCAGGGCATGACGGTCGAGTATCTCATTCGCCGGACCTACCCGGTTCAAGCGGGCGATACCGTGCTTCTCCATGCCGCTGCCGGCGGGGTTGGGTTAATCGCCTGCCAATGGCTGAAACAAATCGGCGCCACGGTAATCGGAACTGTTGGATCGGAAGAAAAAGCCGCGCTGGCGAAAGCCAATGGCTGTGACCATACAATCCTTTACAAAACCGAAGACATTGCTGCCCGCGTGAAAGAGATCACCGATGGTGCTGGTGTACCGGTTGTCTATGATTCCATTGGTGCATCAACCGTAGAAGGATCGTTGAACAGTCTTCGACCACGTGGCTTGTTCGTTACTTTTGGCAATGCATCCGGTCCAATAACGGATTTCAACTTGGGAGCATTGGCGCAAAAAGGCTCCCTCTATGTCACCCGGCCGACCTTGATGACCTACACCGCCGCGCGCGAAGATTTGGTCGAAAGTGCAGAGGCTCTTTTCGCTGCCCAGGCCAAGGGACTAAAAATCGAAATAAATCAGCGCTACGCTTTAAAGGATGCAGCACAGGCCCATGACGACCTTGAAGCACGGCGGACAACAGGCTCTACAATCCTGATCCCATAACAAAAATAGGCATTAAACCTAGAACAAATTCTTGCGAATTAGGTTTCATGCATAGCTCTTCTGTTACGACACATAGAGCAACTTAGCCCGAACAGAAATTAGGCCTCTCAACCCATTTTTGAGAGGCCTATTTCATTCTGTCTCTCGTCAAAAAACTGCGAATGTCGACAAAACTCCTCAAAAACACAGTTTAGACAGCCCGGTCCGCCCTATTGATTCATCGAATCGAAGAAGTCCGAGTTGTTTTTCGAGTGCTTCAGCTTGTCCATCAGGAATTCCATCGCATCGGTAACACCCATCGGCATCAGAATGCGGCGAAGCACCCACATCTTCGACAGCATGCCACGATCCACCAGAAGCTCTTCCTTACGCGTGCCGGATTTGGTGATATCAATCGCCGGGAAGACGCGTTTGTCCGAAAGTTTCCGATCCAGAATGATTTCCGAGTTACCGGTACCCTTGAACTCTTCAAAGATAACCTCGTCCATTCGGCTGCCGGTATCGATCAAGGCCGTAGAGATGATCGACAGTGATCCGCCTTCCTCAATATTACGCGCTGCACCAAAGAAACGCTTCGGGCGCTGCAAGGCGTTGGCATCCACACCACCGGTCAACACTTTGCCCGAACTTGGGACTACAGTGTTATAGGCGCGCGCCAGGCGGGTGATTGAATCTAGCAGAATGACAACATCCCGCTTGTGCTCAACCAGGCGCTTGGCCTTTTCAATCACCATTTCCGCGACCTGAACATGGCGCTGAGCCGGTTCATCGAAGGTGGAGCTGACCACTTCCCCCTTCACCGAGCGTTGCATATCCGTCACTTCTTCCGGGCGTTCATCGATCAGAAGAACAATCAGATAGGCTTCTGGATTATTCGCACCAATGGCATGGGCGACATTCTGCATCAGCATCGTCTTACCGGTTCGCGGTGGCGCGACGATCAACGCCCGCTGTCCCTTGCCGAGAGGCGCGATCAAGTCGATGACACGCGTCGACATATCCGGCTTTTTCTCAGCCTTTGTCTCAAGCTCCAGCTTCAGCTTCTCATTCGGATAGAGCGGCGTCAGGTTGTCGAAATTGATCCGATGACGGACTTTCTCTGGCTCATCAAAATTGACCGTATTGACTTTGAGAAGCGCGAAATACCGCTCCCCTTCTTTGGGCGCACGGATCTGGCCCTCAACTGTATCGCCAGTTCGAAGCCCGAAACGCCGGATCTGACTGGGACTGATATAAATATCATCCGGTCCTGCCAGATAGTTGGCTTCCGGTGACCGCAGAAATCCAAACCCATCCTGCAGGACTTCCAACACACCTTCCCCAAAAATCGCCACATCATTCATAGCGAGCTGTTTCAAACAGGCGAACATCAATTCCTGTTTGCGAAGATTAGAAGCGTTTTCAATTTCTAGCTCTTCAGCAAAAGCAAGAAGGTCCGGCGGTGATTTTTGTTTTAGTTCTTTTAGGTGCATAGGACGTCCGTTTGGGCGAGGGCGCATTAGCGCGACGAGTTAATATGAATGATCGGATTGATCGGGCGACTGCCCTACCACTTCGGTTCCGCAAAAACCTCTCTTCTTTTTACTTAAATCGGCAATCGATCTGAGATTTTGAATGAGGATTTGTGGAGAGAATGACGATACCAAGAACTGGCCGCGTGGTGACCAGACAAATAAGCACCTTCGTTTGGCTCGTCAAGTCACGGTTCGATTACATTCAAAGAAAACAGCAACAATACTTTAAAAATCAGTATCAAAAGGCCGATTTACCGGAAATACATATATCGATTCACTGAATTGCACTTCACACCCATTCGGATCACGGAATGCTGGCAGCGATAGCCTAGAACGGTTTTACGACCACCAATATGACAATGGCCAGCATGAAAACCGTTGGAATTTCATTGGCAATGCGGAAGTACTTATGGGACCGCATATTACGATCCGCCTCAAAATCTTTCCGCCACTTTGCCATCGCCATATGAGAGATCGTCATGCCGATAACCAACAAAAGCTTGGTATGAAACCAACCTTCTGACCAAGGTTCGATCAGAACAGCCAGCCATAATCCGAGAATCCAAGCCACTATCATGGCCGGATTCATAATCGCGCGAAGAAGCCGGCGTTCCATGATTTTAAAGGTTTCACTTTTATCCGAACCAGGTTCTGCATCGCAGTGATAGACGAATAGCCGCGGCAAATAGAGCAACCCTGCCATCCAACTAATGATCGCGATGATATGCCCGGCCTTTATCCAATCCACCCATTCATACATGCTGATGTCCTTTTTCGGTTCAGCGCCAACCAAATCCAACCAGTTAAACCCAGCCTGTTAAATCCAGCCTGTTAAATCCAGCCGGCCAATTCGCGTCGAACGAGCCATTCAATCATATCCAGACCAGATTTTTCCGCATTCAGGCAAGGGATATAGCTGAACTGTTCGCCGCCGTTTTCAACGAATGTTTCTTCAAGACCAATCGCGATTTCTTCCAATGTTTCAACACAATCAACCGCAAAGCCAGGTGACAGCATAGCGATCCTTTTAACACCATTCTGTGCCAATTCACCAACTGTCTTATCAGCATAAGGCTGCAACCATTCTTTTGGTCCAAAACGCGATTGAAAGACAGTGATTAAATAATCCTCATCCATCGACAACCGATCCCGAAGCAGCCTTGCGGTCTTGTGACAATGACAATGATAAGGATCGCCCTTCGTTAGATTTTCTTTCGGCAAACCATGGAATGAGCACAGAATTCTCTCCGGCTTCCAATCGAGCTCGGACAGAGATTTTTCAACACTGGCCGCTATAGTATCGATATAGGCCTGATCATCATGATAAGCCGGCAATGTCCGCACCGCCGGTTGCCACCGCAAGGTTTTTAGATGATCAAATCCTGTATCATATGCTGTTGCAGTTGTTGCGGCGCTATATTGCGGATAGAGCGCTGCCAACAAAATTTTCTGGCAGCCTTTTGCAATCAAACCATCGATTTTCTCGTCGATTGAGGGAACACCATAGCGCATGGCCCAATCGATGATTACCCCATCCGCCTCTAATCGCGCTGCCAATCCTTCTGATTGATCTCTGGTAAATTTTCGAAGCGGCGATTCATTCGTCTCTTCGACCCAAATCTTCTTATAAGCAGCACCGCTCTTCGACGGCCGGGTCGTCAGGATTATTCCGTTCAGGATCGGCCACCATATCAGCTTTGGCGCTTCAATGATCCGTCGATCTGAGAGAAACTCTTTCAAATAGCGGCGCATCGACCAGTAATCCGTCCCAGAAGGTGTTCCGAGATTTATCAACAAAACACCGATCTTTGGCGACGGGATTGGCGGATGATCCGGCGGTTTTTGCATGACCTATTACGTTCCCCGCACCCGGGCGACGAGCCGGGTCACTGTTTCCGGATCCGTATCTTTGTGAATCCCATGCCCGAGATTGAAAATATGGGGCCGCCCCGAAAAAGCACTTAGGATACGATCAGTTTCCGCTTCAACATCAGGACCGCCTGCAAGAAGCCGCAATGGTTCAAGATTCCCTTGAACGCAGACATCCTTCAAAGCCGAATTCGCCCATTTAAGCGGTACCGTCTGATCAAGAGATATCCCGTCTATGCCAGTTTCCACCGCATAATCGGCGTAAAGTGCCCCCGCACCGCGGGGGAATCCAATCACGGGAACATCAGGAAACACTGCTTTGACAGCCTTGGTTATTCTTCGCGCCGGCTCAAGCGCGTAACGGCGGAAAGAAACCTCATCCAACACACCAGCCCAGCTATCAAAAATCTGAACCGCTTCAGCCCCGGCTTTGATCTGAGCAATCAAATAAGCCTCAGTCGCTTCCGTCACGATATCGATCAACCGCTGGAAAGCCTCCGGCTGTTCCAATGCAAAGCGTTTTATGGTGAGAAAGTCGCGGGACGAACCCCCTTCAATCATGTAAGTCGCAACCGTCCAGGGAGCCCCTGCAAAGCCAATCAAAGCCGTGTCGGCGGGAAGGGAGCCTGAAAGTCTCTGGACCGTCTCCAGCACCGCTGAAAGCCGCTCTACGGCGCCGTTAAGGTTCAACGCTTCGATGGAACCGCGATCCGAAAGCGGATCCAACTTCGGTCCCTCTCCCTCGACGAACCGAACCGGCTGACCCAAGGCGTAGGGTATAACCAGGATGTCAGAAAACAGGATCGCCGCATCAAAACCATATCGACGGATCGGTTGAAGGGTAACCTCTTCTGCCCGAACCGGATCAAAACACAGTTCAAGAAATCCACCGACCTCTGCCCGAATGGCACGGTACTCTGGCAGATAGCGTCCTGCTTGCCGCATCAGCCACATCGGTGGCCGATCAACTGTTTCCCCCTTCAAAACCTTAATTAGCTTTTTGTCCGTGTTACTCATCATTTTCTCAAATTATTGTCCAAGTGGAAGTATGTGTTCTCAGTGTCCCGGCCCTCATATCATTTCCTTATTAATATTAAAAAGGAATTGGAGTAGTTGTTGTACGGTGGATCATGGGGATTATTTTTCATACCCAGACTTGTCCCATGATTGCTTTGTATCTCAGATAACCTCTGGATGATTTGAGGATAACCACATCTCAACCCACTGACATTACGGCTTAAACTATTCTTTCCTCATAACAGATCAATGGGGATAACCGATCAATACGAATGCCTTTTCCCGTATTCCCCATTATTCCGGCAATGATATCCAGAGCCGATAAACGGTTGTTCAGATTTGCTGGCTTCGGGGATTGTCAGACCGGTTCGCTTTATCCCATAAAACAGCCTATGGATTTCCAGAGGGTTATCCGTGTACTTATCAACAAGCCGAAACTCTGTTTAAGACAATAGTATAAAAAGACAGCTTCAGACGGCAGTTCAGGATTACAATGGTTAAGGCATCCGACATAACAGGTGAAACAAGGGTGCTGCATTTGCATCTGGTTTCTGATTCAACCGGGGAAACAGTGCATGGCTTAGCACGAGCCTGTGTTGTCCAGTTTGCGAATGTCGAACCAGTTGAACATATCTGGTCATTGATCCGAAGTAAGCCACAAATCGACAAAGTTATCGATACGATCCGGCGAGATCCCGGTATTGTTATGTACACGATGGTTGATGATGATTTGCGCGCCCATCTGGTCGATAGTTGCCGCAAGCTTCATATCCCCTGCCTTTCAGTTCTTGATCCTTTCATGAATGCGTTTTCCAGCTATCTTGGTCAGGTAAGTTGCGGACAGCCTGGACGGCAGCATGCCATGGATGCGGAATATTTCTCGCGTATTGAGGCCATGCAATTCGCGCTTGCGCATGATGATGGGCAAGGATTGTGGAACCTGCATAATGCGGATGTTGTTCTAACCGGTGTATCCCGAACTTCGAAAACGCCAACCTGCATCTATCTCGCTAATCGGGGATTGAAGGCTGCCAATGTGCCCTTCGTTCCGGTGGTCGGGCCGCCGCCAGAACTTCTTTCTCTCGTCGATCGTGGTTCCTCAGGACCCATGGTGGTTGGATTGACCAAAGATCCGGCTAGTCTGGTCCAAATTCGTAAAAACAGGCTACGGATGATCGCGGAGGATGACGAAACCGACTATGTCGATCTCGAAACGGTGAGGGAAGAGGTCAAACTCTGCCGTCGATTATGTGGAGAGCGCAATTGGCCGGTGATTGATGTCACCCGCCGGTCGATTGAAGAAACCGCCGCAGCGATTGTACAACAGTATGAAAAGCGCATGTTGTCGATCAACAACGGTTCTTAAACATCTGTTATCACTATAAAAATTGAAAGACCTAGAATCGAATGCCAGAAATCATTCTCGCCTCCGCCAGCTCAGCACGCCGAATGTTGTTGGAAAACGCAGGGGTAACCGCCCGAACTGAACCAGCGCATGTTGATGAAGACAGCGTAAAAGAAGCGCTGGCAGCGGAAGGGGCTTCGGCGCGTGACGTCGCAGATGCTTTAGCGGAATTGAAAGCCATCAAAATCTCGAACCGGCATCCTGAAGCCTTTGTCATTGGTGGCGATCAAACGCTTGATTGCGAGGGACGATGGTTTGACAAGCCGGAAGACCGAGAAGGCGCAAAGGCACATTTGGAGGCGCTTTCGGGTCGGACCCACAGCCTTCAATCTGCCGTCTGTGTAGCCCAGGGCAGCCAGGTGCTTTGGCGACATGTGGGTATTGCTCGGCTAACCATGCGGATCTTGGATGCTGATTTTATCGAAACATATCTTAATCGTGCGGGCGATGATGTGCAGACCTCTGTCGGTGCCTATCGATTGGAAGGTCTGGGGGCACAACTGTTTGAAAAGGTCGAAGGCGACTATTTCACAGTCCTCGGTTTACCTTTGCTGCCGCTTCTGGATTTCTTCCGGCGGCATGGCGCTGTAACGATTTGATTGGAGTTGATGGTATGAAGCGGGCGGGCGTCCTC
>SPJV01000037.1 GCA_006844765.1 Alphaproteobacteria bacterium | reverse complement strand
ATCTTACAGTCAGACGAATACAACTTGGCTGGCATCCGATCGAAGGTCGATCAGCTATTGGCGATAAAGATGGAGGCATGATTGATGAAAATTTCGAACCTTCGCACTGCGCACGCCCCGAGCAACAACAATACAGATTATCTCGGCGAAGAGCGTCGGCAGATGGGCCGTCGGGATGGCGACATCCGGTATGATATGAATGCCATCGACCAAGGCCTTGAACAGCTGGCTTACGCACGCGACAAACTCCGCTCAGCGTCGACAGCGACCCAAGTTGCGCATGCCTTGTCCCTAGAAACGGAAGCGATCAATGCAATGATGGCAGTCCGTCCTTCAAAGACTCGTCAATCCGCCTGATTGCAACATAGGCAAAAAACGGTCAGACTGTACCCTGAGAGAGTGGAATAGACACTCTCGTGGGGCACAAGCAGATGGATATAGCGGAACTACTCGCACAGCATGTCCTTTTTGCGGACCTGTCGGATGATGAGCGACGTGATGTAACTCAGATCGCCCGACATCGGTCAGTTGCGCGCGGATCCACGGTCTTTCAAAAAGGTGACCAGGGCGACGCCATGTTTGGCGTCTTGAGCGGCACCATCGCAATCCAAATTGCATCGGCAGACGGCGAACACCGAACGGTCAATCACTTGACCCAGGGTGAGCTTTTTGGAGAGATCGCCATCATCGACGGGGAACCCCGTACCGCTGATGCGATTGCGAGCCGGGACACAGCCCTTATGGTCATTCACCGCGCCGACTTCTGGCGTTTGGTCGATAAACATCCGAAGGTTCTGATCCCGCTGCTGAATTTCCTCTGCGCGCGCCTGCGCTGGCTTAATGTCCAGACAGAGGAATCGGCGTTCCTGAATTCCGAACAACGGCTGGCCCGAAAACTTCGACACTTGTCAGAAGCACAGGCAGCCAAGCAGCATGGCATTCGAATGCGGGAGGTCATCGTCTCGCAAACCGAGCTGTCAGAACTGGTCGGGATCAGCCGAGAGTCGGTCAACAAGATCCTGCAAGGGTGGAAAAAGGATGGCCTGGTGGATCTCGGTCGTGGGCGCATTGAGATCAAAGACTGGGCCGGCTTAGAGCACCGTTAAACCAACGACCTCTAGGATTCTGCAAGGCTCTTCGACCTGTCTATTCAGAACTCTTTGATAATTGGGACGTCAGGGGTGATCGACGACAAACTGTCCGTTAGGTCAACACGAACATGCGCTGTCAAAACGCTATC
>SPJV01000121.1 GCA_006844765.1 Alphaproteobacteria bacterium | reverse complement strand
TTAATCCTTAATGGCAATCGTGTGGGCCGCTTGGTGTCAAGGGCCAACCGAAGGCTCGGCCGGCCCCCCCCGGGCCTCGGCGATCCCAACCCATCGCGGCCGCCCCACCACAACCCTCTCGAACCTTGGTAGCACCGCAGCTCACTGTCAATCGAGAGTCCCACTTGCCACTGTTGGCGGGAGTTACGATTTTGGATCAACCATCAATGAAAGGGGCAAGCAGTCAAGCCGGCGGTGGTCAGGGTGGCCGGCCGCCACCTCAGCCCCACCATAACCCAGCACCTCGCACCTTGTCTCGCTCCAATCGGCACCGGCACCGGGTGTGAGCGTTTTGAGTGTGGTGCGAAGAACCGGACAAAGCAAGTTGGGTTGGGGGGTGGGCGGTGTGAGTAGCCGGGTGCCGGGGGTGGGTCTGGTGCGTTGAGAGCGCTGGGAGTGGTTGGGTGAGTGTGGTTGATCAGAAGTGTGCGATCGAGAGGGTGCATCGTGAGACTAGAAATGAGAGACCGAGAATGGTGGGGTGTGGGGGTGTTGGGGGGTGTGTGGGGCCGAGCAGGGGGTGGTAGGAGGTGGTACGGTGGTACGGTGACCGCGTGGTTGCCGGGTGCACCGGTTGACGGCCCCAAACACCACGGTTCTCAACGGTGGTCCATCCAAGTCTGTTAAGTTTTTTAATGTCCGGTGTGTGTTTGGGCGAGCAAGTGGGTTGCATCAACAGTGGTCGGGGTAGCACGAGCCACCGGGGTGCCACGGTCAACCACGGCGGCCTCGGTCCCGGTTCTGACCACTTTTGTTCTTGAAGTTCTCGAGTTAATTCGAGTTATGTCTTGCAACACCTTGATTTGAAGGGGCTTCCTTTAAACTTGGTCTAAAAGACCTTTGATTTGAAGGGAGAGATTAAAAGGCTCCCTTCAAATTGTACTACAGCCCCTTTGAATCGAAGACCATTAATACTGATGGTGGCACATCAAGCTCCAGCGGGTCTGCCGGGGTGAACACCAAGAGCAATTCGGTCACGCTACCCCTCTCGGGTCTCCACAACCCCCGGGGGACCACCCACTCCCCGCCAGCTCACCGCCCTCGATCAAAGTAGTCTGGTGTTTGCCAATCGAATTAATCCTTAATGGCAATCGTGTGGGCCGCTTGGTGTCAAGGGCCAACCGAAGGCTCGGCCGGCCCCCCCCGGGCCTCGGCGATCCCAACCCATCGCGGCCGCCCCACCACAACCCTCTCGAACCTT
>SPJV01000031.1 GCA_006844765.1 Alphaproteobacteria bacterium | reverse complement strand
AGATAAACAGATGCCCGAAAAACGGCCTCCGAATCTGCGTAAAGAAGACTTCAACGAGATCTACGCGCAATATGCGACCGACAAAGCAGCAGAGCAAGCAAGCCGCTGCAGCCAGTGCGGCGTGCCCTATTGCCAGAGCCATTGTCCATTGCACAACAACATTCCGGATTGGCTGCGTTTGACCGCTGAGGGCCGCCTGCAGGAAGCATATGAGATTTCGCAAGCCACGAACACATTCCCGGAAATCTGTGGTCGTATCTGCCCGCAGGACCGTCTGTGCGAAGGCAACTGCGTGATCGAACAGTCCGGCCACGGCACAGTTACTATCGGTTCGGTTGAAAAATACATCACCGACGCAGCATTTGAAAATGGCTGGGTTAAACCCATCGCGCCAAGCGTTGAACGAACCGAAAGCGTTGGTGTCATTGGGGCAGGACCTGGTGGATTGGCCGCGGCGGACATGTTGCGGCGCGCGGGCCTGCAGGTAACCGTATATGATCGCTATGACCGCGGCGGTGGCCTGCTGACCTACGGCATCCCAGGCTTTAAGCTGGAAAAAGACATTGTGCTAAAGCGCGTGTCGCAGCTGGAAGACGGCGGCGTCGAAATGAAGCTGAACACCAATGTTGGTGAAGACATCAGCTTTGCAGACATCCGTGCCAAACACACTTTCGTTCTGATCGCGACGGGCGTTTACAAATCCCGTGATCTTGGCGGGCCGGGTGCTGGCGCGGATGGCATCGTCAAAGCGCTGGATTTCCTGACTGCAAGCAACCGCAAGAGCTTTGGCGACCCGGTGCCAGAATTCGACAATGGCGAGCTGAACGCCGAAGGCAAGCGCGTCGTCGTTATCGGCGGCGGCGATACCGCGATGGATTGTGTGCGCACATCTATCCGCCAAGGTGCGACCAGCGTGAAATGCCTGTATCGCCGTGACCGCGCAAATATGCCGGGCAGTCAGCGCGAAACCCAGAACGCCGAAGAAGAAGGCGTGGAATTCGTGTGGCTCAGCGCGCCAAAAGGCTTTACCGGATCACCCGTTGACGGTGTGATGGTTCAGAAAATGCGATTGGGTCAGCCCGATGCGACAGGCCGCCGTTCCCCCGAAGTGATCGAAGGTGCCGACTATGTCGAAGGCGCCGATTTGGTGATCAAAGCCCTTGGGTTCGAGCCGGAGGAGCTGGTGACACTGTGGAACGAGCCAGAGCTGGAAGTGACCCGTTGGGGTACAATCAAGGCCAATTGGCAAAC
>SPJV01000030.1 GCA_006844765.1 Alphaproteobacteria bacterium | reverse complement strand
ATGGTTTGGTCGGATTCCAGCACCAGCAACCCAATACGCGCCCGTGCGCCCGCCCCTTTGTCGGTGGTAAAGGGCATACGGGTAATTTCTGGTTGGATCGTTGTGTGTCGCATGGAAAGCCGCCTTTGTCCCATTGATTTAAGCTGGCTTGGATTGGCGATGCTGGGCGAAATACGACCTTCAAGGGTACTCTACACGATAAATCATGTCGCAGGCGCGCTGTTTGTTGCGGCAAACTGCGATGGGTGCATGGCTGGCCTTGATCTGTCTGCGCTCATCTGAAAAGAGGTTGCGCAACATATATCCAAGGGCGGCCTATCGGGTCGCCTTTTCCTTTGCCCTATCCTGCGGAGCGGCCTCTATGACCATCACCCATCTTGTCACGCATTCAGGCGGCTTCCACGCGGATGAGCTTTTATCCTCGGTCATCCTGACGCGCCTGTTTCCGCAAGCCCAGCTGGTGCGCAGCCGGGATCGGGACATGATCAGCCCAGGTGAAGGTAAGATTATTTATGACGTGGGTGGTGCCTATAACGCAGACGCGCGGATTTTCGATCACCATCAGCGCCCTGGCCCGCTGCGAGAAGACGAGCAGCCCTATAGCTCGTTCGGGCTGATCTGGGCGCAGTACGGGCGGGATTATCTGGCAGCACTGAATGTGCCGGCGGAGGATCGCGAGGTGATCCATGCCAAGTTCGACCACAACTTTGTACTTCCGATTGATTTGCTGGATAATGGCGCGATGGAACCGTCTGTCGCTGGGCCTTTGGCTGTCATGACGCTGCCTGCCTTGCTGGGCAGCCTGAAACCCGTGTTTGACGACCCGTCGCCCACAGCCGATGATGACGCGTTTATGGCGGCTTTGCCTGTCGCCCGCGTTTTTGTCGAAGCCCAGATCCGGAACATGGCCGCCAAAGCGCGGTCGTTTGGCATAGCGCTGGAAGCCGTTGAAAAAGCGGGGGCTTCGAAGATCCTAGAGCTGCCGATGGGTATGCCGTACCGGTCCGCGTTGGACAAAGCCGAGGCTGATCACATCCTGTTCGTGGTTATCCCGCGGGGCAAGGATTGGACGTTGAACGGTATCAAGCTGTCGGGCGACACGTTCGAACAGCGCGCTGACTTGCCTGCTGCGTGGGCCGGGTTGTCTGGCAGCGATCTGGAACAGGCGAGCGGCGTTGTTGGTGCAAAATTCTGCCACAACGCGCGGTTTATTGCGGTTGCAGATTCCCGGGATGCGATCCTTAAGATGGCC
>SPJV01000214.1 GCA_006844765.1 Alphaproteobacteria bacterium | reverse complement strand
GTGCGGTCCATGACTCATTTGCTTATCGATTGGTGCAAGCAGGAGGGCTTTGATCCGGAACCGCTGATGCCAACGGTGGAAGCGGCCAATGATATGGGGGAGGTCAATGTCTTCCCGGCTTGGGAACGTCATCGGCACATCATCGAGCCCTTGGTTGATCAGGCTATAGACTATATCCGCACGCCTACTGGCCAGGTACACCGGATCGCGATTGTTGAGATGGCTCCCGGTACCCGCATTGAACCGCATATCGATGGTCAACCGATGGCCGCACGGGCGCATCGGGTTCACATTCCACTCGTTTCACCGCCGGGCGTTGAATATAAGATCGCCGGAAAGCGCTTCATGATGCGGGTGGGAAAGGCCTATGACTTCAATAATCGCGTCCAGCATCAGGTGCGCAATAAATCGAAGCGCCGCCGGATCAATATCCTGATCGATTACCTTCCCGATCCCGGCCCGGCACCGGTCCATGCGATGCCGCCGAAACACAATATCCTCTAAGCGATGGTTGCTCGTTGGGTTCTAATCGTTGTGATGGCGTCGGCGGCCTGGATATAGGTCCACCTTTCCCTCATCGTCGGGTGGCTGGTAGTCCAGGGTCACTGTCAATCAGGCTGTTTCGGGCCTGTATAGCCTGCCACCAGGCGGATAGTCCCGGTCGTTGCTCAACCATCGCCGTGGCGCGGGGGGCTTGCGTGAAGTAGGCGATCATGGGGGCGAGATGTAGGTCGGCGAGGGTGATCACTGTGCCATTCAGAATGCCTTCGTCGCCAGATAGCCTGTTGAGCGCATCAAGGATCTTGTGGGCGGCGGACAGGCCGGCTTCCACTTCCGCCGGATCCCATTCTTCGCCGGCGGCAGGGGCGAAAACGGCTTGTGCGAAGACCTGTCTGACCAGGGGCCAATAAGCATAGGAATCGACAATACCGATAACCTGCGCCATCCGTGCCCGGTCCTTGGGTTTATCCGGTTGAAGCGAAGGTCCATCGAACGCTTCATCCAGATAGCGGGTGATCGCCTGGGTTTCATGAAGCCGGAAAGGCCCCTGTTCCAGGATGGGAACACGGCCAAATGGATTAAGTGCTTCCATGCGAGGGTCGGGCGGGTCGGCAAAGGGGTCAATCTCCGACCAGGTGAAGGGAATGCCTTTTTCCAGGCACACCATCTTCGCGATCCGTGCATAGACGCTGTAGTGATAGCCATATAGGACGATATCGCTCATAGACCTTCCAAGTACCGGATCAGGGCATTTCGCGCCGATGCAGGCAACCGCTTAAAGCCATCCGCCGATGCCTGTGCGGTCCCTCCATGCCATAGGATGGCTTCTGCCGGCCCGCGCGCACGCCCATCATGTAACAGCGGGGCCTTCGGGTTCCGACTTAGGATTGTTCCCAATCCACGCAGCGGCTGTGTGCGCCATTCGAAGCTCTCCGCATCACCTTCCGGCAGACCATCATCAAGCCCGGCACCCATGTCATGTAATTGCATATCTGTCATCGCGGGGCGGGACGGGTCGTGGCAGGCTGCACAGCCGAGTGCCTTGAACTGCTTTTCACCTTCTTGGTCATTCGGAGTTGCGTGGGGAGGAAGTGCCGGCAGCAAACGGATGAAATGGGTTAGATCGTCGAGGCGGCTATCGCCTACCTCATCCGGTCCGCCGCCGCATGTCTGCTCTTCTAATGGGCAAGCGGGCTCTGGGAACAAGGTGCTGGTCAGCCCCATATCGCCGGACATGGCTGCTGCATTTTGATGGCGCAGGTCTGGTTGCGCGCCTTTCCATCCGAAACCGACTTCATGTCCTTCCAAGGCACCAAGCCCCCGCACCGGCTGGGCGACACGGATTGACGCAACGGCGTTCGGGCCCGGGTCCGGGCGGATGGTCAATACCGGGTGGCGCAGGCTGTATTCTTCGCCATCTGCGAAGCTTCCAGTCGTTTCTTCCCATGCGAGCGAGATGCGTGATTCCAGTGCTGCACCCGGCACGGCGCGGTCCTGGACCTGGGTCCCGAAATGGGGATGGGGACCGACAGTTCCATCGGCTTCACGCATCCCAATACGGATCAGGGCGGTGAGGAAAGGGCGGCTCGGGTCATCGGGGGCGCGACCACGCCCGCCGGCATTATGGCAGCTGGCGCAGCTGATGCGATTATAGAGCGGGCCGAGGCCTTCGAAATCATCGGGTCCCGTTGTGCCGCTTGGTCGCCAATGGGCGCTGAAGATCAGCCGACCCCGCTCATACTGGGCTAATCTATCTTGGGATAGGCCTGTTGGCGGTGCGAAGGGGTCGGGCGGCAATCCTGCGGCAGATACGGTGCTGGCCAGAAAGGACAGCGCAAAAATCGCCAACCGGGACAACACGGGATCAGATCCGTTCTTCCTCCAGCTTCTCCCGAAGCTGACGAAGATGTATCTCCACAAATGGCATATAGGGATTGATCTCCAATGCCTTTTCGAAGGCTTTTACAGCAGCCCGCGTTTCATCAAGTTGCATATAAATCAGCCCCAGACCGGACAGCGCGCCGAAATGACGAGGCTCCAACGCCAGGGTTTTTTCCACATCGGCGATTGATTCCTCGAACCGGTTGGCAAGGTAATAAACCGTCGCGCGCTTGTTCCACCCTTCGGCGACATTCGGCAAATGCTCCGTCAGCGCCGTGAAGATGGTAATCGCGCCGTCGAAATCCTGGGAATTCATCGCATTCGTGCCGTCGCGCATTAAGGTATCGCCCCGAACATCGCCGGTTTCTGTCCAGATGCGCCAGATTGCCCCTAACAAGGGACCGGCTTCACTGGGGGCCAGCGTGTCGGACTCGAGGATCTCAAACATGCTGTCCAAGCGCGGGTCGCTCTGATCTGCGGCAGCTTGAACTGTGCCGGCCAGCACAAAGGCAAACAACGCGGCGACGAAGGTGTTTATGCGTGTTCTCATGAATGAAGAGTATGGGAGGGTGGTGTCGGAAGGCAAGTCACGTAACTGTGCATCCGGGGAAAAATCCAGTGATCAATTCTCGACATCGCAATTGCGCGGACCGGTCGCTTATCCCAAATTAGTGCCCCATGGATAAACGCAACCACCCTCCCGCCTTTGAAGGCGCCGATATCTTCAGTGATGACGGCGAAATCGCCCGCGACCGCTTCCTTGCGGCTTGTGGCCGGTTGGGCGTTCGTGCGCGGGCCTATGCGGGAGATGCCGCGGCGGCGGATGGGGATACGCCGCCCTATGCGGATGTTGCACGTCTCGGCGCCCCAGGGGCGCGGCGCGCCGTTGTTCTTTGCAGCGGCTCAAAAGGTTCGGCCGGGTTGGTTGGCGCTGGGGTCGTCTTGGGATGTTTGGAACGCGGCATCATCCGGGCTATTCCCCGTGATGTCGCGCTGGTTCTGGTGCATGGGGTCAATATGCAAGGACCGACTTGGGCGCGATTTCGTGAGCCGATGCCAGATGCATCGGGCGAAAGCCGGAAGGAGCCGACGTTGGGCAGCAATCCCGGTGTGAGGTCGGGCTCGGATCGGGCGCAATGGGATGATCCTACTCTGAACGAGGCGGATCGGCGTTTCGCGCGGTACCAAGAGGCACAAGCCTTTGATCGTGACCGGTTGTCTCGTATGACGCTTTCCTCTATGGCGCCACCGGCCTGGACACGGGAGACGGCGCAGCAGGTTGTTGATCGGTATCTGGAGGGGGCCGAGCGCGTGCTGGTGCTGGATTTCCGGACCGGCCCCGGCAAATATGGGGCGATGGAAATCTTCCCTGATGCGGCGGCAAGTGGTGCTGATTGGGCCCGTGTCGCAACCTGGCTGGGGCGAGACCCGACGAAGTTGAAACGGGCGCAAAGCATCGGGGGTGCCCAGACCGGTTGTGGATTTGACCGCTTGGCCTTGGGAGCCGGCGCCGCTGTCGCCATTCCCGTCGCCGTTGAGTTCGGAACCTACTCCGCCCAATATCTCCTGGATTCTATTGCTGAACCGGAAGGTAAGGTTACCGGTTACCCGAAGGATATGGAGTGGCGGGCTGCCGTATGGAAAGAAGCCCGGGCACTGATTGAACAGGCGCTTGGTGGCATTGCCGGCAGCGGGATCGCCAAGATCTAGGACTTTAGGATTCAGAAGTTTAGAGCTTAGGTCTTCGTCGCGGCTGCCGGTGGGGTTGTTGCGCGCCTGGCGACCAAGGCTTCCCGGTGAGAAATGAAGGTTGCTGCGGCCACAACGATGGCGCCGCCGGCGACGACGAAGGGATCTAGGGGCTCGCCGAAAACGACGACGCCCAAAATTGCCGCCCAGACCAACTGCAGGAAGCCAACCGGCTGTGTCACCGTAATCGGTGCTGCCTTGAAGGCGCGAGTCATGCTGATATGGCCGAGCGTCGCCAGGGCGGCGGTGAGGGTCAACAGACCAACTTCCTCCCATGACGGTGTTCGCCAATCGACCAGAGCGAAAGGCAGCAGCGTGATAGTGCAGAACAGGGATAGCCAGCCGACGATGACATTGGGGTTCTCCCCATCACTCATTTTCTTGGCCAGTAGGAAAGAGCACGCGAATAGCGGAGCCGCACTTAGCTGTGCAAGTTGGCCGACGTTGAGCTCTTGGAAGCCGGGCCTGAGGATGATGAAGGCGCCAAGGAAGGCGACCAACACGGCACCGATCCGGCGCGCCTGAAACCGTTCTCCCAGAAAAATCGCCGCCCCGATGGTTACAAAGATGGGAGATGTGTAGCCAATCGCGGTTACTTCCGCGACCGGGATCCGCGCCATGGCGAAGAACCACAGGATCACGGCCACGCCATGCGATGCTCCCCGCGCAGCATAGATCGCCAGACGCTTTCCGGTGGGTGGGTTCTTTAACGCCGGGATAAGCCATGGGGCGATCATGACGAGCCCGATTGCATAGCGGATAAACGCTGACTCCGCCGCCGGAAGCTCGGTGCCCAGAAACCGCACAATCCCAGTGACGCTGACAAAGAACAGCGTCGTGACAAGCATCCAAAAAATGCCGGCCAGGGCATTGTTGGCGGAACGATCCGGCATGGGCATGGGGAAAAACTTTCGATCTAGCGACGGAAACAACACGGAGCAGCGTAGTACTGATGGGCAGAGTTTACTATCGGGTCTTTCACGGAGCCTCCCGTTTTTGGAAACCCTGCCTTGCAGAGGGTGCATATATCGAAACGATATATTTCGACTTGATATATGGTTTGCGACTGCCTATGTCCTGTCGCAAAGGGGAATAGTGACTATGGATATCAAGACGACCTGCCTCGGCGTCCTCGCCCTGGGTGAGGCTTCCGGATATGAGATCCGCAAGCATTTCGAGGAAGGACCCTTCAGTCATTTTGCGGAAGGGGCCTATGGCTCAATTTACCCGGCGCTGGGGCGTTTGACCCAGGCGGGGCTGTTGACCTGTGTGGAGCACGCCCAGGATGGGCGCCCGGACAAGAAGGTCTACAGCATAACGGATGCCGGCCATCATGCCTTGCTTGATGCAATGCACAAGCTGCCGCCGGACGACAAGTACAAGTCGGACTTCCTGTTCATTCTCTTTTTTACGGACCACCAGTCGCCGGAATGGGTGGCTGAAGTTATTGATGCCCGCATAGCCTCTTATCGCGAGAAGTTGGAGCGGATGGCTGAGTGTGAATTCGCCGAAGCTGGGCATCGCGGGCCGCGCCTGGTCCACGGTTTCGGCGTGGCGATTTATCAAAGTGCCTTGGATTATCTGGTTCAGAACCGAGAAGCATTCATCGACGCAGCTGGCCGGACCGATTTGGTCCAGGCGGCAGAGTAAGGGTGGGACCCATGAAACTTCGTGTTAAACCGTCTTTCGTCATCGCGATCTTCCTGGCAGCGGGCGCTTCCGCCTGGATCATGTCAGGACAGGTTGATGGCCAGACACCGCCTGCCGAGGCGGCGACTGAAGAGGCTGCAAAGCCTGAGCAAGTCGAGCCGGAACAGGACCCTGTTGGCGTCCGCGTCGTTGAAAGCCATGCCAAGGTTCACCGCGCCATGCTCCGCATCACCGGGCGCACGGCTGCCGACCGACGGGTCACTGTCAGGGCTGAAGCATCGGGGCGGGTGACCAAGCTTGGTGTGGAAGAGACCCAACCCGTCGAAGAAGGGCTGGAGCTTGCGCGCGTCGCGACCGGTGACCGCTACGCCCGATTGAAAGAGGCTGAAGCCCTGATTGCGCAGCGGAAAATAGAAAGCAAGGCGGCGGAAAAATTGGCTAAAAAGGGCTTCCAATCCGAAACAAAACGCGCTGCTGCAGAGGCAGCCCTGTCGGCGGCGAAGGCTCAGTTGGAACAGATCCGTATCGAGATCAGCAAGACGATCACCAAGGTTCCTTTCGACGGTATTGTCGAAACCAAGGAAGTTGAGATCGGTGATTTCGTGCAGATCGGTGATCCTATCGTGACAATTGTCGATCTCGACCCGGTCATTGTTGAGATCCAGGTGTCGGAGGGTGAGATCGCGGCGGTTGGAGAAGGTGCCGTGGCCGATGTCGAATTAATCGATGGCTCTACCGTTCATGGCCTGGTCGCGCGGATCGCCCCGGCGGCGAACAAAAACACCCGGACTTTCGCCGTTGAAGTCGAGATCCCTAACACGGAGAGCAAGGTCCGCGAAGGCCTGACCGCAACAGTGCGTCTTCCGCTTCGCCAAACGATGGCACATCTGTTGTCACCGGCTGTTCTGACGTTGGACGAGATCGGCAAAGTCGGCGTGAAGAGTGTCAATGAAGAAGGCCGTGTTGTGTTTTATCCTGTTCAGATCGCGGAAGACACGGCGAAGGGCATGTGGGTAACGGGCCTTCCGAACCAAGTCAGCGTGATCGCGGTTGGTCAGGAATATGTGAAGCCGGGCACGTTGGTGAAAGCCTCCCCGCTTAATATCAGCGCCCTTCAAGGCGGAAGCGAGTAACAACCATGTCACCGATTGATGCGGCACTTAACCGGTCCCGAACCGTTATCGGGTTGCTGGTCTTCATCCTGGTCGCGGGTTTCCTGGCTTATGTAAATATCCCGAAGGAAGCCGATCCGGATATCAATATTCCGATCATCTATGTCTCCATGCATCACGAGGGCATCTCGCCTGAAGATGCGGAGAAGCTGCTCGTTCGCCCGATGGAAAAAGAGCTGCAATCAATCGAAGGGGTGAAGGAAATGCGTTCGACCGCCTATGAAGGCGGGGCGAATGTGTTGCTGGAATTCGAGGCCGGATTCGATGCGGATACCGCCTTGGTCGATGTCCGCGAAGGTGTCGATAAAGGAAAGCCGGAGCTGCCCGACGATACGGACGAGCCGACGGTGAATGAGGTGAATCTAAGCCTCTTCCCGGTTCTGGTCGTAACCCTATCCGGTGACATGCCGGAACGAGCTCTTATCCGTCTGGCGCGCGATCTCAGGGACCGGATCGAAACGATCCCGACTGTTTTGGAAGCCAATATTTCCGGCGACAGGGAAGAGGCTGTCGATATTCTGATCGACCCGATGCGCGTGGAGGCCTATGGCCTGGAACTCGCCGATTTGCTGCAGCGGATTGATGGCTCCAACGTCTTGATCGCTGCGGGGGCTCTGGATACCGGGTCGGGCAGGTTCTCGATCAAAGTTCCAGGCCTCTATGAGGATGTGCAGGACATTCTGAATATCCCGGTCGTTGTTGATGGCGATGCCGTCGTCCGGTTGCAGGACATCGCGGAAGTTCGCCGGTCGTTCAAGGATGTCACGACCTTTGCCCGCGTCGATGGGAAGCCGGCTCTGGCGCTCGAAATCTCCAAGCGCACCGGCGAAAACATCATCGATACCATCGAATCGGTCCGCGCCTTGGTGATCGAGGAATCCCAGTATTGGCCTGAGACCGTCGACTATGCCTTCTCTCAGGATAAAAGCTCTGATATCCGGCAGATGCTGACCGATCTGCAGAACAATGTTCTGTCTGCAGTGTTGCTGGTGATGGTCGTTATCGTGGCAGCGCTCGGGTTGCGCGGCGGTTTGTTGGTCGGTGTCGCTATTCCGGGGTCATTCCTGGCGGGTATCCTGGTGCTGGCGACTGCAGGGCTGACGGTTAACGTCGTCGTGCTCTTTGCGCTGATCCTTGCTGTCGGCATGTTGGTTGATGGCGCCATCGTCGTTACTGAATATGCGGATCGGAAGCTTGCGGAAGGCGTGCCGAAGGAAGAGGCCTTTGGTCTGGCGGCGAAGCGGATGGCTTGGCCGATTGCGGCATCTACGGCAACGACACTGGCAGCCTTTCTGCCGTTGATGTTTTGGCCCGGTATTGTTGGCGAGTTCATGAAGTTCCTACCCATCACGCTGATCGCGACCCTGTCTGCGTCCTTGGCGATGGCTTTGATCTTTATTCCGGTTCTCGGTGCTAATCTGGGCACGGTCGTTCGTTTGATCGTGATGCTGGCCTTGGCGGTTATCGGTGGTGGTGTCGGGAGCGGCCTGGCGGAGACCTATAGTCTTCCGGTCCCGCTGCTTGCGATCGGTTTCGGTCTGGGCGGTGCCATCCTCGGCTATTGGTTGGGCGGTTTGTCGGGTCGGCTGCTGGAGAAAGTTGATACTGATCCAGAGGCCGCAAAAGCCATGGCTGCGGAGCCGGAAGATGCCGGTGACGACGACAAAGGCATTGATCTGACGCAGATTGGCGGCCTGACCGGCCTCTATGTGCGTTTTCTCAGCTTTGCCATTAAGGCACCGAGCCTGGTGATCGGATTGTCCCTGGCGTCATTGATCGGCACGGTCATGGCCTATGGCACCTATGGCAAAGGCGTTGAATTCTTTCCCTCTGTGGAACCGGAACAGATCATCGTCAATATCCACGGGCGCGGTAACTTGGCGGTTCGGGAGAAGAACGCCCTGGTCGCTGAAGTGGAAGAGCGCATTCTCGCCCTGCAAACTGAGCGCGGTGAATTGGCGACGGTTTATACCTCCGCCGGGAACTTTGAAGCGCGGGATGATGAGGCCGAAGATATCATCGGCAAGGTCCAGATCGAATTCACCGATTGGGATACGCGGCGTTCAGCGGCTGAGATCAAGGCGGATTTGCGGGAACGGACGGCGGATATTGCGGGGTTGTGGATTGAAGTTCGGGAACCGGAAGCCGGACCGCCGGTCGGAAAGGCCGTGCATATCCAACTGGCTTCGCGCAACCCGGCTCTGCTGGATGGAGCGGTCGAAATTGTTCGCCAAAAACTGGGAACTGTCTCCGGCCTTGTCGATATCGAAGATTCGAGCCCGGTGCCGGGCATCGAATGGAAGCTTTCCATTGATCGGGTTCAGGCTGCGAAATTCGAAGCGAATGTCTCTATTCTCGGGTCCTTTGTGCAGCTTGTGACGAAGGGATTGAAGGTCTCGGACTATCGCCCGGATGACTCGGATGATGAGGTGGATATTCTTGCCCGCTTCCCTGAGCAGTATCGCACCCTCGATCAGCTGGACAATATTCGTGTGAACACCCCAATGGGGCCGATCCCGGTCGGAAACTTCGTCGAACGGACGGCGGAACAGCGCACCGGAATGCTGCGCCGCGTCGATACCCGCCGCATCATGTTCATTAAGGCTGATGTCGCAGAAGGTGTCCTGCCTGACGACAAGGTGCGCGAGATCAAGGCATGGTTGGAGACGGCTGAACTGCCGCATGGCGTTGAGGTTGTTTTCAAGGGCGAGGATGAAGAGCAGCAGGCCGCCCAGGCCTTCCTGATGAAGGCATTTGCGGTGGCCCTTTTCTTGATGGCGATCATTCTGGTGACCCAGTTCAACAGTTTTTATTCTGCCTTCCTGATCCTGTTCGCGGTAGTGATGTCGACGGTGGGCGTCTTGCTGGGTCTATTGGCCATCGGGCAACCCTTCGGCATTGTGATGAGCGGTATTGGTGTCATCGCACTCGCCGGCATCGTGGTGAACAACAACATCGTGCTGATCGATACCTTTGATCGGCTGGTGAAGATATCCAAGGACGCGCGGTCTGCCATTCTTCGAACCGGTGCACAGCGCTTGCGGCCAGTCATGTTGACGACAGTGACGACGATTCTTGGGCTGTTGCCGATGGTTCTACAGATCAATATCGACTTTATCACCCGGGAGGTATCGACCGGTGCGCCCTCAACGCAATGGTGGGTTCAACTGTCGACGGCGATCGTCTTTGGCTTGGCCTTCGCGACTTTGTTGACCCTGCTCGTCACGCCCAGCGCCTTGATGCTGCGGGCCAATATGGCGGGTTTTGCGCAACGCCGCCGCGACAAGAAGGCGGAAGCGCTGGCGAAGAAGAACCAACCGAAATCGGATGATGATGGGGGGGCTACGCCGGAACCGGCGCCGGCGGAATAGGTATTATCGGAGCAGCAACCCGCCATCGACGACAAGATCAATGCCGGTGATATAGCCGGCATTGTCGGACAGCAGGAACAAGGCCGCATTTGCCATGTCTTTTGCTGTTCCGACCCGACCTAGCGGGATGACATCGGCGACCGCATCGACTTTGTCGGCACTGTCCCAGCGATCCTGCATCGGGGTTTGCGATGGACCAGGATAAATCGTGTTGGAACGAATTCCATCGGTGGCGAGCTGCATGGCCAAGGATCGGGATAGAGCCCCTACGCCCGCCTTTGATGTCGAATAGGCATCCTGCGGTGCAGGGTCGCCGCGCAGGCATTGGACGGTGGAAAAATGAACCATCGCGCCACCGCCGGCTGCCTTCATATGCGGAACCGCCGCCCGTGCGGTGTGGACCATCGACTTCAAGGTGATATCAAAAACCCGGTCCCAGACATCCAGGTCTATATCGAGCAGGGAGACATCCTTACCGAACAAGATCACGCCCGCGACATTGGCCAGGTAATCGATCCGCCCAAAACGCTCTGCTGCATGATTGATCGTCTCTGTGACAAAGGCGGCGTCTGTCAGGTCGCCCTGGGCATAGAGCCTTTGGTCGGGATCACCGGGCAGGTCAGCGGGTTCCGGCTTCAGGTCGATCATCACGACACGGCCACCAGCTTCCAGGATCAGCGTGGCGATCTCCAAGCCCATGCCGCCCCCGGCCCCTGTTACCACGGCAACGCGGCCTGTGAAGTCATATCTAATCATACCAGATGCCTCGAAGCATGGGACGGATTTTGAAGAGAAAACCGGCGCAAGGGTCACCTCATGCCGGTTTCAATTTCACGCAAACAACGATCAGCCGTAACGATAGGGGCGACCGGCCTTTTCCATGACCTCGGTGTCGTCCTCGAATATCTGAACGGCTTTGGCCTTGGTTTCAGATTCTGCCGAGAATTCCCCCCGGGACCAAAAACAGTCACCGCGTGTTTGGAAAGCCAAAATGCGTGACCAAACACCAGGATGTCGTTTCGATGCGGGCTTGCCAAGCCCCCAAAGGACGGGACCGGTCCGCGAAGGTGGTCAGGGTGCGTTATTCGAAATCCGTGTCGCCGATAAAGATCTTCTGACCATCGACAAAAGCTTGCGAGCCGCCGCGCAACAGATCAACGGCCGCGCTGAATTCATTCGGGTCGTTAACGCGGAAGGATTGAGGTTCGCCATCAGAGCCTTTGACCTGCACCAACCCGCGATGTCCGCGGAAATCCCAGGTCGCTTTAAACTTGTCTATTGCAATGGCCATCGCGCGCGTACTCCTATGTTAGAGAAATGCTGAATCCCGTCGTCAGCTTCGCGCGGATACTAGTCTGGGAAGCGCGTGAGCGGAAACCCCATGCGATATCATTGTGTGGTGTATTCAACACTATGAGGCGTAAAACAATGATCTGATTGGCAGGATACAGTCCTGCCAAGCGATCCCGTTAACCGGCCCGGCGTGGTTGGATCTCCAGGCAATCAATTCGGGCCTTCTTGAGAACTTTGCAGGCCTTGTAGGCGCCTTTCTTGTCCAGTCCGTCCAGACGGGCGCGGTAGAGTTTCTTGCTCTTGCTCGGCACGACAAGGATACCGGTCCCGTCAGAGAGCCCGCCCAGTTTGGAGACGGCGATCTGGGCTGCCTTGCGGGCTCGTTCCCGAGACCCGAATGCCCCGACCTGGATGATCCAATTTCCTTTTGGCTCGATGCCGGCCATGGCACCATCCGCATCGCCTTGCGGGATCTCATTGACGAAGGGATTCTTTGCAAGCGCCGCTTCAAGTCGGGCACCCATGGCCCGGCCCGGTCCTTCGGCGACCAGGTGGCGGCGTGCATTGATGGCTTCCAGCTTTTCATAACCTTCGGTCAGCAGGCGTTTCATAATGCGGTCACGGATACGGGCTTTCGCGCCGCCCAAAACAACACCGACAAGCCGTCCTTCCGGGCGGGTGACGGAAGAGACCAGATTGAAGCGGGCACGGCGGATATAACCGGTTTTGATTCCATCCGTTCCTTCAAACTGGCTTAAAAGATTGTTGTGGGTCTTGTGCCGTTTACCGCGGAACATGAAATGGGTCCGGCTGAAATAGTCGTAATACTGTGGGAAGTCCGTCTGCAGACGGATACCCAAAGTCGCCATATCCCGCGCGGTGGAAAGTTGGCGCCAATGTTCCAACCCACTGGCATTCCGGAAGGTGGTCTTGGACATTCCGATTGCCCGGGCCCGCGCTGTCATCTGCTTGGCAAAGCCTTTGACCGAGCCGCCCATATGTTCCGCGACGGCAACCGCCACATCATTCGCCGACTTGACCGCGAGCGCCAGGATCGCTGTTTCGAGGGGGATCGACTTGCCGCGACCGACATGCAGGCACACACATTCCGAGCGAGCCGCCTTTCGGGAGAATTGAATCTTGGTGTCGAGATCGATGCGGCCTTCTTCCAGCGCATCAAACACCATATAGAGCGTCATCATCTTCGTGAGTGACGCCGGGTGATAGCGCTTGTCGGCATTTTTTTCATGTAGCACCCGGCCCGTATCCGCATCCACAACGATAGAGGCATAGTGCTGTGCCGAAGCCGGGCTAACCCCGGCCATAATTGTGGTCAGAATTGTGGCCAGGAGGGCCAGAGCGCCGATGATGTTAATCGAGAACGGGCTCACAAGGTTGGATTTCCGCATATCCCCCTCACGGTCATAATGGCGGGACAGGCCGCCGGTTGCGAATGTCGCGTGAGAAAATTCCATGCAAACTCTGTGCCTATTCTTCAGGTTGTGTGGCTTTTACCTATTTTTATTTGCGCGGCGAAATAAAAACCTTACAGAATCGCCGCGTCTTGTCTTTCCGGGTAGCCTTTCAGCATCCTGTCAGACAATATCCCGGAATATCCGGCGTTTCGCAAGGCAAACGGATCGGGAATGCTGTTGCAGTAGAGGGTGCTTGCAATGAAAGAATTATCGACCTCCCGCGTTTTGATGAGCGCTTCCAGGATCTTGGGTGGCGTGTTGTTGGCGAGTGTGCTGCTACAAGGCTGCTCGTCCCAGGGTAAGATCGTTAATCCTTTTGAACGGCGATTGGTTTGGTTCTCTCATATCAGTGGGGAGGATGTGCGCACCGGCTGCACCGATGCGACACCTGATCGCTACAGATTGACCTATTACGCCAACCGCGCCCGTCAGGTGCGGGTTTATGAAGTTAATCTGCCGCCTGAAAATTCGGACGGCGACTTGGTGCCACCGTCAACTGGGGCAGGCATCCCGGATGGACTGGTGGCGGTGGCTGTCGATGTCCTGGACGGCCCGGTTGATTTTACCAGGGTGCCGATCATTGATGATATCCTGCGTCCCTGGAAGCCAAAGCGCCGTGAGTTTACGATCACGCCGGATGTGATGCAGGAAATTCGTTTCGACATGATCGAGAGCGGGGTGACGAAGGGCGCGCCGGTGGGGCGGGTTCTGGCCTCACCATCCTTCTTCTGGCTGGCCGCAGCGTGCATTGATGGTGCGTTTTACTTCCAGGTCTGGGAGCATCCGGATCCCGACTTTAGGGCGTTGGCCTTCCCGGCAATCCTGTTTGGACGCGATGGATCTTCGGTTCCGCCGCTGATCGCGCCGGCGGGGGAGGAGAGGATTGTGAATTATACAGACCCGCGTCGACAGGAACTCGTCCATCGCGATATCTACAATCACTATGACTTGATCGTGGAAGCCCAGGGGGTAGCGACAGGGAACACCTATCCCCGACGGTAAAGATGGGGGGTGGGGAAGGGTTAGTCGCGCTTTACTGCGACAAGGCCACCTGCATGCACGCCGCCCAGCAGTGATTCGGTCCACGGACCGGCGGGCATTTCCTCCGCCAGTTTGGTGAGCTCTCGATTCCACCACTGGCGCTGTTTGGTCAGGTCGTCATAGTCATACTGCGCTTCCTGCCAATCCCGACTGTTCGTCCGTTGGACAATCAAATCGATGGGATAGCCAACATCGGCGGCGCTGAAGCGAGTCGAATCAAAGCTCAGATAGGCAAGTTTCATCGCGGTCGCCAAGTCGGTTTCGTGGGTCAGCGCCCTGTCGAGGATCGGCTTGCCATAGCTCGTCTCGCCGATCGACAGGAACGGGGTGCGTTTGTCGATAGCGATCCAATTGCCTTCCGGATAGACAAGGAAGATCTCCGGTTCCAGGTCATTGCGAAGCTGTCCGGCCAGGATCGTATGTAGATTGACCTTTAGCTCTGATGCTTCCAAATCCTCCTGGTCCTCATCGCGGACCTGGCGCAAGCAAGCGCAATAGGCGGAGACCGCGTCCAACATGGTATCGTAACCACCGCCGCCGGATTTCGCGATTTCCCGTTTGTAATATGCAAAAGTCTTGTCGCGCATTGAACGCAAGCCGGATGTCATGACCAGGGTCTGATTGCCTGCGGGACCGATTAGATCGACCTTTCGCGCCATAGAGACCTGGGTCCCGGCGGTGATCCGCCCATCCGCGAGGCAAACCAAGCCGTCGCGAACCTTCAAAGCGAGGCAATAGGTCATGTATCCCCCTGTAAACGTGAGACCGTCAAATTGACGGTGTCGTCTTAAAACTGTCGCTAACTTCGGTTATATGAAAGATGGCCTTCCGTCCATAGTGCAGCGATGCGCTAACCGCCGTTTTTAACGGTGCAAGATCGGGCGTAGAGAGTGATTGGTGCATCGCCACATTTTAATTTGTGCAGTGCACAAAAATTCACTTGACGCCGTGACACCCAGCCCTCATATAGGTTCTGTAGTTTTGTGCAGTGCACAAATATCGGTGTTTGTGTCACTGAAGCTCCGGACGGTCCTCGCTTGTTGGAAGCTGGCGCCGCCCAACAAACAGAAGGATTTGTACCATGACCACCAAAGCGAAAACCGCTGCTCCGAAGATCGATACCAAACAGATCGAAGACGCTGTTGCTGTTGGCAAGCAGACTGTTGAACAGGCTGTTGCCGCAACCAAAGAACAAGTCGAAAATGCCGTTGTTGCCACGAAGGAACAGGTCGAAAAGGCCTCCGCTGCGGCACTGAAGGGTTATGACGAACTGGCCGTTATGAACAAAGAAGGCATCGATGCTTTCGTTAAGTCCGGCAACATCTTCGCTAAAGGCGCAGAAGAGTTCGGCAAAACCTACTTCGCTTACGCTCAAGCTGCTGCTGAGCAGAGCGTTGAAGCGACGAAGACTCTGATGACCGCCAAGACCCTCAGCGATGTTGTTGAAATCCAAACGGAACTCGCCCGTACGAGCTTCGACAAGCTGGTCGCCGAAGGCACCAAGCTTTCCGAAATGTCTGTTAAAGTCACTAACGATGCCATTGAGCCGCTGCAAGCGCATGCCAATGTTGTTGTCGAAAAGATGATGAAGCCGGTCGCGGCCTAAGTCTTTTCTCCGGTCTTCGGGCCGGATGACTTGAGTTCGAAACGGTCCTGCCGAAAGGCGGGGCCGTTTTTCTTTGCGGCGCGGGCAATGCATTGGTATAAGCGCCGCAACTTCCCCTGAATCCTGAGGGTTTACCGTGCCGCGGACGGCGCGGTGTTCACCTATGGAACAGAGCGTGTGCCGCCCAGGGGTCTTATGACTATGAGAGAGCGAAGGAACCGCCCCCATGCCCAGATTGCTGATGCCGAAGGCGACCGCCGTATGGCTGATTGACAATACGACGCTGAGCTTCGAACAGATCGCTGACTTCACGGAGCTGCATGAGCTTGAGGTGCAGGCGATTGCCGATGGCGATGTGGCAATCGGTATGCAGGGCTTGGACCCGGTCCAAGGTGGCCAGCTTTCACAAGAAGACATTGATGCCTGTGAAGGCGACCCTGATAAATTTCTGACTCTTGCGGAAAGTGATCTGCCGCAGCCGGTCGTTCGGCACAAGGGCCCGCGATACACGCCGGTCTCGAAACGTGCGGATAAGCCGGATGGCATCGCCTGGCTCGCAAAGCACCACCCGGAGCTTAATGACGCACAGATTGGTCGGCTTATTGGGACGACCAAACCGACGATCAAAGCGATTCGGGAGCGGTCTCATTGGAACTCCGCCAATCTTCGCCCGCGCTCCCCGGTTGAACTCGGCCTGTGTGGACAGGCAGAGCTTTCCATTGAAATCGCAAAGGCCATCAAGGCTGGCCGTCAGCCGCTGGAACGCCCGATTATGGAACCGGTCACGGATGATCCGGAACCGCCCCCCGGTTGGGAAGGTCTGGAGTAGACCTCTCAACATTCGAGGAGCAGGATTTGTCGAGGATTTGGGAAATCCGTTTCTTCGAGAATTTCGGTGCGGACAAGCCATCAATCCAGCGTGGTCGCCGGTATCCCCCTTGCGACCCACTCTGCTATGCCCTGGCCTCGTAATGGTGTTTCGGGATAGTCATTGATGTGCAGTCAGAATTTGTTGCGTGAGGAGTATGAAGATGGCGCGTGAAGTGACATTGAGACCCGCATCAATGGGCGACCTTGATACGGTTACAGAGTATTCACGCGCTGTTAAGTGGCCTCACCGATCAGAAGATATCGCGTTGATGATGTCTCTTGGTTCTGGCGTCGTCGCGATAGATGTTGAGACATCCCGGAAAGCGGGCGTCGGCTATCTCTGGCCCCAGAATGAACTTGCCGCGACATTGGGTCTCGTGATCGTCGATCCCGCGTGTCAGGGCGGCGGGGTTGGTCGGGTAATCATGTCCGCCCTGTTTGATAAGGCCGGCTCTCGCGGCATCTCCCTGATTGCGACCGCAGCGGGGCGTCCCCTCTATCAGAAACTGGGATTTGAAGAGACGGGTTTTATCGTTCAGCAGCAAGGCGACTGCACCCGCGAGGCTCGTTTCGCGCCGGGCGTCAGAAAGGCCCAGGCGGAGGATTTCGACCAGATCGTCTCGCTGGATGCGGGCGCCTGTGGTGTCGAACGGCGAGCCTTGTTGTCGGCCCTTTCGGATGCGGGCGAGATTGTCGTGCTTGAGCGTGACAGTGCGCTTACCGGATACGCAGTCCGCCGCCGCTTTGGTCGGGGGGCTGTTATCGGCCCAATCGCTGCGGTAAGCGAAGCCGATGGGATTGTACTTATCGAAGCCTTGCAGATGCCTGGTTTTATCCGTGTCGACCGGATGGGTAATGCGACCGAGATCGGCGCATTCCTGGATAGCGTGGGCATGACTTCGGTAGATGAGCCGGTGGCAATGCAACGGGGTGACCGACCATCGCCAAAAGGCCCTGCTAAGGTCCTGGCATTGTCCAGCCAAGCCCTGGGATAACACCAACAACGATCTGAAGGCTTAACAGCACGATTGAACCGCCGTTCAGGCAGGAGATCGTGGCAGCATAACGATCACTGGTTTCAGCCGCCGACCGGCATTTCAGCACGGTTCGGCGGGATGAGCGTCTTCCTGAATGGACCTATTTGAGCGTGCCAAGATAGTCGATGACCGCTGCGCGATCCTTCTCTTTCTTGAGCTTGAACGTCATTCTGCTTCTGCCGCCGCCCAGGCTCTTCAAGTATCGGGATGGGTCTGCGAGATAGGCATCAAGTTTCGTATCATCCCACATCCCGATTGCGTCTTGAGCCTTTCTGAATCCCTTACTGTATTTGAATCCCTCAGACGAGCCGGCAGGGCGAGTCGTGACACCGAACAGATTAGGGCCGACCTTTTTCTTCCCACCCTCATTCCAGGTGTGACAGGCCTTGCACTTCTTCATCAGTTTTTCGCCGTCTGCAGCCTGAGAACCGGGCGCAGCGAATGTTGCCAGAGCCAATGCGATGGCAAGCACGCAGGGGAGCCTTTTCATGCCGTACTCCTGTAATCCACAGTTATTGTCGAGCATGAAAATATGTAGTGCAGAATGGGGCTGAAACACACCCTGCGTGCTTAAATGTCGCGGTTGTAATGGAGTCGAAGGCGCCCAGTGACGTCTATTTTACAACGCCCATTTCTTTGAGGACTTCGTTCGCATTCTTGAAGCCCTCCAGCGCTGCTGGCACACCGGCATAGACACCAACTTGCAGTAAGATTTCCTGGATCTCTTCCGGGGTCACGCCATTATTGACGGCGCCACGGCAATGGACCTTGAATTCATGCGGCCGGTTCAGGCAGCACAACATGGCCAGGTTCAGCATCGACCGGGTTTTGCGTTCCAGACCCGGACGGCCCCAACAATCGCCCCAGCAGGCTTCGGTCACCATCTGCTGGAAAGGCCAGGTGAAGTCGTTTGAGTTATCCAGCGCCTTGTTGACGTATTCCTCACCCAGAACTTCCTTGCGGTTCTTCAACCCGTTTTCGAAACGCTCACTTTCAGCCATAGGACGGCCCCTCTTTAGATTGGATATGAATCAGAAATTCAGTTCGGCGACTTTCCGGAGCAAGAAATCGCGGAAGACGGAGATTCGCTTCGAGTGTCGAAGTTCTTCGGGATAGACGAAGTAGCTCTGCGTGATCGGCCCTTCAGTATCGGGCAGAATTTGAACGACATTGGTGTCGTCGGGAACCATGAATTGCGGCAATCCGGCGATCCCCAGACCGCTGCGCACTGCGCGGTAGATCCCATAGACATTGTTGACGCGCAGGATCGGTCGGCGCGGGCTTTCGCGCCGGGCGCCTGCCATGATCAGCCAGTTCACGACTTCAACGGGGGAGGGGGTATCGTCGCCAAAGACGATAATATCGTGACGGTCCAGTTCTTCGATCGATTCCGGTGTGCCGCGCGCTTCCAGGTATTCCTCGCTGGCGTAGATTCGGCTGGGGAACGCCATCAAGGGGCGTTGGACCAGATCGGGTTGGCGCGGCGGGCTCATTCGGATGGCGACATCGGCTTCGCGCATTCCCAAATCAAGCTCTTCATCGGCGAGGATCAGGCTGACCTCCACCTCCGGGAAAAGTTCGATAAATTCTTTGATATGCTGGGTTAGCCATAAGGTGCCGAAAGCCGCCGTCGTTGTTATCTTCAAGGGGCCGGTCGGTCGGGCTTTGCTTTCCGTCAGGCGGGCTTCGGCCATCGCCAGTTTGTGGAAAACGTCCTTCACTGTGCGGAACAGCATCTCCCCCTGTTCCGTCAGGATCAGGCCGCGCGCATGGCGGTGGAAAAGGGGAACCCGCACGCTTTCTTCAAGCGCGCTGATCTGGCGGCTGATCGCACTTTGGCTGAGGTTCAGCTTGTTGCCCGCATGGGTAAAGCTACCGGCCTCAGCCACCGCATGAAATATCCGCAATCTGTCCCAATCCATCGGCATGGCTGGCACTCTAATCGCATTAGTGAATGCTTGCCAGAGGGAAACGGAACCCTAGGGCCACAGAATTTTGCAGGTTACAGATACGATTCGATCGTGGAGATGAATTTCTCAAGCGTGTCATTGCCGACCAGCAGGTCACCATTCACGGTGAAGGTTGGCGTCGACTTAATATCGACGTCCTCGCTGTATTCTTCGCGTTTACTGACGATGCCGGTATAGAGTTCCTGATTCTGGAAGCAGGCCTCAATCGTCGCCGGGCTCATCTGGGCAAAGCGACCAATGCTGCCAAGAGAGCTGAGGACATCCTGACTGCGGGCCCATTCACCTTGGCGTTCGAACAATACATCCATCAGATTGTAATAGACCGGCTCTGGCGCGCAGCGGGCCAGCATCGAAGCGACGGCCGCAACCTGGTCCAAAGGAAAATCGCGGATGATGAATTTCATCTTGCCGGTATCGATGAAGCGTTCCTTCAGCGTCGGCAGTTTCTCGCGATGGAAGGCAGCACAATGCGGGCAGGTGAGGGAGGAATACTCGATCATCGTGACCGTCGCATTCGGGTCACCAAGGACACGATCTGCCAGCATGGCTTCAACATTGTCTTGTGCCAATGCCAGAGGGGGAAGGGTTAGGGCTGCGGCGCTACCGACGACGCCCCCGACGAATTTCCTGCGATGCATCATAATATAATAACTCCCTCAAGCTGTTCAGGCCCGCCAGTAGCTAGGGCTTTCGGACCCGACAAGCAAGTCACTCCAATGTGATTTTATGCGGTTTCAGAATTAAGTTTCGATCCTAATTTGGACTTTAATGAGGCATCTCTAGCGCTGATTTGCCGTTTTCTTTTCTCGGGCAATCAGGCTCTCCCCGATCCGGGTCAGGATTTGCCGCGTCTCCGGGTCTTCGACGTCCTTTAGTTTGTCGGCCAGCGCCGCCTTTTCTGATGCGGTTGGCGGTGGGGGCGGTGGTTTCGGCTGGTGCTTTTCTGAAGCATGCCGAAGCGGCACCCGGTGCAGGCGGATTTGCGCGACGGCGGCATAGCCGAAATGGGCATTCACTCGCTCAATCACCAAAGGCTCCAGATGCATGAGTTCGGTCGCCAAGGGGCCATCGACACGAATATGCAAGGTCCCTCTGTCTCTGGAGCCGCGGGGGAAAACGAGCCGGTCAGGCTGTGATTGCGCGGCAAGGTCATGGCCGACAATGACCGGCCAATCAGTGATCACCGAAGCGGTCGCGAAACCGCGCTTGCCGAGGGCCCGCCCGGTCAGGCCAGAGACAAGTGCCGCCATGGAGCGTGTGCCACCCCGACGTTTCTCTCCCTTTGAGTAACCACGTTTTTGCACCGAAAATTTACCTTCTTAGTCTGCAAGGGGTGTCAGCGCCCCTTCGCCGCCCTATTGTGCCAGACAACGGGGCGCAGAGAAATCGCGATCATCGGAAAAGCGCGATGGAATGCGCAGACATAAGAAAATCATTGGATGGTAATCGAGCTTTTGCATGACCAACCCGAATAATTCTCTGACTTCTGAAGCTGTCGCGGTACCGTTGCTGGACTGGTACGACCGACATGCGCGGCGCCTTCCCTGGCGGGCCCCGCCCGGTGCGTCTCGTATGGATCCCTATCATGTCTGGTTGTCGGAAATCATGTTGCAGCAGACTACCGTTGCGACCGTGAAGGATTATTTCGAGCGTTTCCTCACGCTCTGGCCGACGGTGGAGGGGCTGGCGTCCGCAGATTTGGATCGGGTGCTGACGGAATGGGCGGGGCTTGGTTACTATGCCCGCGCCCGAAACCTTCACAAATGTGCCCAAAGGGTAGTTGAGGATCACGGTGGCGCTTTTCCTGATACGGAAGAGGCGCTTTTGAATCTTCCCGGCATTGGGCGCTATACAGCTGCCGCCATCGCCGCCATTGCCTTTGGCCAGCGCGCGGTGGTGATGGATGGCAATATCGAGCGCGTGATTGCCCGGCTCAACACTGTTGAAACGCCGTTGCCGGCTGCGAAACCTGCCCTGTACGCACTCACCGATGCGGTAACGCCGGATGCGCGTGCCGGAGATTTCGCGCAGGCGATGATGGATCTGGGCGCAACGATCTGCACGCCGCGGAAGCCACGATGCATGCTTTGTCCGATCACAGCGGTCTGTGCGGGGAAGGACATGGCCGAGACATTGCCCCGTCGTGCGCCGAAGAAAGTGAAACCGACGCGGACCGGAATGGCGGTGTGGATCGAAAACACAAATGGGGCGGTCCTTCTTCGGCGACGGCCTGAAAGTGGCTTGCTCGGTGGGATGATGGAGGTGCCGTCCAGTCCTTGGACTGAAGGTGTTGAGCCACCGGAAACAGAGGAGGGCGCGTATGGAATGCCGGTATCGCTTGCGCCCGGGTCCTTCCGGATGATGGGAGAGATCAAGCACACCTTCACCCATTTCCATCTGCGGCTGACAGTGGCTCGTGCGCAGGTGGTTGACGCGGACCTGCCCAAAGATTGTATATGGTGTCCGCTGGATAATCTTGGCGATGTTGCCTTGCCGACGGTAATGCGGAAGGTGGCGAAGGCAGCACTTCTGTAAGGCTGCGCTCAAGTTTTGTGAAAGGGTGACGAATGTCCGATCAACCGGCTTCAATTGTCTCCGACAGCGTATCGGTCCCGGCGCCGGATGAGATCGAGGATCGCAGTCTCGACGGGATATGGGAATTCGTAAATACGCTGTGGGATCGCGCCATTTTTGGCGTTGAGGTCGGCAACATCATCATCGCCCTGTCTATCCTGATTGGATTTCTGCTGTTCCGTCATGTGTTCACAGTTGTGGTCATGCGCCGTGTCGAAGCGTTCACGGCGCGGACTGAAAACAAATTCGATGAAAAACTGGTGGTGACGTTACGGGATCCGATCAGTTTCATCCCTGTCGTGCTGGGTGTCTTTTTCGCCCTCGATTATCTCAATCTCTATGGGACGCTGGAGCGGATCGGCGACAATATCAGCCGGTCCCTTTTTATCGTTCTGATCTTCTGGTTCTTCTATCGGATGATTGAACCGCTTCTGGGGCTGTTGGGACGGCTAGAGCGGGTCTTCACGACAGCGATGGTGTCGTGGTTGACGAATGCGGCAAAGACTTTGGTCGTCTTCATCGGCGCCGCGACGATCTTGGAGCTATGGGGAATCGCTGTCGGGCCGATCCTTGCCGGGCTTGGTCTATTCGGCGTCGCGGTAGCGCTTGGCGCGCAGGACTTGTTCAAGAACCTGATTGCCGGGGCCTTGATCCTGATTGAACGCCGATTCTCTATTGGCGATTGGATCAGGGTGAATGGCGTTGTCGAAGGCACGGTTGAGGCAATCGGATTTCGCTCGACTTCGATCCGACGGTTTGATCTGGGGCCGGTCTATGTGCCGAACGCGCAGCTTGCCGATGGTGCGGTAACGAACTTTAGCCGCATGACGTTTCGGCGGATTTATATGGTGATCGGTGTGGAGTATCGGACGACCGTCGATCAGCTAAAGACAATTCGTGATGACATAGAGCGCTATGTCATGGAGTCTGGAGAATTTGTAACGGACAGCCGTGGCGGCGTATTCGTTCGATTCGACAGCTTCAACGCCTCATCGATTGATATCATGCTCTATTGCTATGCGAACACCACGAAATGGGCAGTATGGCTTGAAATCAAGGAACGTTTGGCCTTCAAGATCATGGAAATCGTCGAGGCGGCGGGGAGTGGCTTCGCGTTCCCGAGCCAATCTCTCTATATTGAATCCATACCCAATACGGCTAGACCGGAGTTTGAAAATGCACCGGGCGAAAAGCCGGATGTTATCGCGCCGGTTTTGAAGAACTCGGAGAGAAATGAGCCTAAGACCAAGCCCTAAGAAGTAACTGTCCGGTCCTTCGGGAAAACAAGCCTAGCCTTTACGCCCTGGTCCGGTGCTGTTTCGACACCCAGTCGGCCACCATGCGCTTCGATCAAGTTCTTCACAATGGATAGACCAAGCCCTGTTCCCTCTCGTTCCCTGGTCGTGCTCATCACCGCGTGATGGAGCTGGGAGAAGGGTTGTAGTGCTAGTTGGAGCTCTTCATCTGTCATGCCTGGTCCTGAATCTTGGACGGCTATGATGATTTCTCTCGCATCACTGACATGGATGTCCACGACGATGGTGTCATTTTCATACGTGTATTTTATCGCATTCGTTACAAGGTTCTCGACCAACTGCTGAACGCGCCGGCGGTCTGCCCGGATCATAATTGGATCATAGTCCGTAAAGGCTCGTTCAATTTGGATTCCCCGTTGCTTGGCGCGCGGAGCAACGAAGTCGAGTGTTTCCATCAAGGACGCAGCAACATCAAACGCCGATTCTTCCAGTTCAAATTTCCCGGATTCGAGCCTTGCCATATCCAGGATGTCATTGATCAGTTCCAATAAAATGTTGCCCGACTTATGAATTGAATCCAAATAATCCTTGTATCGGTCATCGCCGACCGGCCCAAACATTTCCAAACGTGCGATTTCCGAGAAGCCGATGATGGAGTTCAACGGCGTACGAAGCTCGTGGCTCATTTGGGCTAGGAAGAGAGATTTTGCGCGGTTGGCCGATTCGGCACGATCTTTGGCGATCCTTGTTTCCTGTTCGGCTCGTTCCGTTTCGCGCAGCTGTGTTTCCAGCTCGGACGTTCTCTTCGCAACTCGAGCTTCAAGCTCTTCATTCGCGCGCCGCAAACGCGCTGCGGTGTTTTCCCGCTCCGTGACATCGGAGAATGTTGTGACGATACCGGATGGCAGATGCCTGCGGGCGACTTCAATGATCACCCCGTCTTCGCGCGTGTGTAAATAATGGGCATGATCTGGGTTGGAGATAAGGTGCAGCTCTTTTTGTATGCGCTCTTCTCGCGTTTCGTTTTCTTCAGGCAGTGAATGAAACTGGCTGATGTCGCACTCTTTGAAAAGGGTTTGCAGTTTTATGCCACGCAGTCGGAGTTCCTTGGGAACCTCTGTAATATCGTAGTAGCGTTGATTGGCGACAGTTAAACGGAGTTCCTTGTCATAATGCGCGATGCCGACATTGGTGCTTTCCATGATTTCGGTTAGCAGTTCCGCCTGCTCGGCAAGTTGCTCTTCACGTTCGCGCAGGGATTTCGTCCGTTCGCGCATAAGATCGTCCAAATTGGCATTGGTTTCCTCCAGGGCCTGTTTGGACTGATAGAGCTCCGTGATGTCCGAGTAGGTTGTGACAAAGCCCCCATCCTCGGTTGGCATTCCTTGAATGCGAAGGACGCTTCCATCTGGGCGGATGCGTTCGAAGTCATGGGGTTTTCTTAACCGGGCAAGTTTTAGTCGTTCGGTGATTTGGGCTTCAATATCTCCGTCGCCATATTCCCCTCGTTCAGCATTGAAGCGGAAGAATTCCGACAGATTCGTTCCTGGGATCCGGACTGAATCAGGAAAACCTAAGAGGACGCCAAGCGTCTTATTGGATATAACGAGATTGAGATTCTTATCGAAATAGGAAAGCCCGATATTCAGATGTTCCAGTATCTCTGATAACTCGGATGTCCGTTCTTTTTTTGATTTTGACATTATTTGCCGGTTTCTCCCCCCCGATTTTGCCCCTCGATCCGAGTATGCCCGGCTTTACCGAACTGTGAAAGGGGCGCCAAGATTGACTCTATCGGCTGCCATCGGTAGGTTCCCGCGCGGATTAAAAGGGGCGCATTTTCTGGACTTGTGGCCTGCAAGAACCGCTGGAGATAAAAGTGGTTTCAGGTGCGGCGACATGACGGATGGTTCCAAGGGGCCGAATGCGGACAATGGGGCCGGCGAAGATTTCGCGGAACGGCTTGATGCCTTGAAGCGCGACCAAGCGTCGCGGCTGGGTGGCGGAAAGGCCGGAAATGCGGCACCAGAGGCCCCGGAATCAAGTGCCCAGGGCATCGGTTATGCCCTCAGAATGGGCACGGAAATGGTGGCGTCGCTGCTTGTCGGCCTCGCCATAGGGTATGGTCTGGATCAATGGCTTGGCACAAAGCCCTGGCTGATGATCTTGTTCTTGTTTTTTGGTATGGCCGCAGGCGTTTCGAACGTCTATAGACTGGCCAACGGAATGGACATGGGGGTCGGCTGGCGCCGCCCTGATAAACAGGATGAATAAAGGGGAATACTAGTGGCTGGTCCTCTCGAGCAATTCGTCATCAAGCCGGTCGGCGGCGGGGAAATGTCCTCGGTCGCTTTTACCAACTCGTCAATGTGGATGGTTCTGACGATCATCGCCGTGACGGCGTTCATGGTCGGTGGTATGCGCAAGCGTGCGTTGGTGCCGGGACCTTGGCAGTCGATGGCGGAAGCCACATACGAATTCATAGGCAGTATGATCAGGGACAATGTCGGTGATGAAGGTCGGAAGTTCTTCCCCTTCGTGTTCACGCTGTTCATGTTCATCCTGTTTGGCAACTTGCTGGGCCTGATCCCCTATAGCTTCACCTTCACGAGCCATATTATTGTGACCATGGCGATGGCGTTGTTCGTTTTCGTGCTGGTGACGTTGGTTGGGCTGTTCAAGCATGGGCTGCACTTCTTCAGCTTCTTCGTGCCGTCTGGTGCGCCCGTGCTGATGTATCCGTTGATGATCCCGATTGAGATTATTTCGTATCTCAGCCGTCCGGTCAGCCTCTCGGTCCGTCTTTTCGCCAATATGATGGCGGGACACACGATGATGAAAGTCTTTGCTGGCTTCGTTTTCGGGCTGGGTGCGGCGACTTTCGGTCTTGGCGGGATCGCGCCGATCGTGATGAACGTGCTTCTGACAGGCTTTGAGATCTTGGTGGCATTCCTGCAGGCCTATGTGTTCTGCGTGCTGACATGCCTTTATCTCAATGACTCTTTGCATCTGCACTAAGGGGCATCTGCACTAAGGGACACCTCCACTAAGGGGTATTTGCACTAAAGTTCAGGTGCGCCAAAGGTGGGTTGTATTGGTTTTTTCGTGAGTTTTGCATCGGGAACGCTCAGGCGATCCCACCAACCGCTGGCTGTCGAGGCCTACTAAACAAATCCCCTCGGCAGCAGCTTTGAAAAGAAGGGTAAGGTATCATGGAACTCGATGCTGCAAAAATGATTGGGGCAGGTCTTGCCGTTATCGGTCTCTCCGGGGTCGGTATTGGTATTGGTAACATCTTCTCCTCGCTGATCTCCTCCGTCGCCCGTAACCCGGCCGCACGTGGTCAGGTCTTCGGTCTGTCGATGCTGGGCTTCGCGCTGGTTGAGGCGGTCGCACTTTACGCGCTCGTCATCTCCTTCCTCATTCTGTTCACCTAAGCTGTTGGATCCGGGGGGCGTCGTGCGTTTGTCGCGATGACGTCCCGTTCCGACACGACAGGTGTAACGGGGGGAAGACCCATGACGGGAAGACCCATGAAAAGGGCAATTTCATACGCGCTGAATGCGGTGGCCACCGGGGTAGTTCTCGGGGGCGGTTCCGTTGCAGCGCAGGCCGCGGAAGAAGGTGGGGCAGCAATGCCTCAGTTGGACTTCTCGACCTATCCTAGTCAGCTCTTTTGGCTGGCGGTGACCTTTGCCGTTCTCTTTGTCCTGATGTGGAAAGTGGCGCTGCCGCGTGTTGGCGACGTCATTGACATGCGGGCGAAGAAAATCACCGATGATCTGGCTGCTATTGAGGCCGCGACCCAGGAAATCGAAAAGATTTCTACGGAGATCGATAAGGTGATGGCGAGTGCGCGCTCTGATGCTCAGGACGTGCTGCGCAAGGCTTCTGAAAAGGTTGCAGCCGATCACGTGAAGAAGCAGGACAAGATCGATGCTGAACTTGCCGCGAAGGCGGCGGAAGCGGAAGCGAATATCGCTGCCGCGACCGAAACAGCGATCGAAGGCCTGCGTCAGGTAGCCGAAGAGGTTGCCGCGTCTTCTGTTGAGAAGCTCACCGGTCGCCCGGCTGCGAAGGACGAACTTGCGTCGGCACTTGATGCCGCTGCGGGTAAGGGAGGCTGATCCATGGAACATCACGGACTTTTACACGACGCGACGTTCTGGACGGCGGTTTCCTTCGTTCTCTTCATCTTGCTGGTGGTCTGGAAGGCACGTGGTGCGCTTGCCGGTGCGGTCAATGGCCGGATCGAACGCATTGCTGCTGAAATCGACCAGGCACAAAAGCTGCGCGAGGAGGCTGAAGCCTCTCTCAAAGAGCTGAAAGCCAAGCAGGCGAATGCAGCCAAGGAAGCCGAAGCTATCGTTGAACAGGCGAAAGCGGAAACCAAATCGCTGAAATCGGCAGCCGACAAGCGCTTCAAAGAAGCGATGGCGCGGCGCGAACAGCAGGCGCTCGATAAGATCGCGCAGGCGGAAGCCAATGCGGTCCAGCGAGTGCGTGATATGGCAGCTGATATGGCAATCGCGGCAACCCAACATGTGCTTGTTCAGCGCATGGGTGGGGCTGACGGCGATGCGGCAATCGAAGACGCAATTGGCGGATTGTCTGCTAAGCTGCACTAAGCGGTCGCTGATAAAGAGTTTCGAGAAGGGGCATCCTATGGGGTGCCCCTTTTCTGTTTGCCATTCTGATAAAGCGCGATTTTGCCTTGGTGGCTGCTGATTTGAATGGCGCTGTGGGTGGGGTCACGTGGCGCTTCGGTGCACAGCCGAAACCCGCTCCCGTCGAGCTGGTTGCTCTTTGACGCGAGTCTTCGCTAGACTCTGTGTCATAAATTCTTTCGGCGGAGACCGTATTGCATGCCTTATGTTTCGCGTGACCAGTATGGCAAAATCACCGGCATCAGCGACAAGCAGAATGCTGGCGCGAAGGAATTCCTGCCGAATGATCACCCGGAGGTTATTCAGTACCTCCAAGGAGCGAGCCCCGATACGATCCGGGATCGCCTAAATACTTCCGATATTGATATGGCGCGGATTTCCGAAGATTTGATCGATGTGTTGATCAGTCGGAATATTTTGAACTTCACGGACCTCCCGCTCGGGGCGCAAAAAAAACTGATCGCGCGTCAGAAGATCAGGCGTAATCTGACAGCGCTGTCTAATCTTGTAACCGAAGAAGACGATATCCTCTAGCCGGCGCATCATATACTACCGCGTTACTTTTATTCATTTTCTCAATGCCTGTTTACTGAATTTTAAACCTCGCCCCCTAATCTTCGTATCGATGGGTTGAAACATTAACGTTCGCTTCATCTCGTGATAGCGCAGGTGGGCCGGGGCAGGCATATGAGACTCTTAGGCAAGTTATATCTCGTCACGTCACTCGTTTTTCTCTCCGCATGCTCGGTCGGCGCGGGCAATGGTCGCGGCAATGATGCAAACCTGCAGGACAGCAAATTCCTGACCGTGATGCCAATGTATTGGGAGGCGGAACAGCAGATTTCATACGAACCAGAGCAGGATATTAATCCGGCTTTGTTACTGCGCGATATCAATGTGGAGCCGGGTGAGGTTTTGATCCTTAACCGAGACAGTTGTCACGATGGCGCCCTTCGGGGCTGGGGGACTCGTTGTGTGGCCTTCACGATTGGCCAGAGCGCGTTCGTCGCTCTTAGCCATCGCACAATCATCGCGGAAAACCGAGCCGGTACCGTCGATTAGGGCGCAGCCGGTCACAACACAAACCTCAAACATCTTGTCATAATTCTTAAATTCGGTAGAAAGACTTTGTCTTCGCGGGGTGCACGGAAGGTCTATCGACCCTTCCCGGAGTGCTGAGAGGTGGGTGCTGGCCTGTAATAGGGTTGGTGCCGGAAACGCCAACCCGTGGAACCTGACCCGGTTAGGACCGGCGTAGGGAACGGAGATCTTTCTTGGCGGCGCCCGGCATCCGATCCGGTACCAGGCCTTCAATCTCCCCAGAACCCCGCGACCGCGCCCGAACCGGCATTGTGAAGGGCGGTGTTCCGTGATGCAGGGTGACCAGAGAGCGATTCTTAAGGCAGCAGCAGCGTATCCGGCGCGGGTCCGTGAGCGCGCCCCCCGGGTGCATTGCCTAACCAACCACGCTGCAGCGGGCATAACGGCGAATATGCTGTTGGCCATTGGGGCGATTCCCAGCCTGACCGATCACCCGGATGAACTGCCGGACTTTGTCGGCGGCGCGGATGCTTTGATGATCAATCTCGGCACGCCGGATCAAGGCCGTGTAGACGCTGTGGCGAATGCAATCGGGATCGCGCGTCGTGCCGGTGTTCCCTGGGTTCTGGACCCGGTGATGTGTGACCGGGGCGCGGCGCGCTTGGCCTGGAGTCACACCTGCCTTTCCGAACAGCCTGATTTGGTGCGCTTGAATGAACAGGAGGCTGCGGCCTTGTCTCTAGATGTGACCAATGCGCTCGGGCAGCCGGGTATAATCGCGCTAACCGGTCGACGAGATCGCGTGATGGCATATGGAAGGCCGACGGTCCTGCTTGGCAATGGCGATCCCTTGATGGGGAAAGTGACGGCAATTGGTTGCGGGTTGAGCGCCGTTGCGGCTGCTTTTATGGCGGTCTCGGAAGATCGTTTCATGGGAACAATGGCCGGATTATTGGCCTTCGGTGTGGCGGGGGAAATTGCCGGTCGACAAGCGGCAGGACCGGGTAGTTTCCCGGCAGCGCTGCTTGATGCGCTCCACAATCTCGATGCGGAAATAGTGATCGAAAAAGGACGGTTGGAATGAGAAACCTGAACCCGTTTGATGGCCGGCTTTACCTGATCATCGGCCCCGATCATGTCGCGGGAGATCCTGCGCCATTGGTGCGTGCGGCGCTAGCGGGCGGCATGACGGCATTGCAGTTGCGGGATAAGCAATCCGGCACGGCTGATATGGTGGCTGCTGCGCGGTCTCTTAACGCGCTCCTGGAAGGTAGTGACGTTCCATTGATCGTGAATGATCGGGTGGATGTTGCCCTGGCTGCCGGTGCGGCAGGGGTCCATTTGGGCGCATCAGATATGACGCCAACAGACGCCCGCGCGCTTTTGGGACCGAAGCCGGTCTTGGGCATCACGGTCAAGAAGCCCCATGAAGCCGAAGCCGTTGATCCGGCACTTATCGATTATGCCTCAATCGGTGGCGTGTTCGAGACGCTTAGTAAGAACAACCCGGACCCGCCGGTCGGACTGGATGGCCTGCGCGATCTGCGCCAACGGATTGCGGCGGTTCGACCTGATATGCCGGTAACCGCCATCGCCGGGATCACGGAGGCCCGGACGGCTTCAGTGATTGATGCCGGAGCGGATGGGATCGCCTTGATCTCTGCCGTCACCAAGGCAGCGGACCCGGAGGCCGCAACACAACGTCTTCGAGACCGGGTCGATGCGGCTCTTTCGGAAAGGACGGGCTGATGGCTGAAGCATCGAAGACACCGATAGCCTTGACGATTGCCGGGTCGGACTCAGGCGGTGGTGCCGGAATTCAGGCGGATCTGAAAGCGTTCTCCGCTCTCGGCACTTATGGGGCATCGGTGATCACGGCGTTGACGGCGCAGAACACGGTTGGGGTGACAGGTATTCATGCGGTGGAGCCAGCCTTTATCCGGCAGCAAATTGATGCGGTCTTTGACGACATCGATATCAAGGCGGTCAAGATTGGGATGCTTGGCACGCCGGACGTGATTGAGGCTGTGTGTGATGGTTTGGCGGCACATCAACCGCCCTGGATTGTTCTGGATCCGGTGATGGTGGCGAAAAGTGGGGATGCGCTTTTGGCCGCGGATGCGGTGTCGGCCTTGACGGAAATGCTCTTGCCTATCGCGGATGTCATTACCCCCAACCTCCCGGAAGCCGCCAGTATTCTCGGCATTGCCGAACCTGCGGGGAAGGACGAGATGCAAGACGCGGCGCGGGCGCTGCTCGATCTCGGGCCGAAGTCGGTGCTGTTGAAAGGTGGGCATCTGGAAGGTGAGGAAAGCGCTGACTTTCTGATCCTGCGAGATGGCGACCGCGACGGCGAATGGTTGCCTGCGAAGCGGGTCAACACGCGCAACACACATGGAACCGGCTGCACCTTAAGCGCGGCAATCGCTGCCGGGCTTTCAAAGGGATTACCTCTCTCCGACGCCGTTCGGATGGCGAAGACTTATATCGCTGCCGCGATTGCTGCGGCGGATGACTTGGAGATCGGAGCTGGGCATGGCCCGGTCCATCATTTTCACGCGCTATGGCGCACCGAATAGGGGCAGGGTGACATGAAGAAGAACACAGGCATTGATACGGGGCGAAGACAGGCTCTATTTGCCGGGGCGGTTGGGCTCACAGGTGCCCTGGCGACACCCGCCATCGCGAAGGAGCGGTTGGAATGGCGGATGGTGACCTCATGGCCCAAGAACTCGCCAGGCCCCGGCACCTCGGCGCAGAGAGTGGCGGATCGGATCGAAGCCCTTTCCGGCGGTCGGCTCTCGATAAAACTCTATGCCGCAGGGGAGTTGGTCCCGGCCTTTGAAGTCTTGGACGCAGTCTCTAGTGGGACGGCGGAGATGGGGCATAGTGCGGCTGTTTACTGGCAGGGGAAGATGCCGGCCGCAGCCTTTTTCACCACTGTGCCCTTCGGTCTGGAATCCAGGGAACATATGGCCTGGATCTATCACGGCGGCGGTCAGGAGCTGTGGGATCGCCTTTATGAACCCTTCGGCGTTCGGGCTTTCATGGCTGGGAACACCGGGATGCAAATGGGCGGCTGGTTCACGAAAGAGATCAAGTCGTTGGACGATATCCAGGGCCTTAAGATCCGGATTGTCGGCCATGGTGGGGAGATCATGCGTCGTTTGGGCGCCGTGCCCCAAGCCCTGCCGGCTGGTGAAATTTTTGCCAGCCTTCGCTCCGGCCTAGTCGATGCGGCAGAGTTTTTAGGCCCCTGGATTGATGAGGCTTTCGGTTTCTACAAAGCAGCACCGAACTACTACTGGCCCGGCTATAACAAGCCGAATGGAACGGGGGAGCTGATTGTATCCCGTGCCGCTTTCGATGGTTTGGATGATGAGTTGAAAGCTGTCGTGAAGGCGGCTTGTGACGCGGAACATGCAGAAGCGCTGGCGGAGGCTGATTGGCGCAATGCTGCGGCGCTCGACCGGTTGGAACGTGAGCGGAGCGTGACCCTGAAACAGATGCCGGATGATGTGACGGCTGCCTGCCGCGACTTGGCGAATGACGTTATCGCTGACGCTGTTGAAGATGGTGGCATCGGCACGGAAATCCGCACTGCCTATCGTGAAGCGGTGCGGGTTGGGCAGCGCTGGACCGAGGTTGGAACCTCAGCCTTTATCGGTGCGCGCGGGGCCTGATGTCGACGGCGCCGGGCATTATCATTCGGGATGCTGCGATGGCCTATCGCGGCGACGCCGTTTTTGACGGTGTGAACCTGGACGTGCCGGGCGGAAGTTGGAGCTGTCTTTTAGGGGCGAGCGGCGTCGGAAAGTCGAGCCTGCTGCGCTATATGGCAGGACTGGATGGGCGCGCCGACATCTCCGGCACAGCCGTTATGGATGATGGGGACGGCTTGGAAGGCAAGGTCGCCTTCATGGCACAGCGCGATTTACTGCTACCCTGGTTGTCGGTTCTCGACAATGTCCTGTTGGGACCCCGGCTGCGAGGGGCGCCTGCCCAAGCGGATCGGGATCGCGCGGCGGTGTTACTCGATCAGGTTGGGTTGGCGGGACGCGAAGCGGATTTACCGGACACGCTGTCAGGCGGCATGCGGCAGCGTGCAGCACTTGCCCGAACATTGATGGAAGACCGCCCCATTGTCTTGATGGATGAGCCGTTTTCTGCCCTGGACGCATTGACCCGGCATCGTATCCAAGCCCTTGCCGCCGAGCTGTTGGAAGGGCGCACCGTGCTGTTGGTCACCCATGACCCGTTGGAAGCGCTACGGCTTGGTCACAGGACCTTTGTGATGGCGGGAAGCCCTGCCCGTCTGGACGACCCGCCGCTGATTCCCCCGGGTCAACCGGTACGCGCGGTGGATGACCCGGCCTTGGCGGGGCTGCATGCGGACCTTCTTTCCAAGCTTGGGCTGGGGAGGGTTGCGGCATGACATTGAACGCCATGAACCTCGCCAGACCGGTGATCATCGCGTTGGGTCTTCTCGCATTCTGGCAGGGGATCGTCGTCGTCAGCGAGGCCCCGCCATATATCTTACCGCCGCCGCTTGCTGTGCTTGAGACACTGATTGAACGGATTGGCGAGCTTTTGCCGCATGCCGGGATCACGGCGCTGGAGATTCTACTGGGCCTTGGATTGGGAACCTTGCTTGGCGGGGCGAGCGCTCTACTGATTGCTTCTTTCCGCCCGGCCCGTCGTTGGTTGATGCCTGTTCTGGTGGTCAGCCAAGCCCTGCCGGTCTTCGCGCTGGCGCCGATCCTGACACTGTGGCTCGGCTATGGGCTGGCATCGAAAGTCGCGATGGCGACGTTGATCATTTACTTCCCCGTGACCTCGGCTTTCTACGACGGGTTACGGCGGGTGCCCCAAGGCTGGTTGGAACTGGCGCAGAATATGGGGGGCTCTCGCACCGCTATCCTTCGCCAGATCAGGATTCCGGCTGCCATGCCTGCCTTTGGTTCAGGACTGCGGGTCGCGACGGCGGTGGCACCGATCGGTGCGGTGGTTGGGGAATGGGTCGGGTCCTCACACGGGCTTGGATATTTAATGCTGCACGCCAATGCGCGGTTGCAGATCGACATGATGTTCGCGGCGCTGCTGGTGCTCGCGGTGATATCGCTCACGGTTTTCTATCTGGTCGATTGGACGCTCAAACGGGCAATCCGCTGGCGGCCGGAGGGTTAAAGGAGAAGAAGAATGCGGTTTATCAAAGTTTTAGCCCTGGCATCTCTCAGTGCCGTTTTGTTGTCCCAACCGGCCCGCGCGGCTGAAAAACTGACGGTTCTTCTGGACTGGTTCGTCAATCCGGATCACGCGACCCTGGTGATCGCCAAGGAAGCCGGAATTTTCGAACGCCACGCCCTGGATGTCGAACTGATCGCCCCTGCTGATCCGAATGACCCACCGAAACTCGTTGCTGCTGGAAAGGCCCCGGTCGCCGTTTCCTATCAACCGCAGTTGCATGTCCAGGCCGCGCAGGGGCTGCCGCTTGTCCGGATCGGGACACTGGTTGCAACGCCGCTCAATTCCCTCGTCGCGCTGAAGGGCGGGCCGATCTCGTCCATCGCCGATCTGAAAGGCCGCAAAGTCGGCTTCTCCGTCGGTGGGTTCGAGGACGCGCTCTTGGGCGCCATGTTGCAGGGAGAGGGGCTGTCTCTTGATGATGTCGAGCTCGTGAATGTCAATTTCTCGCTCTCACCTTCGATCCTCTCCGGTCAGGTCGACGCGGTGATCGGCGCGTTCCGAAACTTCGAACTGAACCAGATGGACATTGTCGGCAAGCCCGGCATCGCCTTCTACCCGGAAGAACACGGGGTGCCGGTCTATGACGAGTTGATCATGGTCGCGAACAAGGACCGTCTGGATGACCCGCGTTTGCCGAAGTTACTGGCTGCGCTGACGGATGCGACCACGTTTCTGCTTAACCACCCCCAAGAGTCCTGGGACATGTTCTCCAAAAGCGGAGAGGGCTTGGATGATGAACTGAACATACGGGCTTGGCGGGATACCCTGCCGCGTTTCGCCTTGCGCCCGGCGGCGTTGGATCATAGCCGCTACACCCGTTTCGCGACGTTCATGAAGGATAGCGGCCTGATCGACAATATTCCGGCGTTGGAGACCTATGCCGTTGATCTGGGAGCGGCGAAGTGAGCCTCTTCGAACAACTGAAGGCCAGTTGCCAGGATGATTGGGACGGCTATATCCGCCATGATTTCGTTCGGCAACTGGGGGCGGGAACATTGCCGGAAGCCTGCTTTCGTCACTACCTGAAACAGGATTATCTCTTCCTGATCGAATTCGCACGCTGTTATGCTTTGGCCGCGGTTCAAGGTGAGACACTTGCCGATATCCGCTATGCCAAGGATGCGATGGGCGCGCTGTTGGATGTCGAGCTTGATCTCCATATCGCCTATTGCCGCGACTGGGGGATTAACCCGGATGAGTTGGAGGCTCTGGAGACCGAGCCGGCAAACAAGGCGTATACGGACTATGTGATGCAATGCGGCTTGGATCACGGGCCGCTCGCGCTTCGCTGTGCCTTGGCGCCTTGTGGTCAGGGTTATGGAGAGATTGGTTCCTGGCTGGCGGCGGAAGACGCGCTAGACACCTCTGGTCGCTACCGATCCTGGATCGAGATGTATTCGGGCAAGGAGTATCAAGACGCCATCGCGGTTGAACGATCCTATCTCGACCAATTGGCTGAGCGGCAAGGCGATACTCTGAATTTCGATCAACTCGCCGGGATATTCAGAACCGCAACACAGCTGGAAATCGGGTTCTGGGATATGGGGATGTCGCCTCCACCAAGAACTGAATGAAGACCAGACACGGTCGGTATTTGAGAAACAATGCGAGTCGGGATACGGGATAGGTCTGCCTTCTTTCACTGAGTAGTCTTTCTCACTGCGTAGTCTTTTTCAGTGAGTAATCTTAAAGGGAGTTCCCGACCATGGCGGGCGAGGATTATTTTCACCTCGAACGTTTGATGCCGGCCATCGGTGACATCCGGCGGACGTCGGAGAAGGATTGGCGGTTTTTCCTTAAAAGTGATCTGGAACTGGGGCGGCATGATCGGATCGTCTTTCATGCGATGGATTCACCCCATACCGCGTCGATGTCAGCTTACGAGCGCGCCATCCTCCTCAGCAGTTTAATCTTCATAGGACGCGGCGACTTGCTGACCGGCGGGCGCCTTCAACTCAAGTTGGGGGAGGGGGAATCAGGCCTTTTCGCCCAGGCAGCGGCCTGCCTTATCCAGTCGGGAAATCCTGCCGCCGCGCTGGATACACTCTCAAGCCTGGCCCGTAATCAGAAACTGGATGAGTATGCGCTTCGCTATCTCTTAATGGCGGCCCATCAACTTGATAAGAAGACGTTCGACCAGGCGCTTGGCTATGCGCGCACGGTAATGCCGAAGCCTTGGGTGACCTACGAGGCGCTGCGCTACGGCGTCGGCATAGAAGGGGCGTCTGCCATTGGCGTTGCAGGCCGCGCCGCCATCCGTCGGGAAAAGCATGTCGCCCGCTATTACCCGTTCACACCGGATCAAACCTGCCTGGAGCCCTCATCGGACAGGCCCTTTGCGAAGCCGGTGCGCGATATTCCGGACGGGTTGCCGGAGGTTGTGAAGCGTGTTCGGGAAAGTGCTGAAATCTGCGCGAGGGATCCATCGATCGCCGAAGCGCTATCGAAACTGGAGGCTGTGCGGTCTCGTTACGCGCCGGAGGTTCCAGGACCGATACAGATTATCTCCACCGGACGCGCCGGCACGACGGCGGTCTATCAATGGCTCGATGGCAGTGCCTATCTGCCGTTTCATTCGTTTTCGTGGCAGTTGCCGCCGGTCCATCGTTGGGGGCTCGGCGCGCGACTCGTTAATGGCGATGTTGGGCCTGACAGCCTGATGCCCTTTGTGAAGGCTTATCTTTTCTTGCGGTTGCCGGAACTGATCAGCGCCTATCGCGCCGGGTCCGCGCCCGTCATCGTCAGCCACTGGGATTCTGTTTTTGCGCCGATTAGCATGGCACTTTTCGGCAGTCGAATTACGTATTTCAAGCGCGATCCGGCGAATGTAATGCGCTCAATGGTGATCAAACGCCAATATGCCTGCGCGCAGATCGCAAGCCTGCCCTATAGTCAGGTTGATGGCGGTTATGAATTTGATCCAAATGATTTTTCCGCACATTGGGGCAATCACATTGCCTGGTACCTCGCTTTCACCGAGAAATATTGGGAGGCGGTGAAAACAGCCTTTCCAAATGATTGTCTGCACGCTGTCGAATCCGATGGCCTGTTCCGTGGGCAATCGGATACCATCCGGTTACTGCATGAAACCTTCCCCTTGCGGTCCGCAGAGGAGGCGGAAACACGCCGGAAATTCTCGGTTCCAATCAATGTAAAGTCCGACAAGAATGTCAAAGTCACAGAGGCAACGGAATCTGTTCTGGCGGATGCACTCGCTTCCTATGATCATCTTTCCAAACAGTGATGACAGGCAAAGCGTTGCGCATCCCGTCCCTTAGCGTTAAAACCGCCCGTTTTTAGCGGTCTGGGCCTCCTTCAGGAGAGCCTTTTCCACCCCGAAATCAGACGAGCTTAGAACGCTCGCGCCGGAATGCCTGGAAGGAAAATATCATGCGCGTCTATTACGATCGCGATGCGGACGTGAACCTCATCAAGACCAAGAAGGTCGCCATTGTCGGATACGGCAGCCAAGGCCATGCCCATGCGGCAAACCTGAAGGATTCGGGCGTTACCGACATCGTCGTGGCACTGCGTGAAGGCTCTGCCACACGCGCCAAGGCGGAAGCTGCGGGCTTCAAATGCATGACCGCGTCCGAAGCAGCCGTATGGGCTGACGTCGTGATGATGCTGACCCCGGATGAGTTGCAGGCCGACATCTACAATGATGATCTGCACGCGAACATGAAGGAAGGCGCCGCAATTTGCTTCGCCCATGGCCTGAATGTTCATTTCAATCTGATCGAGGCACGGAGTGACCTTGATGTGTTCATGATCGCGCCGAAGGGCCCGGGCCACACTGTGCGCTCCGAGTACCTGCGTGGCGGTGGGGTGCCGACCCTGGTCGCTGTTGACCGTGATGCATCCGGCAACGCGCTGGAAATCGCCCTGTCCTATGCTTGCGCCAATGGCGGCGGCAAGGCCGGTATCATCGAAACCACCTTCAAGGAAGAATGTGAAACCGATTTGTTCGGTGAGCAGGTTGTTTTGTGCGGTGGCTTGGTCGAATTGATCCGTGGCGGTTTCGAAACCCTGGTAGAAGCCGGTTATGCGCCGGAAATGGCCTATTTCGAATGCTTGCATGAAGTTAAGCTGATCGTCGACCTGATCTATGAAGGTGGCATCGCGAACATGAACTACTCGATCTCCAACACGGCGGAATATGGTGAGTATGTCACTGGCCCGCGGATCATCACGGACGAGACCCGTGCCGAAATGCGCCGCGTCCTGAACGACATTCAGTCGGGCAAGTTCACCCGCGACTGGATGCTGGAGAACAAGGTTAACCAGACCAGCTTCAAGGCGACCCGCCGCATCAACGACGCGCATTCCATCGAAGATGTCGGTGAAAAACTGCGGGCCATGATGCCGTGGATTTCCGATAAAGCTCTGGTCGACAAGTCTAAGAACTAGGGTCTATTCCAAGCCAGTGGTGCTGATCTCCGCTCGTCGCTACGCGATAGTGGGGTCGGCATCCCGGGCTTGACGATGCAAAGGCGTTACGGCGCGATTGAGGCGAAAGCGTTGCCACGCTTTCGCCTTATTGCTCGGTGATCCTTAAAATCCCAGTGTTTCCGGGGAAATAGTCATTGTTTGAAACGATGAATCGGCGTAATCGAATGGTCTGATCCCAGACGATTGCCAAAGGTTTGATTGGGTGTCGTTTCACAGAGTGATTCCGAACCGATTCTTGGGTGTCTCGTGTGGGGTTTGTTAAAGGGTTGGGCGTTAAGGTGCCAAACATGGTGCTGTAACCGCCACTCAGTTGCCCTGAGATATTTGGTTGGTTTGGTTTGATCTCATTCTGGAAGGTATTCGGATAGGATGTTCTCGCGTCTTCTCGGTTTTCTCAGCGCCGATATGGCGATTGATCTCGGTACGGCTAACACGCTGGTCTATGTGAAGGGGCGTGGGATCGTCCTGAACGAGCCTTCAGTGGTGGCGATTGTCGAGGTCAAGGGTAAGAAACAAGTTCTCGCCGTTGGGGATGAGGCGAAAATGATGCTGGGACGTACACCCGGCAACATTCAGGCGATCCGACCTCTGCGCGACGGTGTCATCGCGGATTTCGAAGTCGCCGAAGAAATGATCAAGCATTTCATTCGCAAGGTTCATAACCGCCGCAGCTTCGCCAGCCCGCAGGTCATTGTTTGTGTGCCGTCCGGGTCAACAGCGGTCGAACGCCGCGCCATTCAGGAATCTGCTGAAAGCGCCGGCGCGCGCCGGGTCTTCCTGATCGAGGAACCGATGGCAGCCGCAATTGGTGCTCAGCTTCCGGTGACCGAGCCAACGGGCTCCATGGTTGTTGATATCGGCGGGGGCACGACCGAGGTTGCGGTTCTCTCGCTTGGCGGCATCGTTTATTCCCGCTCTGTCCGGGTCGGTGGCGATAAGATGGATGAAGCCATCATCGCTTATATCCGCCGCAATCATAATCTGCTCGTCGGGGAAGGGTCCGCCGAACGGATCAAGAAGCAGATCGGATCCGCCTGCCAGCCGGATGAAGGCGATGGCATGCAGATGGAAATCAAAGGGCGCGACCTGATGAATGGCGTGCCGAAGGAACTCAACATCTCCGAACGGCAGATTGCGGAAAGTCTGAACGAACCGGTTGGTGCGATTATCGAAGCTGTGAAGGTAGCGCTGGAGCAGACGCCACCGGAATTGGCGGCTGATATCGTCGACAAGGGCATTGTTCTGACTGGCGGCGGGGGCATGTTGCGGAACCTCGATTATGTACTGCGCCATTCGACTGGATTGCCGGTTTCGATCGCGGATGATGCGTTGAGTTGCGTGGCGCTTGGGACGGGGCGATGCCTTGAAGAAATGCGAACACTTAAGAACGTTTTGATCAGTATGTACTGATTAAATACAGTTGATTTTGATGTTGCGTAGACTTTAGGGTTTCCGAATCGGTGAATTTAAGTAATCGTTAAGATACTTCGGCTAATATACTTTGCTGCAGTCTTGGGCGGGATATAGCTTTCGTGAGACAATATCTGTCGTGAGTCAGAGGTCGTGAAGCAACAAAGAGCAGGATCTGCAGTTCGTGTGGCGCAGCCTCTGCGCACCCTGGCGCAACGCTTCACCTTTGTTCTTTTGATCGCCGCGGCTATCGCCGTGATGCTGGCAGGCCGCACCGATCCCCGTATTTTCGAAGAAGCCCGCATCGCCGTCACGGATGCGGTCGCGCCGATCCTTGATGCGGTATCTCAGCCGATTGCCGCTGTCGATAAGCTGACTGCCAATGTCATTGCTTTGCGTGATGTCCATCAGGAAAATCAGCGGTTACGACTGGAAAATGAACGGCTTCTACAGTGGCAGGCCGTGGCCCGTCAGCTCGAGATTGAAAACCAACAGCTCCAATCCCTCTTGGCTTTTCAGCGACCGGATGTCGAACGTTTCGTTACCGCGCGGGTGATTGGGCTGGGCGGAACCTTCGTCAGAACGGTGATAATCAGTGCCGGCAGTCAACAGGGAGTCCGTAAGGGCCAGGTCGCGGTTACTGGTAACGGCTTGATCGGGCGTGTATCGGATGTTGGCAGTCGGTCATCACGGGTATTGTTGCTGACTGACCTTAACAGCCGAATCCCGGTAATGGTGGAACGGACGCGATCTCGCGGGATATTGATCGGGAATAACACGATGCATCCCCGGCTTGAATATTTGAGCGCCAATTCAGGCGTTGTGCCCGGTGATCGCGTTGTAACTTCCGGCGATGGTGGTGCTTTTCCGCCAGGTATCCCGGTCGGATCGGTCGCGCGGATGGATGCACAAGGGCTGGAGATTGATCCTTTCGCTACAGCGACGAAACTCGAATTCCTGAGGCTTCTGGATTTTGGCCTACGTGGTATCCTAGCGGAAGAAACGCCGAGACCGAGATAACTTCGGCCTTAACTTGGTTTGACCAACGCCGGTGTGACCGGCGGCTCAATGGCGGGCAGCAATGCGACGACGGAATGCGATAGCGGGAGCTTCCGCACGCGGAGGGCTTCTGGGACGCGTTGATATATTCGCGCGCGGCCTCATTCCGATTCTTAGTTTGGCTTTTCTGACCTTCCTTGCAGCGGTTCCGCTGCGTCTACCGGATATTGAATTGCTGACGCCGGCCTGGACACTGATGGCGATCTATTACTGGGCGATTTATCGGCCCGAGCTTACACCAGCCATTGCTGTGTTCGGCATAGGTTTACTGAAGGACCTTCTGGCCGGTGGGCATTTGGGATTGACGGCATTCACCTTGTTGATCGTCTATGGGTTGGTCGTCTCGCAACGCAAATTCCTGCATGGCAAAAGCTTTGGTGTCGTTTGGTGGGGATTCATGCTGGTCGCTGCAGGGGCTGCGCTCTTGAAATGGATCGTTGCATCGATCCTGGCTGGTTGGCCTATTGATCCCCGTGCTCAGGTTTTCTCTGTTTTGCTCACAATTGCGCTTTACCCGCCGGTGGTGTTGGGGCTGTCGCAGATCCACAAGGCGGCACCGCCGCAGGCGGGTACTGAATGAGGCCGGAGAAAACCAGATCCAAGCTTTTCACCCGCCGGGCCGCCTTCTTACTGGGCGGTAAAGCCTTGCTGATGGCGGGACTGGGGTCACGGCTCTATTACCTGCAGGTCCTGGAATCCGAACGCTATCAGGTCATGGCGGAAGAAAACCGGATTAACTGGCGGCTTTTGGCGCCCCCCCGTGGATTCATTGCGGACCGGAATGGTGACTATGTTGCGATCAACGTCCAAAACTACCGTGTCCTATTGGTGCCTGAGCAAGCTAAGGCCGCCGCGACGATGGATGATGTCCTTCATCGGTTGGAACGGCTGATTGAATTCAGTGAACATGATCGGAAACGGGTGTTGCGGGAAGCGGCGCGTAAACGCGCCTTTGTCCCGATCACGGTTCGGGAGAATCTAAGTTGGGGTGAGGTCAGCCGTCTTGGCGTCAATGCGCCAGATCTCCCCGGCATCAATATCGATGTGGGGGAGACCCGACACTATCCCTATGGTGCCAATATGGCCCATGTCCTTGGCTATGTCGCAGCGGTATCGCAGAAGGAACTCACCGGCGATCCGTTGCTGGAGCTCCCCGGCTTCAAGATCGGCAAGAACGGTATTGAGCGGGAGTATGATCTCGCTCTGCGTGGCTCCGGCGGCTCAAGCCAGGTCGAGGTTAATGCACTGGGTCGGGTGATCCGCGAGCTCGACCGGCAGGAAGGACAGCGCGGGAAAGAAGTCCGCCTGACCCTCGATATGCGTCTGCAGGATTTCGTCGGTGAGCGGCTGAAGGATGAAAGGGCGGCTTCGGCCGTTGTGATGGATGTCCATACGGGTGAAGTGCTGGCGCTCGTCTCAACCCCATCCTATGACCCCAACGCTTTCAGTGAAGGGATCGGGGCGGAGGAATGGCATTCCCTTGTGACGAACCCCCATGGGCCGCTGACCAACAAGGCGATTGCCGGCCAGTATTCGCCCGGGTCTACATTTAAGATTGCCGTGGCACTTGCGGCTTTGGAGCATGGGATACCTGCGGACCATCGGGTTTTTTGCCCCGGCCATGTGCAATTGGGTGATCGCAAATTCCATTGCTGGAAGAAATACGGTCATGGGCATATGGAACTTGTTGATGCGTTGAGGGAAAGCTGTGATGTCTGGTTCTATGATATTGCACGTCGGATCGGTGTTGACCGAATTGCCGAGACTGCAAAGAAACTCGGTATGGGGCTGCCGACCGGGATCGACCTTAGCGGGGAACGCAGCGGCCTAATCCCCACCAAGAAATGGAAGAGAGAGAAGCGCGGGCAGCCCTGGCATCTTGGAGAATCCCTGATTGTCGGCATCGGACAGGGTTATGTGCTCTCAACGCCGCTGCAGCTTGCCTTGATGACCAGCCGTCTGGTTAATGGCGGCAAGGCCGTGACGCCTCGACTTACCCTCGAACAGATTGAAGGGGCAGACGTAAAACCGCCGGAAGCCCCGCAATTCGAAACCTTGGGCTTTCAGCCTGAGCATGTCGCGACTGTGATGGAAGGGATGGACCAAGTGGTCAATCATCCACGCGGGACGGCCAGGCGCTCTGCCCTGGTGACGGAAGGTATTGCCATGGGCGGCAAGACCGGAACCAGCCAGGTACGTCGAATTTCACAGGCTGAACGCGATGCCGGTATCCGAAAAGGCGAAGATATCGCTTGGCGGCTGCGTGACCACGCTTTGTTTGTCGGCTATGCCCCCGTCGATAATCCACGCTTTGCGGTTTCGGTTGTGGTCGAGCATGGCGGCGGCGGATCTAAGGCGGCGGCACCTATCGCCCGTGATGTGTTGGACGAGACCCTACGGCTTACACCGCGTTGGGAACCTTCGGATATTATTCCAGAAGCAGCGGTGAATACGGATGAGGAGACCGGCTGATGCAGCGTGGTCTTGGGGATTTCCAAAATCCGGAATTGACGCTGCAACAGAAAATCTGGCAGCTTAACTGGACATTTCTTCTGCTCTTGGTTGGCTGTGTGTCAGTTGGGGTGGCGATGCTTTACTCTGCCGCCAATGGCAGTTGGGAGCCCTGGGCGAAGATGCATGCCATCCGTTTCGGTGTATTGCTCTGTGGTCTGCTCGTCGCCGCCTTGATCGATATGCGGCTTTGGATGCGATACGCCTATGTCATCTATGCCTTGGCGCTGCTGCTGCTGGGATATGTTGAAGTCGCCGGGCTGATCGGCAAAGGCGCGCAGCGCTGGATTGACCTACCCTTCATGCGCTTTCAGCCCTCAGAGACAATGAAGATTGCCATTGTCCTTGCCTTGGCGCGGTATTTTCACGGGCTGTCTTATGAAGACATGGGGCGGATCAGCAATTTGGCCGTACCGGTTTTGCTGGTCGCGGCACCGGCACTGTTGATTATCCGGCAACCGGATTTGGGAACAGCGATCTTGCTCGGCGCTCTGGCGATGATGGTATTTTTTCTGGCCGGGGTGCGGATATGGAAGTTTGTGGTGATTGGCCTGAGCGGAATGGCCATGGTGCCGATCGGCTGGAGCTTGATGCATTCTTATCAGAAAGAGCGGGTTATGGTCTTTCTGGATCCGGAACGTGATCCGCTTGGCAGTGGCTATAACATCCTGCAGTCAAAAATCGCCATGGGCTCGGGGGGGATCTCGGGTAAAGGCTTTATTCAAGGCACGCAAAGTCATTTGAACTTCCTACCGGAAAAGCATACGGACTTTATCTTCACCATGTTGGGGGAAGAATTCGGTCTGATCGGCGGCTTGGCTTTGATGCTCTTATTCTCATTGGTGATCGCCTATGGCTTTGGAATAGCGTTTAGGGCCCGCAGCCAGTTTGGCCGATTGATGGCGATTGGCGTTACCGTCAATTTCTCACTTTATGTCTTTATCAACATCGCGATGGTTATGGGGGTGGTACCGGTCGTCGGGGTCCCCCTTCCGCTCGTCTCCTATGGTGGCAGCGTCATGCTGTCCTTGATGTTCGGCTTTGGGCTATTGATGAATGCCTATGTCCATCGGGATCTCCGAATAGGGCGGCGTTGGGCGGATACGGCCTGAGAGATGCGATGAGTTTGGACGGCGTTACAATCCTCTACTTGGTTACTGAGGACTGGTATTTCTGGTCTCACAGGCTGCCCTTCGCACGGGCGGCACGGGATGCCGGTGCCCGGGTGATCGTTGCTGCCCGGATGGCGGAGCATCATGCGCGCATTGAGGCCGAGGGGTTCGAGCCGCGCCATATCCCTTTTGATCGCAGTGGTCTGAACCCAGTTCGGGATATGAAGACCTTCAAAGCCATTCGCGCGGTCTATGAAGAGATAACACCGGACCTCGTCCATCATGTCGCCATGAAGCCGGCCCTCTATGGTGGGATCGCGGCAGCGCTGCAGGCGGAGAGCCCTAAAGTTGTGAATGCGATGGCAGGGCTTGGCTTTATGTTTATCTCCGCATCGCTGAAAGCGCGGCTGTTGCGCCCGGTGATCAAGACTGCCTTTCGCTGGTTGAATAACCGGAAGGGGACGGCGCTGATTGTTCAGAATGGCGATGACAAGAGCTTGTTCGAGAGCGAGATCGGCGTTGATCCCACGCACATCGCGGTGATCCGAGGCTCAGGTGTCGATATCGCCCATTTCTCCCCCAAAGCCCTCCCTTCTGCAGGTGCTGCGGACCGGCCCGTTGTCGCGATCTGTGTCAGCCGCATGCTCTGGGACAAAGGAATTGGCGAGCTTGTGGAGGCTGCGCGAATTTTACGGGCGCGGGGAACCCCGATCACCATCAGGTTGGTGGGACCGACAGACGCCAATCCGGCGAGCATTCCCCAGGCGCAACTGGATGCCTGGGCAAATGACGGTGTTGTCGAAGTTCTCGGGCCCCGGAGTGATATTGCTGCTCTCTATGCGGAAGCCGATATTGCAGTCCTGCCGTCATATCGCGAAGGCCTGCCTAAATCCTTGCTGGAGGGGGCAGCATGTGGGCTTCCGGTGGTCGCGACCGATGTGCCTGGCTGTCGGGAGATTTGCCGCGATGGCGACACAGGGATTAGGGTACCTCTAAAGAGCGTTGAACCTTTGGCCGATGCGTTGGGGAGATTGACGTCGGATGCGAGCCTTCGAACCACTCTTGGTGCCGGGGCACGCCGCGCGACAGAGCAGGAATTTGCGAGCGATATCGTCGTTAGTGAAACAATGGCGCTCTACGGGGCGCTGCTGAAAAAAGAGTTCTAGGAGGGAAGTGATGGAATTGCGGGTGGACGGTAAGCGAGTGGTGATCACCGCCGCTGCCTCAGGAATTGGCCGGGTGATGTTGGATGTTTACCGGGATGCCGGCGCAAAGCTGTTCATTTCTGATATCGATCCGAAAGGACTTGAAGATCTGCGCGGCAGCTATCCGGATATCGGTGTGATGGCCTGTGATGTGGCTGTGACGGAGCAAGTGGATGCCTTTGTTGATGGCGCTTTGGCGGCGATGGGTGGCATCGATGTTCTGGTTAACAACGCCGGGATCGCTGGGCCTGCCCTGCCAGTCGAAGATGTCGAGCCGGAGGAGTTTGATCGGGTCTTAGCGGTCAATATCGGCGGGCAGTTCCGAATGGCGCGCAAGGTTGTTCCGGGCATGAAAGCGGCGGGCGCTGGCGTGATCATTAATTTGTCCTCCGCTGCCGGGAAATTCGGCTTCCCGCTGCGCACCCCTTATTCCGCATCGAAATGGGCCGTCGTTGGATTTAGCAAGACCTTGGCGGCGGAACTTGGCCCCTTCGGCATTCGCGTTAACTCGATCCTGCCGGGGCCGGTTGATGGGGAGCGCATTCGGCGCGTTATTTCCGATAAGGCGGAAACCCGTGGTGTTAGCTTTGCCCAGGTGGAGGAAGAATTTCTCGCCACCTCTTCGATGGGGGTAATGATCGATCCGCTGGACTTGGCGCGTCTTGCCCTTTATCTGGCTACAGATGCGGGGAAAGCAATCTCCGGACAGTCATTGAGTGTCGATGGCGATACGCGTTATCTTCGCTAAAGCCTAATAGAAATCAAAGAATAAACAGAAGGGAAGCCCCATGGACATTATCCGCATCATCATCGCGATCTTCATCCCGCCGCTGGCAGCTTTTTTGACAGTCGGTATCGGCCTGCATTTCTGGCTGAATTTGATCCTAACCCTGTGTTTCTTCGTGCCGGGGATGATCCACGCCTTGTGGCTGGTACTTCGTAAGAACCGCTAGTACCGTGGCGCGGAAATTCCATTCCACCGACGCAGAATTGTTGTCAGAATAGATCTCGCCACGCGATCCGGCCTGCCGCTAGATAGCTGGCGATTGCGGCTGTCTCATAGGTTGGCCTGCGCCATAGTGCGAGCCCTTTGAGCGAGGGGACGAAGAAGAGCGCAGATAACGTGGGCCTTTCCCGGGATGTTTCCGCGACCCCTGCGAGTGTTAGCCCTGCCGCCCGAAGTGTTGCCGCCGCGCGCCTGCGATGTGTCGGTCCGGTGGCGAGCACAACATGGGTCCACCCCTGTTGAGCGGCGATCTTGGCAAAGGCTTCCGCATTTTCTTTTGTGTTCCGGGCATTGTCATCCATTGGTGCATTGTCGGGCCAGTTCAGGGATCGTCTTACGGCGTCTGCCTCTGTGGGCGCACCGTCCTTGGTTGCTCCGCCGGAAAACGCGATTGGCAACCCGCTCTCCTGCGCTGCGCTTAGACCGGCTGCAACGCGAAGGACAGTGTCGGATTCCGGCCAGGCGCCGATCTCTGGAATGCGGGAGGCACCGCCGCCAAACACGGCGATGAAGGTTTTGTCTGACGGTCCTGTTTCAATAGACCCGGCCCCTTCGAATAAGTGCCAGGATAGGAATGGAAGGACGGGCATTCCTGCCAATGCCAGAATAAGGCCGATAACCCGCATCACGCGGGGCATGCGCGGTAATATGATGCAACCTAAGATCGCTGCCCATAGGAGGATATTAACCCCGATGTCCTGAACAATGATCATTGCGCTTCCGGTAACTGTCCGCTGCGTTGGCGCATTTCGATCATGGCAGCGGCCTCGACGCGACGCAGTTCTATCAACTGGGCGAGTGCATCGGTCGCACTTTCATACCCAAGGGCGGCTGCGCGATAGGGATCCGTGTATTCCGCGGCTTCACGGAATAACCGAGTTGCGGTTTCATAGTCGCTGGTGCCGGTATTGGGTGCCAGGCCCCGCTTCGCTTCCTTTAACCACCGTGCCGCCGCATCTGGATCCATGATGCCGAGACGCCGGTCAATATAGGCATCGGCCAGATTATACTGGGCGGCGACCATGCCGGATGAAGCGGCTTTGAAAAGCCATTGCAGGCCCTTTTCCCGCCGCGTGAGATCTGTGCCACGTGTGAGGGCGAGGCCCAACAGGTTTTGTGCCTGGGGATCATCTTGCGCTGCCAGTTTCTCCAGCCGGGCCAGATAGTCGGGTGTCCAGGTTGTCCAGAACAATCGGCGAAGGGTGGTTGGATCGTCAATTACCGTCACCTCCGTGATCATATCTTCTGTGACGTCAGGCTCTGAATTGGCGACGGCGGGTGCAGTGGTTCCCAAAACTTCGCCAGCCTTTCGATCTAGCGCGGAAATTGTTGGGGCATCCAACTCACTGCGGGCGGCATGGCGTTGAATTCCTGCATCAGGCACGCCGCGCCCTTGAGCAATTGTGAACCAAAGATATGCTTCTGCCATATCAAGTGCGGCCCCATAACCATTCGCGAGCATCCAACCGAGATCAAGCGCTGCTGGACCATGTCCATTCTCTGCAGCTCTGCGAAACCAGCGCAAGGCAATGAAGTCGTCCGCTTCGACACCGTCGCCCCGTTCATATCTTTTGCCGATGTCATATTGCGCCGTTGCACTGCCTGCCTCCGCAGCGGCCACGAGCTCATCTGCGATTTGGGCGTTTATCGGCGTCGCTAATAGATGCAGGAAAGCAAGGATCAGCGGAATGAATATCCCCCAATTGCCGCGCCCGGATGCGCTTGGCGGCCATGGACGGCAGCGCGAATCCCCGCTATTGAGAAGATAGCTGCGCATACTAGCGCAGGCTCCGCGCAGCGGCTTTAAAAGATGGAACGCCGGAATGAGTGATGAAAACGGTCTTGCTGGTCTGACTGAAGCGGGCAAGGCGGCGGAAACCATATCGGTCGATATCACCGCCGTTCTTGGCACGGCGGAGATGAAGGTATCGAACCTGTTGAAGATTGGCCGTGGTGCGGTGATCGAGCTTGACCGGCGTGTTGGAGAATCGGTCGAGATTCAGGTCAACGGCATGTATATCGGCCGGGGTGAAGTTGTTGTTGTTGACGATCATCTGGCGGTGTCCATCACTGAAATCTATGGCAAGGGTGACGAGAGCGAGGGCTGACGTTTAGCGAGGATGCCGGTGATGGCATTTCTGTGTTTATGCATTGCGCTCGACAACAACAGTGAACGTACCGCCTACCTCTTCCTCTGAAACAAAAACATGGCCGCGCGTATCACAAAGTGCTTTCAGGTCGGCTGGTGCGCCCGGATCTGTTGCCATGATCGCCAGCCTTTCCCCAGCCGCCATATTCTTCAGACGCTTCTGGGCTTTTAGGACCGGTAATGGACATTTCAAACCTGTTGCATCGAGAGTTTCATTTGCCATCCGGTAAATCTCCAATTATGTCCGCGCCAACTGTGTTCCAGGGTTGCGTCTTTCACCTTTGATCATTTGATGATGGGGGTAGCGATTGACGTCCAGCAAACAATTAGCGAGTTATGATGCGATTCGAGTAACCTTTCCCGACTGTTCTGAACTGTTGTCACAAACAATCTTGTCAAAGATATGTATATCTATCTGTCTATCGCCGAAATGGCCGCGAATGTTTTTCTGATCCTGGGGCTCGGTGCCGGGATTGGGGTTATGTCCGGAATCTTCGGCGTCGGTGGTGGATTCTTGATGACACCTTTGTTGATTTTTCTTGGGGTGCCTTCTGCCGTTGCGGTTGCGACGGGGGCTAACCAGATCGTTGGATCCTCAGTATCCGGTGTCATGGCCCATTGGCGGCGCGGGAATATCGACTTCAAAATGGGGTTTGTTTTGCTGGTCGGCGGTTTCTTCGGCTCGACCGGTGGCGTTTTTCTTTTCAAGTATTTGCAGTCCCTGGGGCAAATCGATTTCGTCATTAAGGTTTGTTATGTCGTATTTCTGGGCATCATCGGTGGTTTGATGATGGTTGAAAGCCTGCGAACGATCTTTCGCAGTCGCGTTAAGGGCGCGCGGGTGAGCCGGGGGAAACTGCATCAACATAACTGGCTGCATGGCCTTCCCTTCAAAATGCGCTTCCGCAAGTCGAAGCTCTATATCAGCGCGATCCTGCCGTTAGGTGTTGGTGCCGCTGTGGGGGTGCTCTCCGCCATCATGGGGGTTGGTGGTGGCTTCATTATGGTGCCGGCGATGATCTATCTACTCGGGATGCCGACAATTGTGGTGATCGGAACATCGTTGTTCCAGATTATTTTCGTGACTGCCAATGCAACGATTTTCCAGGCGACATTGACGCAGACCGTTGATGTGGAGCTGGCGTTACTCCTGTTGCTCGGGGGCGTGATCGGCGCGCAGCTTGGTACCAAGATCGGCGCGAAACTGAACGGCGAACAGCTTCGCGGGTTGTTGGCGGCGATGGTTCTGGCGGTCTCGATTAAGCTGTTGTTCGATTTGGTGATCGAACCGGCGGATGTTTATTCGATCCGGGTGTTGAGCAAACCATTCTAGGACGCGCGCGAATCGGAGCGGTCCAAGCGGGGTCGGAGTTGGGCCAGGGTGTTCAGTTTTGCTGAAAAGCAGGGGCCAGCAATTGACGTCCCTGTAGGTTTCAGTGCTTTATGTAAGATCAAGCGTGATGGCCCCCAACACCGAGTGCGATTTATTTAATGCATATCTATCTGCCGATTGCAGAGATGTCGGTGAATATCTTCCTGATCCTCGGCATGGGGGCGGGGGTTGGAATGCTGTCCGGTATCTTTGGCGTAGGTGGTGGGTTTCTGATGACGCCGTTGCTGATCTTCATGGGGGTTCCGTCACCTGTTGCCGTGGCGACGGAGGCAAATCAGATCGTTGCGTCCTCCGTCTCCGGCGTGATGGCGCATTGGCGGCGCGGCAATGTCGATTTCAAGATGGGCACGGTGTTACTGGTCGGTGGGTTCTTTGGGTCAACCGGTGGTGTGTTCCTGTTCAAGTATCTGCAATCTCTCGGCCAGATCGATTTCGTCATTAAGCTCTCTTATGTGGTCTTCCTCGGCATCATTGGATCTCTGATGATGGTCGAAAGCCTGCGCGCGATGTTCAAGTCGCGCAGCAAGACAGGCCGTGTAAGCCGCGGGAAATTGCATCAGCATAACTGGCTGCACGGTCTTCCCTTCAAGATGCGCTTTCGGAAGTCGAAGCTTTATATCAGCGCTTTACTGCCGCTGGGCATCGGCTTCCTTGTTGGCGTGTTGTCCGCCATCATGGGGGTTGGCGGCGGTTTCGTCATGGTGCCGGCGATGATTTATTTGCTGGGGATGCCGACAGTTGTGGTTGTCGGAACTTCCCTGTTCCAGATCATCTTCGTAACCGCCAACGCGACGATCTTTCAGGCAAGTTTGAACCAGACTGTGGACGTGGTCCTGGCGGTTATGTTGTTGGTCGGTGGGGTGGTCGGCGCGCAGGTTGGTACCAAAATTGGGGTGAAGTTGAAGGGGGAACAGCTGCGTGGTTTATTGGCCGCCATGGTTCTAGCCGTCTGCTTGAAGCTTTTGTTCGACTTGGTGATCGAGCCATCCGATATTTACTCAATTGGCGTGATGGGGGGGCATTAGGCGATGCGCGCAATCCTGTTTCTGCTGATCACGGCCAGTCTCGCCCTCGCAGGAGGTGCGGCGCGCGCGGTTCCGCTGATCGCTGACATTGATCGTCATCTGGTTGCCATCACGACAGATTTTACCGGCTCTGAGCTTCTGATCTTTGGGTCGATCGATCTTGAAGACGAAGATGATGCGGAAATCGTCGTGGTTGTCTTTGGCCCGAATGAGGAAGTCGTGGTGCGCCGCAAAGACCGGGTGGCCGGCATGTGGATTAACCAGGCTGCGATGACCTTCAGCCGCGTCCCGGCCTTCTACCACGCCGCGACAAGCAATCCGGAAGGCGTAACTCTGCCGGCAACCGCGCGGGCGCGCCACCAGATCGGGACGGACAACATCCGTATGCGCGGACCGGAAGATGCGCCTGAAGACTCCGTTGAGGTCTTTAAGGAAGCGCTGCTGCGCAACAAGATTGCGATTGGGCACTATGTCAGTGACAGGGGGCTGATCGAACGGCGGGGCAAGTTGTTCCGGACCTCCGTCGCCATTCCATCAAATGTGCCGGTTGGGACCTACACAGTCGAAACGCTGTTGATCGCCAATCGCCAGATCATCGGGGCACAGACAACACCGCTGTTCGTCAGCAAGGTGGGGGTTGGTGCGCAGATCTACCGTTTTGCCCATGTGGAACCTCTGATCTTCGGTATTGTCGCCGTCTTGATCGCGGTCGCAGCAGGGTTGGGTGCTAATTACATGTTCCGCAAAGTTTAAGCGGGCAGAAGCCAAGGGGCAGGAAATATGTCGAGTGAGAAGGTTGCGCTGGCGAGGCCGGCAGGGGACGAGACGGCCTATACGACCTGTTACATGTGTGCTTGTCGCTGTGGTATTCGCGTTCACCTGAAGAATGGCAAGGTCCGATATATCGACGGCAATCCTGATCACCCGATCAACAAGGGCGTGCTCTGCGGCAAGGGGTCCGCCGGGATCATGCAGCACAATTCCCCGGCGCGGCTGACCAAGCCCTTAAAGCGGGTGGGGCCGCGCGGTTCCGGAGAGTTTGAAGAGATTGAATGGGACGAGGCTCTGGCGCTTGCCACGGATTGGCTTGGTGATATTCGCACCAAGGACCCGAAAAAGCTGGCCTTCTTTACCGGGCGCGATCAAAGCCAATCGCTGACAGGCTGGTGGGCAAATCAGTTTGGAACCTTGAACTTTGCCGCTCATGGTGGGTTTTGCTCAGTCAATATGGCGGCGGCGGGGCTCTATAGTATTGGTTCGGCCTTCTGGGAGTTTGGCGAGCCGGATTGGGATCTGACGCGCTATTTCCTGCTATTTGGTGTCGCGGAAGATCATGATTCCAACCCGATCAAGATGGGCCTGGGCAGGTTGAAGTCCCGCGGTGTTGCGAAGTTCGTTTCGATCAATCCGGTTAAGACGGGCTATTCCGCGATTGCTGATGAATGGGTCGGTATCCGGCCAGGGACAGATGGTCTGTTTGCCGGCGCGTTGATCCATGAGTTGCTGAATGCCGACAAAGTCGATTGGGAATACCTGACACGCTACACCAATGCACCATGGCTGGTGATCCGCGCGCCCGGCAAACCGGATGATGGCCTGATCGCCCGGGACCATGATGGCAATCCGCTATTGTGGGATGCGGGTAATCAAGCGGAACGCTCCGCCCTTGAAGAGGATGCTCGTCCGGCACTGGTGGGTGAATACAGGCTATCGGACGGCACCAAGACCATGCCGGTCTTCCAACTGATGGCTGAGCGTTTTCTGGATGACAGCTATTCCCCCGAAGCCGCTGCCAAGGAAACCGGCATTCCCGCCGCAGACATCCGTCGGATCGCGGCAGAGATCGCCGAAGCCGCCTTTGAGAATCGCGTTGAACTAGATATCCCCTGGACCGACTGGGCTGGCCGGCGACACGAGAAGATGGTCGGCAGCCCGGTTTCCATGCATGCGATGCGCGGGATTTCGGCCCATTCCAATGGCTTCAATACCTGCCGCATCCTGCATCTCCTGCAGATGCTGATCGGCTCCGTCGATGTTCCAGGCGGGTTCCGGGCAAAACCACCTTTCCCGCGCCCCTGTCCCCCGGGGCCGAAGCCGGCTGGCCACACGGTGAAGCCGGGAACGCCGCTGGGCGGTATGCCGCTCGGCTTCCCAACCGGACCGGAAGACCTGCTGGTTGATCCGGATGGCACGCCAAAGCGCATCGATAAGGCCTATAGCTGGGAACACCCGATCGCGGCCCATGGGCTGATGCATATGGTGATCCATAATGCCTGGGCCGGCGACCCTTACCCGGTCGATTGCCTGTTCATGTATATGGCCAATATGGGCTGGAACAGCTCCATGAATGTGCCGGCGACACTGCATTACCTGACCGATAAGAAAGATGACGGCAGCTACAAGATTCCGAAGATCATCTATTCCGATGCGTTTTATTCGGAAACGGTGCCCTATGCAGATCTGATATTGCCGGACACGACATATCTGGAGCGTTGGGATTGTATCTCTCTGTTGGATCGCCCGATCTCCGGTGCGGAAGGACCGGCGGATTCGATCCGTCATCCGGTGGTCAAACCGGACCGCGATGTCCGCCCGTTTCAGGATGTGCTGATTGATCTGGGTGTCCGGCTCGGGCTCCCCGGTTTTGTCGATGCGGAAGGGGAGGCCCGCTATCCCGGCGGCTATCCGGATTACATCGTCAATCATGAACGCGCGCCGGGGATCGGCCCCTTGGCCGGCTTCCGAGGGGAAGACGGGACGGAGAATTGCCGGGGCGCCCCCAACCCCGATCAGTTGCAACGCTATGTCGATAATGGCGGGTTCTGGCGTGATGAGTTCCCGCATGATGCAGTCTATTTCAAACACGCCAATCGCAGCTATCTGGATTACGCCCACAACGCCGGATGGATTCCGAATGCGGATCGCATCGTCATGCAGATATATTCGGAGCCGATGCGGAAGTTCCAACTGGCGGCGGAAGGCCATGGCCCGAATCAACCGCCGGAGCGGGATCGGGAACGGGTAAAAACCTATTTTGATCCCATTCCCTTTTGGTATCCGCCGTTTGAACGTCAGGCCGCTGGCGACGATTATCCGATCAGCGCGATCACTCAGCGCCCGATGCATATGTATCATAGCTGGGGATCTCAAAATGCCTGGCTTCGGCAAATTACAGCCCGAAACCGGCTGTTCGTTCACCCGGATATGGCGGAAGACGCTGGGGTGGATGATGACGGTTGGGTTTGGGTCATCAGTCCTTTCGGCAGGGTGAAGGCGCAGATCAAGATCATGCATGGGGTAGAGCCGGGGACTGTGTGGACCTGGAATGCAATCGGTAAGCGCCGAGGCGCCTGGGGCCTTGATCGCAAGGCGCCGGAGAGCAATCGCGGCTTCCTGCTGAACCATGTGATCTCAGAACTGTTGCCGGCGCGGGAAGATGGTTATCGCTATGCCAACTCGGACCCGATCACGGGGCAGGCCGCTTGGTATGATCTGCGTGTTCGCTTGGAAGCCTGCACAGAGGCAGAGGCGGCGGCGGGGCAAACCGAACCGCTTTTCGACGAAACCCAGGAACCCAGACTTGCTGGACCGAAAGACCGCTCAATTCTGCGCTACGGTGCTGACATGAAGGAAAGCGATACCGGATCGGCCTCTGCGACCCATCGCGAATGGGTTGGCAATCGGCAGGAAAACAGCCGCTTCGGATTGCCGGATGGCCATGGGAACCAAATCCGATCGGGACAGGCGGATAAAGGGGAGGACGCGTAATGACATCGCTTCCAACCAATGGGTCCGGTGTAAAACTCGGCCTTGTGATCGATCTGGATATCTGTGTCGGCTGCCATGCCTGTGCGGTGAACTGCAAGGAATGGAATACCGGCGGACATTCGGCGCCGCTGCCGGACAGCGATCCCTATGGCGCGGACCCGGCTGGCGTCTGGTTTAACCGTATCCATACATTTGAAGTCGTCTCTGAAGACAAGAAAGACAGCCGCACGGTCCATTTCCCGAAAAGCTGCCTGCATTGCGATGATGCGCCTTGCGTGACCGTTTGTCCGACCGGCGCGTCGTATAAGCGCCCGGAAGATGGGATCGTGCTGGTCAATGCGGATCATTGCATCGGGTGCAAGCTGTGCAGCTGGGCCTGCCCTTACGGCGCGCGGGAATATGATCCGGATGCCGGTGTCATGAAAAAATGCACGCTGTGTGTCGACCGTATCTATAACGAAGCGCTACCCGAAGACATGCGGGTCCCGGCTTGTGTGTCGACATGCCCGGTAGGCGCGCGGAGCTTCGGTGATTTGGGGGATCCAAACTCTGATGTTTCCAAATTGTCGGCGGCGCGGGGCGGGTATCAGCTTATGCCTGAACAGGGTTGCGAGCCTGTAAACCGCTATTTGCCGCCGCGTCCGCGTAGTGCTGCTGGCGATGGTACGGGCGAAGAAAAGTCGCTTGCGGCAGCTGCCAAAGACAAGGGCAGCTTGATCTCAAAGTGGCTCGATCGCGTGTTGTCAGTTTAGCCCGGAAGAAGGATCAAGACTATGCATCCGGCAAAATCCGTCATTCTGTTCACCGTTGCCTCCGGCGCGGGCTATGGGCTGATCTTCCTGTTCACTTTGTTTGATATGTTGGGCTATGTGCCGCGGACCCCGGCAGCGACGGCGATGGTCTTTGGCCTGTCCCTGGTGCTGATCACCGGTGGCTTGTTGGCCTCAACCTTCCATCTGGGTCATCCGGAGCGCGCCTGGCGGGCCTTGACGCAATGGCGGAGCTCCTGGCTCAGCCGGGAAGGGGTGGCTGCTCTCGCGACCTATGCGCCGCTTGTCGTCTATGGCTTCCTGCGCTGGCAGAACCCGGAGGTATTGAGTTTAGCAGAGCAGGTGGCGGGCGGACTTACCCTGGTGGGCGCTGTCGTCACGGTCTATTGCACATCGATGATCTACGCGTCCTTGAAGACGATCCCCGCCTGGGCGACCGCCTGGACACCGGCATCCTATCTGGCGATGGCCCTGGTGACGGGTAGTGTGCTGCTCTGTGCGCTCGCTTATATGGGAGGGTACTTCACCAATATGATACAATGGGTGACGATGATCCTTCTGGTCTTCGGCGCCTTGGTGAAGCTTGGCTACCGGCGGGCGGTCATGCGTCAGCGCATTGTCTCGACAGCGGAAACCGCGACCGGCCTTGCGAAGGAGGGGGAGACCGCGCATCTGCTGGAAGCCCCGCACACGGAAGGCAATTACCTGACAGAAGAAATGGGCGGACGGCTGGATAGGAATGCAGCTGGTCGGCTGGTGCGCATGTCAATGATGGCAGGCTTCCTATATCCCCTCCTGCTGGTCTTCTTCGCATCCTCGCAATCCCTTTGGATCAATGATGTGATCTTCGTGGTTGCTATTCTGACGACAGGTGTCGGTATTGCGATGGAACGCTGGCTGTTTTTCGCAGAAGCCCGGCATAGCGTGACCCTGTATTATGGCGAACGCGCCGTCTAAAAGCCGAGGGGGGTTAGGCGACCTCGGCTTCTGAGGCCGCTTATAGGAACAGACGCTAGTCCTTATAGTCCGGCCACTTCCGATCCAGCATGCGGCGCATCGCGGGCCAGGCGCGGAGACCGGTTGGCGGTGTTTCCGGCGCGCCGCCATCATGGAAAAGGCCCTGGACGATCTCGTCCGATACCAGGATGGGCTCTCGACCCGACGACAGGACATCGACCTGAATCTTGCAGGCCATCTCCGTGAAATAGAGGTAGTAGAAACATTCCGCGACGCTGCGTCCCCCGGCCAACAGACCATGGTTCTCCATCACCATCACATATTTTCCTGCGGGGAAGTCGCGGGCGAGGGCGGCACATTCATCCTCTGCTGATGTCACATCCTGATAAGCGTGATAGCTGACAGCGGGCAGGACCAGATTGGCATGTTGGGAAAGCGGCATCAGCCCATCCTTCATGGCGGAGACCGCAGCCCCGGCGCGACTATGGGTATGGGCAAAGACGTTCAGGTCCAGTCGGGCGTTCAGCAGGGCAGTGTGGATCAGATGGCCCGCCCGGTTCGGCGGATGATCGCCGGAGACCACATTTCCGTCCATATCCACCTTCATCAGGTTGGACGCGGTCACTTCGTCCATCAACAGCTCATCGGCCTTGATCAGATAGTGATTGGGCTCCCCCGGCACACGCGCCGAAAGATGGGTATAAATCAGATCGGTCATCCCGAAATGGACATAGAGCCGGTGCAGGGCTGCGAGGTCGACCCGCAGTTCCCACTCAGCGAGATCGAACCCTTGATCATTGGCAGTCTGTAGCGTCGCGGACATGTGCATTTCCCCCTGAGCATCAATTGCGCGTCAATGTACGGGAAAGCCTAGCCCGAGAATGAAAGCGGCGGAAGGAAAAGCTGAAGAGAGAACCAGACAAAGTCTGTTTCCTCAGGTGATCAAGATCGCCCGAAAGTCATTCACATTCGTCCGTGTGGGGCCTGGGACAATCTGCGCATCAACGGCTTCGAAAAAACCATGCGCGTTGTTGCGGGCAAGTTCTTCCCGGGGGTTGAGACCCTGATTGGCCGCTCGGTTCAGAATGTCAGGGCCGATGACCGCGCCCGCGACATCAGCAGCGCCATCGACCCCATCCGTGTCACCGGCAGCAGCCCAGATACCTGGTGCCCCCTCTAGCGCGACGGCGAGGGAGAGCATGAACTCCGCGTTTGGTCCACCGACACCGTCCCCCTGGATCGTCACGGTGGTCTCACCGCCCGACAGCAGCACACAGGGTGGCTTTGCCGGCATACCGTGGCGTTGAGCAGAGCGCGCAATCCCCGCCATGGCTGTCCCAAGCTCGCGAGACTCGCCCTCCAAGGCATCGCCTAGAATCAAGGGGGTGACCCCGGCTTGTTCTGCGACCTTGGCGGCTGCCTGCAGGGCCAGCAGTGGCGCGGCGGCGATCCGAACTTCGTTGTTGGCAAAGATCGGATCATCCGGCTTCGGTGTTTCTTCCTGCGCGGCGTCCAGGTGGCGAGCGATAGCGTCGGGCGGGGTAATGCCCTTTCGCGAAAGAATATCCCGCGCGGCTGCGAAATCTGTCGGATCACCAACCATGGGGCCGGATGCAATATCCGCCGGATCGTCGCCCGGAACATCCGAAATCAGGATGGAGACAACACGGGCCGGATAAGCAGCAGCGGCGAGACGCCCCCCCTTGATGGCGGAGAGATGACGACGGACGCAATTGATTTCCGTGATCGTCGCACCGGATGCCAAGAGCTGGCGATTAAGCTGCTGTTTGTCCTCCAGCGAAATGCCAGGGGCCGGTAGTGTCAAAAGCGCTGACCCACCACCGGAAATGGGGGCGATCACAAGATCGTCCGGGCCTAAGCCCTCGGCGATCTCCAACAAGCGCCGGGCGGCGACTTCTCCCGCAGCATCCGGGACGGGATGGGCCGCTTCTACGATCTCGATTCTCTCGCAGGGAACAGAATAGCCATAGCGGGTGACAATCAGCCCTTCCAAGGGACCGTCCCAATTTTTCTCGATCGCACGGGCCATTGCTGCTGATGCTTTACCGCCGCCAAGCACGACAGTGCGGCCCTTCGGCGGGTCAGGCAGGGCAGGCGGCACGCAGATATCCGGTTGGGCGGATGCGACGGCGGCGTCGAACATGGCGCGCAGCAGCGCTTCTGGATTGTCTGGTGGCGTCATTTGCTTGGCGTCCCCCTATGGCGCGTCGTATTCTCATCCGCATGACAGACAAGATAGCAGATATATTCCGTTTCGATCCGGAGGTCCGGGACGCCCTCGCGGCAGCCAGGCCGGTTGTGGCGCTGGAGTCCACAGTGATTTCTCACGGATTGCCCTATCCACGCAACCTCGAAACTGCTGCGGCGATGTCAGATGCCGTGCGGGCTGCGGGTGCGATCCCCGCTATCATCGCAGTATCCGGCGGCTTCGTGCGTATTGGACTGGACGACAAAAGCCTGGAGCGTTTTGCACGAAGTGGCGAGGTCGAAAAACTCAGCCGGCGCGACCTGGGAGCCTGTCTTGCCTCCGGCGCTGACGGTGCGACGACGGTGGCCGCGACAATGATCCTGGCGCAGAAGGCCGGGATTAAGGTTTTTGCAACCGGTGGCATTGGCGGCGTCCATCGCGGTGCTTCGGAGAGCTTTGATATCTCCGCTGATCTGTCGGAACTTTCGAGAACACCGGTTCTTGTCGTGGCATCAGGCGCGAAAAGCATCCTCGACTTACCCAAAACGCTGGAGGTTTTGGAAGCTCTGGGGGTGCCAGTACTCTGTGAAGGGACTGATGAACTGCCGGCTTTTCAGGTCAGGGAGTCCGGCATTCCGGCGCCGCGGCGGATAGATGGGGCTGCGGCAATCGCTGGCGTTGCTAAGGCGCATTGGGCTTTGGAACTCGGCGGGCTACTTGTGTGTAATCCAGCGCCGGCTGAGGCGGCACTGCCAAGACAGTTGGTCGAAGACTGGATAACCACCGCCTTGGATGAGGCAGAGGCTAATGGGATTATAGGGAAAGCCGTGACGCCGTATCTCTTAGGGCGTATAGCTGAGGCGTCCGGCGGGCGGACGATTGATGCGAATCATGCCCTATTGCTGGACAATGCGCGCTTGGCTGGGGAGATCGCGTGCGCATATTACGAATGCGCTGGGTAATACCAGCCTACGAAAAAGGGCTGTTGCCCAGATAACAAAAGGGCGTCGCCCCCATATTTTAAAGGGCGCCGCCCAGAGAGCTCAGGATACCCATTTATGTCTAGGTTTGAACTTCACCCACAACTTGTTGCTGATACGCTCCCCGCAGGCGAGTTTGATCTGTGCACGATCTTATTGATGAACGACAATCGATTTCCCTGGATCATTCTGGTGCCGCAGATTCCTGATCTTCGAGAAATCCATGATCTGCCGCCCGTGGAGCAGATTCAGTTGATGGGTGAAATCGCACATATGTCATCTGAAATGCAGAAGGCTTGGGGGGCGGATAAGACGAATGTTGCGACGCTTGGCAACATGGTGCCACAGCTTCACGTGCATATCATCATGCGGTACGAGGGTGATGCGGCATGGCCGGGTCCCGTATGGGGCGCTGGGACACCGCAGCCTTATGATGAAGCAGAGGCTGCGCAAACACTGGAAATGATTAGTGGTTGTCTTCGCGTGGAGTGAACTGACCGGCGAGAATACGGCGGGGCACAAATTCCATCAGTTCCGCCGCTTCTTCTTCCCCCCGTTCTTCAACAAGATCGCTGACGGCGAGATAAAGACAAACCTCCTGAAGCAAGTCGCCGGAGATTCCCTGCGCGCAAGCTTCCCCCCAGGCGTCCAGGAACATCAGCATTGCCTTACGTTTCTGCTCCGGAGCGAAATCGCTTTGATGATCGCTGATTTCGCCGATATCCGTGCGGGGCATAGGCTTTTATCCTTCCTGATCCTTCGGGCTGCGAATCACCAACTGCAGTTTTCCACAGGTTCATTGCGGAATCATGGTTAGGTGATTCGCATGACCCTGTCACCATCCGAATTGGCACTGGGTTCTCCCTTCACGGAATGGTTCGAATCCCGGGGGTGGGCACCGCATGCGCATCAGTTAGAAATGCTGGCGGCGGTTCGGGCTGGACGGGATGCGCTGTTGATCGCACCGACCGGAGGCGGGAAGACACTGGCAGGGTTTTTACCGTCCTTAACCGCGCTGGCGGCAAAGCCTGGAGAGGGGAAAAATCAAGGGCCGCACACGCTTTATATTTCTCCCTTGAAAGCGCTGGCGGTCGATATCCAGCGCAACCTCTCAGCACCGGTTGAGGAGATGGGCCTCAAGATCGGGATTGAGGCCCGCACTGGTGACACGCCGGCAAACCGACGTCGTCGCCAACGGGAGGTCCCGCCGGATATTTTACTCACAACCCCCGAATCACTTGCAGTCCTTATCAGTGATGAAGAGGCTGCGACATATTTCGGCCAAATCGAAACCGTGGTGGTGGATGAGGCGCATGCGCTCGCCGGAACCAAACGTGGAGACCAGTTAGCACTTTGCCTTGCGCGATTGCAGGTGTTTTCACCTGGCTTGAGACGCATCGGATTGAGTGCAACGGTCGCCTGGCCGGAGGAGTTGAAATCCTGGTTGGCCGCGGATGGCGACGCCTCATCGGTAACGGTGGTGAAGGGTGGGGATGCCGCCGCGCCTGTTGTGTCGATACTGGAAACGGCGGAAAGATTGCCCTGGTCCGGGCATTATGGTCTGCATGCGGTGCCGGAAATTTATCAGGAGATCACGAAGGCAGAGGTAACGCTGGTCTTCGTGAATACCCGTGCTCAGGCGGAATTGCTGTTTCAGGAGCTTTGGCGGGCCAATGACGACAATCTGCCGATTGCGTTGCATCACGGCAGTCTGGCGCGCGAACAACGGCGCAAGGTCGAAGCCGCGATGTCGGCGGGGAGCCTGCGGGCCGTTGTTGCGACCTCTTCGCTTGATCTCGGTATTGACTGGGCGGCGGTTGATCTGGTCGTCCAGGTAGGGCCCCCGAAAGGCATCAGCCGTTTGATCCAACGCATCGGGAGAGCCGGGCACCGGCTGGATGTGCCGAGCCGCGCGATGTTGGTTCCCTGCAATCGCTTTGAGGTGTTGGAATGCCGTTGTGCCATTGATGGCGTCGAGGCCCGCACACTTGATGGCGATCCGCCGGGGGTGGGTGGGTTGGATGTCTTGGCCCAGCATCTGTTAGGGCTCGCTTGTTCCGCCCCCTTCACCGCAGATGAAGCCTATGCGGAGGTCACCCGCGCCGGTCCCTATCGCACGCTCCAACGCTCTGATTTTGATGATGTGCTGTCCTATGTCGAAGACGGCGGTTATGCGCTGAAGGCTTATGACCGATGGCGGCGTCTCTTTAAGACGGCGGCGGGACGATACGAGTTGGCGGATCGGCGGATTGCCCTGCGGCACAGGATGAATATCGGGACCATCGTCGAATCCGTCACCATGAAGGTGAAGCTGAAACGTGGCCCGGTGTTAGGTGAGGTGGAGGAATATTTTGCCATTCACCTGGAGCCTGGGGACAGCTTCGTCTTCGCCGGACAGATGCTGATCTTTCAGGGCATTCGCGAAACAACGGTTGAGGTCACGCGCGGAACCGGTGATGCCCCGAAGGTGCCGGCCTATATGGGAACGCGGTTTCCTTTCACGACGCATCTTTCCGATAGGGTTCGTGATGCCCTGGCCGACCCGGGGTCTTGGAGCGGTCTGCCTGATCAAGTGTTGGAATGGTTGCGCTTGCAGCAATGGCGATCTGTCATGCCGGGGCGGGATGGGCTTCTCGTCGAGACTTTTCCCCGTGGGGGGAAGGAGTATCTGGTTGCCTACGGCTTTGCGGGCCGGAACGCCCATCAGACGCTCGGCATGTTGTTGACGAAACGGATGGAGAGACTGGGGTTGTCCCCTCTCGGCTTCGTTGCCAGTGACTATGTCATCGCTGTCTGGAGCCTGGAGCCGGCGACGGATATGGCAGCCCTGTTTGATCAGGATATGCTGGGGGATGATCTGGAAAGCTGGCTCGAAGAATGCTCTTTGATGCGGCGAACGTTCCGCAATGTCGCGATTGTCGCGGGGCTGATTGAGCGTCGCTTGCCTGGACGGGAAAAGACCGGGCGGCAGGTCACCTTCAACACGGACCTGATCTATGATGTGCTGCGCGAACATCAGCCGGATCATATACTGCTGCGCGCCGCACGGTCTGATGCGCGCGGCGGGATGATTGATGTCGGACGACTGGCAGAAATGCTGGCGCGAGCCAAGGGGGGAATTCGCCACCGACGCCTGGACCGCGTGTCGCCTCTGGCTGTTCCGATCCTCTTGGAAGTCGGAAAGGAACAGGTTCGGGGGGCGGCGGATGCCGATCTGCTTGCCGAAGCACAGTCCTATTTCGATGAGGCCGAACTGGTTGCCGAAGCGATGGGAGGACCCGATCATGGCGAACTGCCGTTGCGTTGATCGATAACAGCCGCCAGCATGGGCTTGCATTGGAAGACGATAACAGGACTGCGCGCGTGAACGCTCTACCCGGAAAAACAATTCCCTTCGACCTTAATGGAGCAAAGCTGTTGCCGCTTGCTTCGGGTGCGCTCTACTGGCCGGTCCGAAAGATGCTGATCGTTGCTGATCTTCATCTTGAGAAGGGAAGCGCTTACGCACGAACCGGCCAATTGCTTCCGCCCTATGACAGCCGTGCGACCTTGGCAGCGCTTGAGCAGACGATGACGGGGCTGGAGACCCACTCTGTCATTTGTCTGGGTGACAGCTTCCATGACGAGGAAGCCGCAGCGCGGCTTGATAGGACCGATGTCGATCACCTGAGCCGTTTGATGGCTGGCCGCAATTGGATCTGGATCGCTGGCAATCATGATCCAGCCCCTCCTGCTGGGCTCGGCGGGGAGACGATGGCGGAACTTGTAGACGGCCCCCTGGTCTTCCGGCACGAAGCGGAAGACGCGGCTTTCAATAGAGAGGTCGTGGGCGAACTCAGTGGCCATTTCCACCCGAAGGCGCGTGTTGCGACCCGGGCGAGGCGGATCACCGGGCGTTGCTTTGTTGAAGATGGCCGTCGCGCCATCCTGCCGTCCTTTGGCGCCTATACCGGTGGGCTAGATGTTCGTGATCCCGCAATCCAAAAATTCTTTGGCCGAGACTTTCGGGTGCATCTGTTGGCCGCCGGTGGCGTTTTCCGATTTCCTGCCTCGGCGCTTTCCCGATAGTCCGCAGTATTTTTGGGCCCCTGCAATCCAGACCTAATTGAGGCGCGTATAGGGTTGTAAGTTCTGATTGATTTTAGGCCCCCTTTTGTATGACACAGCCCCAACAACCGGTCGCCCTTGTATGGTTTCGAAATGACCTTCGGCTTTCGGATAATCCAGCCCTAACCGCTGCTATTGAAAGCGGCGCCCGCATTCTGCCGATTTACATCCTGGACGAAGCCTTGGGCGGTGCAGCGCGTTGGTGGCTGCATCACAGCTTGGCGGATTTGGCGGCATCGTTTGATGCGCGTGGCGCAAGACTTGTTCTGCGTCGCGGCGATGCGATGGAGATCATTCCGTCCCTGGTGGAAGAACATGGCGTCGGGTCGGTTTATTGGAACCGTGTCTATGACGCCTCGGGGATCGAGCGGGACACGGCGTTGAAATCGGCACTTCGGGAAACTGGCATTGCCGTGCAGAGTTTTAATGGGTCCCTGCTCCGTGAGCCATGGGAGCTGAAAACTAAAGCCGGCACGCCCTATGGCGTTTTCACACCATTCTGGAAGTCTTCATTAGCCCTGCCGGAGCCTTCGTTACCCTTGCTGGCCCCTGAGTATATCGAAGGGATCGCAGAGGTCTCCGGCGATCATCTCGAACACTGGGAGCTGCGTCCCCAATCTCCCGAATGGGCGGTGCAATGGCCGCAGTTCTGGTCGCCGGGGGAGGGTGGAGCAAGAACAAGGGCGTTGCACCTGCTTGAGAACGGCTTGGCGCAGTATAGTGAAATGCGGGACCGGCCGGATGTGGAGGGAACGTCTCGGTTGTCTGCTCATCTGCGGTTTGGGGACGTGAGCCCCCGGCAACTTTGGCATTGGACACTGGATCAAATCCGCCGCGACGATGGCCGCGGTGAAAGTGGCGGATGGGCCTTCCTGCGGGAAATCGCGTGGCGGGACTTCAATCACAACCTGCTGTTTCACAATCCCGCCTTGGCGACCCGGAATGTGAAGCGTCAGTTCGATGTTTTTCCCTGGCGCTGTGGTGCGGAAGCGGATCGAGACTTCGCCGCATGGTGCCAGGGTCAGACCGGCTATCCCCTGGTCGATGCAGGCATGCGGGAGCTTTGGCAGACCGGGTTCATGCATAACCGTGTTCGGATGGTGACCGCTTCCTTCCTGGTCAAGCATTTGCGGATCGATTGGCGGCGCGGGGAAGCCTGGTTCCGGGATACGCTGGTCGATGCGTGTCCCGCCAACAACAGTGCCAACTGGCAGTGGGTGGCGGGATGCGGTGCGGACGCTGCCCCCTATTTTCGAATATTCAATCCGATTGCCCAGGCGCGGAAATTTGATCCCGATGGTGTCTATATCCGCCGTTGGGTTCCCGAGATTGGGGGACTTCCAACCACTTATTTGGCGGCACCCTGGGAAGCGCCCAGCCTCGCTTTGACGGGGGCAGGCATCACGAGTGGCAAGACATATCCCGCCCCCATCGTCGACCATGTTGAGGCTCGCAATGAGGCGCTCGTAGCCTATCGGTCCTTATCGAACGAAACATTGGAAGGAGCGGCCTGATCCATGAAGATCGCGGTCATCGGCAGTGGCATTTCTGGGTTGGGCGCGGCATGGCTGTTGAGCCAACGGCATGAAGTCACGCTGCTTGAGCGGCAACCCCGCTCCGGCGGGCATTCAAACACCGTGGTTGCGGAGACGGTAGATGGGCCCGTGCCCGTGGATACCGGTTTCATCGTCTATAATGAACGCACCTATCCGAATTTGATCGGTATGCTTGATCATCTGGGGGTGAAGCGAACGAAGACGGATATGTCTTTTGCCGTGTCTTTGGATGGGGGGCGGATGGAATATGGTGGCAGTACGCTGCGGACACTTTTCGCCCAGAAACGCAATTTCTTCTCGCCCCGCTTTCACGGGATGGTCCGTGACATCCTCCGCTTCTTCCGTCAGGCGTCGAGCGATCTGGCGTCTGGCCGTTGCGAAGGTGTCTCGCTGGAGGAATATCTGAAAAGCCGGGGTTATGCGGATGCCTTTCTGGAAGACCACTTGCTACCCATGGCGGCGGCGATCTGGTCTTGTCCAGTCAGTACGATGGTGCGTTTTCCAGCCTCCAGCTTTGTGCGCTTCTTCGATAATCATGGCCTGCTGCAGGTCGAAGGGCGGCCGCAATGGTGGACGGTTGATGGTGGCAGCCGGTGCTACATTGACGCCCTGATGAAACGCCTGGAGCCGTGCATCGAAACGGGCAACGGGGCTATGTCTGTCTGGCGGGAACAGGACGGTGTTCACGTCGTGACGGCGGATGGCCAGCAGCGGTGCTTCGACCGGGTGGTGATGGCTTGCCATGGGGATGAGGCCCACGGCTTGTTGTCAGACAAGGACCAGCGGGAAGCGGATATCCTGGGCAGCTTCGCCTATCAACCGAACAGGGCAATCCTGCATCGCGATCCGGCGCAGATGCCATCCTTGAAGCGTGTCTGGTCATGCTGGAACTATCTGGGGACCAAGGACGACGCGGCGGGACGGCAAGTTGCCGTGACATATTGGATGAACAGTCTGCAGGCGCTCCCGACCGATGATCCGCTGTTCGTGACGCTCAACCCTTTTGACGAAATCCCGGAAGACAAGGTGATTGCATCCATCGACTATGAGCATCCGGTCTTCGATGAATCTGCGGTGAGTGCACAGAGCCGTCTGCCGGAGATTCAAGGGATGGGTGGTGTTTGGTATTGCGGCAGCTATTGCGGCTATGGCTTCCACGAAGACGGGCTTGCCTCTGCTGTGGCGGTTGCCCGCGCACTTGGTGTTGCCGCACCTTGGGGACATCACCCTGTGCATGCGATGCAGGCAGTGGGGGATGCAATGGACCCAGCGTTCTGTGATGCCGGGCTAGCGGCCTGATTGATGCATATGCGCGCCCTCCATAGCGGTGAAGAACGCGGCGAAAACCCCTGTGTTCTGCCAGTGCCGGAAAGCGGTCTCTATATCGGTCGCGTCATGCATCGGCGGCTAAAGCCGTTTGGGCACCGGTTGGATTATGGCGTGTTCTCGCTGTTGATCGATATCGACCGGGTCTCCGACGTTTCCCGAAAGCTGCGTCTGCTTGCCCATAATCGGTGGGGCGTTTTGTCGTTCCATGATGCGGATCATGGAAATTGTGATGGTCAGCCGCTTCGGTCATGGGTGGAACACTGCCTGGAAGAGCGAGATCTCGACCTAAAGGGAGGGCCAATCCGGCTCTTCTGTTTTCCGCGCCTCTGGGGCTATGCGTTCAATCCTTTGAGCATCTTCTATTGCTACGATCCGCAAGGGCGTCTCGGCGCGCTTTTGTATGAGGTTCGCAATACCTTTGGCGAAAAACACGCCTATGTCTTGAAGGTTGACGATGCCGAGCCGTCGTCACAAGTCGATCAGGAAACGGCCAAGGTTTTCCACGTTTCGCCCTTCATCGGTATGGATTGCCGCTACCGCTTTCGCCTGACAAAGCCAGGGGAAACACTGAAAGTCCTGATTAAACAATCGGATGGAGAGGGTGACCCGCTGCTGATTGCTAGCCATGTCGCCGCTAGACGAGAGCTCAGTGATCGCGCGATCACTGCCGCCGTCTGCCGTTTTCCGCTGATGACGATAAAAGTTATAGCGGCAATCCACTGGGAAGCGTTAAAGTTATGGGGAAAAGGGGCACGGTTTCACCGAAAGCCCCCGCCGCCCGTCCGCGAGGTAAGCTGGTAGGCGCAAGCTTGCCGGCATGGGTCCGTGAATGGGCATTGGTCGAGCGAGGGATAATGACATGACAGAAAAATCGGAAGGATGGTCTGTTGGTTTAGGGATTGCCTTGGGAATGGCCGCCCGCATTCGGGTCGGGTCGATTGCCGTTACGACCCCATCTGGGGAGCGCAAAGTCTTCAAGGGAAAACAGCCGGGACCACATGGAGAGATTCGGATTTACCGGGGCCGCATGGGACGGCGTACGATGCTGGGCGGGAATGTCGGTCTCGCGGAAAGCTATATGGATGGTGACTGGGACAGTCCCGATCTGGGCGCGTTCCTGACAGTCGGTGCGATGAATTCCGAAGTCTTCGACGACACATTGCAGGGTAATGTCTTCTATCGGACGATTGACCGGATTGCGCATGGTTTGAATGCCAACACAAAACGGGGCAGCCGAAAGAACATTGCGTATCACTATGATCTGGGGAACCGCTTTTACGAGGCTTGGCTGGATCCCAGCATGACCTATTCATCAGCGGAGTTTGCATCGGACGAAGAAAGCCTGCCAAAGGCGCAGGATCGTAAATACGATAAACTGGCGCAGTGCCTAGGGCTGTCTGACAACAGTCATGTTCTGGAAGTCGGGTGCGGCTGGGGCGGTTTTGCCGAACATGTCGCGAAGTCCCGTGGTGCGCGGGTCACGGGGATCACCATTTCTCAGGAACAACATGATTATGCCAAGGCCCGCATCCAACGCGAAGGGCTGAATGAGAAGGTGGATATCCGGCTTGTCGACTACCGGGATGTTGAAGGCAGCTATGACGGCATCGCGTCCATTGAGATGTTCGAAGCGGTTGGCGAGCGCTATTGGCCAGCCTTCTTCGGTACGATTAAGGACCGCTTGGCCGTCGGTGGCCGGGCGGCGCTTCAAATCATCACGATTGCGGATCATCATTTCGATAGTTACCGCAGCCGGCCAGATTTCATTCAGCGCTATATCTTCCCGGGCGGCATGCTGCCCTCTCCATCGCGGTTGAAGGCGGAGGCACAGACAGCCGGCCTTCAGTTCGAAGGCATGGAGGGCTTTGGTCTTTCCTATGCGAAGACCCTCAGGCTGTGGAATGACCGGTTTCAATCGGCCTGGTCAACCATCCAACCCATGGGCTTCGACAACCGTTTCAAGCGGATGTGGGAATACTACCTGGCCTATTGCGAAGCCGGGTTCCGCTCAACGACGACCGATGTGGTACGGATGACCTTGGCAAAGGGGTAAAGGGTTAATAGGTGAGCAGGAAGCGGTGTAACAAACAATGGGGATCGTGGGTTCTAGTACGCTAGTATCACCGTGACACAGGTCGGTTAATGCTTGCCTATCCGACCGATTAATTTCTTGAACCAGCCTGCTTCTGAGCGAACCTCGCGATTTGCTTCGTTTGAATTGCGATCCGGCCCCCTTTGAACCAGGGGAGAGGTCTCGTCCGCAATCTCTTCGTAAAGACTTTCTGCTGCGGGACTTTGCGACCGATCCTGCCAAGGCCCCAAGAGTTGGATATTATCAAAGACGCTGTTTGGGTGAAACAGCATTACCAAGTCTGTTTGCCCAAATGGATAATCGGATCCGGCAGGTTTCGTTCCCTCTTTGACGAGGCGGATTCGCACCTTTGTGCCGTCTCCTTCCGATCCCATCGTGTCGCCATCGGCAAATCGGTGCCCTCCTTCCAGGAGCATCCAGCATGTAGCATTTAACGACGCTAATCCGTACTCGGTATGCTCTTGAGGTAGGCCAAGAAGTGAGATTTCTTGCCCATTAAATGCAGACATTCCGACTGTACTGAAAGTACCGGCCTTTTGACCTTGATCCGTCTGGAAAACATGGGCCGCTGTCGAGATCCATTGGGAGATCGGCCATTCGTTCCCGCGCGCTTTTTCTGCCGCCTGAACCCATTCGTTTGGTTCTAGGATCACATCACCGACGGGGAACCAAACCGCAACGCAGATTGGG
>SPJV01000142.1 GCA_006844765.1 Alphaproteobacteria bacterium | reverse complement strand
CGAAAAAGAATACCCGCCCCTGCGGATGGTCGTAGAACAGATTGACCGGCTAGAGGCCGAGATCGACACAATGAACGCGGACCTGACCCCGCTGCGCAGCTTTATCTTGCCCGGCGGCAGTGCTCTTGCCGCCCATTTGCACCAATGCCGTACCGTCGCGCGCCGGGCAGAGCGCATGACGGTTGAACTGGCCACGGTCGAAGACGTTAACCCAAGCGCGGTCAAGTATCTGAATCGCTTGTCAGATTGGTTCTTTGTGGCGGCCCGGGTCGCGAATGACGGCGGTAAAGCCGATGTACTTTGGGTTCCTGGGGCAAATCGTTAGGGTCCTGCCCCTACGACCAATCGCCCCACCCATTTGTGCATTTGGCACGAGTATCTTAGTAACGCGACGTCCGAAGACGCTGCGGTGTCGATTTTGACCTGTTGCAGGTCACCCGGTTTGTCTAGGACAGACGAGACGGATTCTGCGCCCGAAAGCGCACTCAGACAGGAGATACGTGCCCATGAAGGTCCTCGTGCCAGTAAAGCGTGTGATCGACTACAACGTGAAAGTTCGCGTCAAAGCGGATGGGACCGGAGTCGACCTAGCCAATGTGAAAATGTCGATGAACCCCTTCGACGAGATTGCGGTGGAACAGGCCATTCGCCTGAAAGAAGCCGGCAAGGCGGACGAAATCGTCGCTGTGTCTATCGGCGTCAAGCAGAGCCAGGAAACTTTGCGCACTGCTTTGGCTATGGGTGCGGACCGCGCGATCCTGATCAATGCCGCCGATGACGTGCACATGGATATCGAACCTTTGGCCGTTGCAAAGCTGCTGAAGGCCGTTGTCGACGAAGAACAGCCCGGGCTGGTTCTGTGCGGCAAACAAGCCATCGACAACGATATGAACGCAACCGGCCAGATGCTAGCCGCACTACTGGGTTGGTCCCAGGGCACCTTTGCGTCTGAACTGAACGTAGACGGCGACACAGCCACTGTTACCCGTGAAGTTGACGGCGGCCTGCAGACCATCAAAGTTAAGATGCCTGCAATCGTCACGGTCGACCTGCGTTTGAACGAACCGCGCTATGCCTCGCTGCCAAACATCATGAAAGCGAAGAAAAAGCCGCTGGAAGAAAAGACACCTGCTGATTACGGCGTCGACACCGCGCCGCGTCTGGCAATCGTCACCACGGCAGAGCCTGAAACACGCAAAGCCGGTGAAATCGTCGGATCGGTGGACGAGCTTGTAGCGAAACTTAAAGAAGCGGGGGCTGTGTAATGGCTGTTCTTCTGAT
>SPJV01000195.1 GCA_006844765.1 Alphaproteobacteria bacterium | reverse complement strand
ATCGATAATTGCATCACTAAAACGCCCCTAGCCTCTGGCTCCAACTCCAGCGCCCAGGCAAGCCCAAAGCCCACACCTGCGCATAATATAGCTTTCCCAATGGACAATCCAAAAGCTTGTCTGATCTTCCCCGGGCTAAGCTGCGCAATCGCGACGCCTAACGTGATTAACATTATGGGAATCGCCATCTGCCCCAGCAGCTCTACCGTGTTGCTGACAACCTTTGGGGCATGCCAACCTTGCCACAAGAACACCCCGCCTAAAATTGCGGCAATAACCATAGGTTCCTTCAAAACCCGCGACGGATTCGCACCGCCTGCCACGACCCACAGCCCGATCGTAAATTGCCAGATCACCCCGACGCTTAGAAAAACCACTGCGTAGTCCAGGCCGACAGAGCCGAAGGCGAACAAGGCCAAAGGCAGCCCCAGATTGCCAGTATTTCCGAAAATCAAAGGCGCGGCATAGGTTTTGCTAGACAAGCCCATCGCCTTTGTACCGAAAAAAAAGGCCAAGAAAATAACGCCATAGCCAATGGCCGAGGCAAAAGCCATTTCGCCGATCGCGGCTGGGGACAACGTTGTGCGGGCCAACGCCGAAAACACCAAACAGGGCACGGCTATCTTCATCGCTAGCTGGGTCACGAACGCGACGGGATAGTCATAGCCAAGGCGGACCCAACCAAAACCGATCATGGCCAAGACGAAGACCGGAGTAACGATTTCCAGCACTGTAAAGAAGACTGTCACAGTCTGTTTCCCTCAATTTTAGCGACCCCGGATGGACAAGAGCCTGCAAATTCGTCTATCTGGGGGCCTCGGGGGACGCAATAATATGCTTAAAGCGCAAGCAAGATTCACGTTGGGACAAGTGGTCCGACACAAACGGCATCCCTTCCGGGGTGTGGTGTTTGATATCGATCCAGAATTTTCGAACACGCAGGAATGGTACGACGCCATCCCTGAAGAATCGCGACCCAGAAAGAACCAGCCGTTCTATCATCTGCTGGCCGAGAATGATCAAAGCTACTATGTCGCCTATGTGTCCGAGCAGAACCTTCTGCCTGATGAAACCGGTGAACCAGTGGATCATCCGGATCTGCCGGATCTGTTTGGGGATTTCAGCAACGGTCAATATCCGCTGCACTTCCAGATGAACTAAGGGTCTTCAACGGCGTGGCCTGCTTCGACCCAAGCTGAAAAACCGCCTTCCATCTCGGCCACATTGTCCATGCCCATATCTTGTAGTGTCTTGGCAGCCAATGCTGACCGCCAAGCGCTGGCGCAGTACAGGATC
>SPJV01000215.1 GCA_006844765.1 Alphaproteobacteria bacterium | reverse complement strand
GCCATTAACCGAAAGGCATTGTCGTAGGTGACGTCAATCGTCTCAATATCTATGACCGGTAAGGCGAAACCGGCTCTCTGCATCAGATGACCGGCGTCGCGCAGCGCGATCATTGGCGAGACCCGGGGGCTCGCGCCGCCACTGATCTCAAGTTCCGCATCCATCAAACAGCTTCGCAACTCCGTCAGAGTTTCGCCACCCAGTAGAGCTGCCTGGAACAATCCATCGGGTTTTAGGGCGCGGTTCGCTTGGACCAGCGCGCCAAGCGGATCATTGACCCAATGCAGGACGAGGTTTGACACGACCAAATCGAAGCTTTGCTCCTGAAAGGCAAATTGACCCACATCCATCACGACCCCGCTGCTCGTGACCCCGTTGGCGGATGCCGCCGTGCAGGCAAGATCAACCATGGCCGCACTTATGTCAGCATGAACCCAGGCACCGATCTTATCCGGATTGCTTATAGTGACGGCGGTCGCTGTCTCTCCCGTTCTACAGCCAAGATCAAGGGCGCGCGGAAAGCGCCGATCAACATCCAGCAGCCGGTCGGCAAGGCGGTTTGCTGTCTCCCGAAACAGAAATGATGCGTCTTTGCGCGTGGATGGATCCAGCCGCGCAAAGCGTTCTCGCCGCCGACGGTGCAGGGCTGTGTCGAAGATGACAGGGATTTCACTCATGGCGCATAATATGATCTGATGCCGCCAGCCGGGCAAAGCCTTTTGGCGCTTAACTCAATGCGGTCTCGACCTGTCCGGTCCAAACAGGCTAAGCTATGGGTTAGGGTCATTCCAGAGGCATCAACTTAGAGCATCATTGATGGGGAAGCGCATGAGCGATTTGGCGGCAAGGCGTGCCGACGCGGTGGCAGAGACCGTGGGCCGCATCAGGTCCATCGAACAAGTCATGCTTCTATCCAGGGATACCTTGGAAGCAGTTCGGGCGGAGTTGTTCAAACTTGCCGCACAACGCGAGCTTTTCCAGCCGGAAGACTTTCCCGGCCCTGAAGGTGGTATCGGCGATACACTCTATGAATTGTCCCGTGACGATAATGATCGTTTTGCTCTTTATTTGAATCGCGGCGGCACCAATAAAATTGGACCACCGCATGATCACAAGACCTGGGCGGTTATCGTTGGTGTCGAGGGGGAAGAACATAACACGCTCTACAGGCGTATGGATGATGGGTCTGTGCCGGGCGTCGCCAGGATTGCGGAAGACAAATATGTAACTGTGAAACCTGGCACTGGTGTCTGCTTGATGCCGACGGATATTCACTCAATCCGAATGGAAGGCCCGGCGGTAAAGATGCACCTCCACATGTATGGGATCGCCATTCCACGGATGGCGGACCGCGTTAAGTTTAATATGGCATCCAACACAACGGCTCCTTATCCGCCACATTCAGATATTCGACCTGCCCCCGGAAGTGCCTGATCGCTGCTTGCGCGCATTTTGTTTTGGGGTGACGAGGAGGGTTAACCAGAATGGGATTTGAGAGGATTGATCCGCAGGCGCTTAAGGAACGGCTGCTAAGTGGTGAGGAACTCGCGCTGATCGACGTGCGGGAAGAGGGTGTCTTCGGCGCCCGGCATATCCTTCGGGCTGTCAACATACCCTTGAGCCGGATCGAGCTTGATTTCACGCGCCGCGTGCCGCGCCGGTCGGTTCCGTTGGTTCTTGTCGATGACAATGATGGTCTGGCTGAGCGGGCGCATGGCGCGCTCAATCTGTGTGGGCATCAAGACGCTTTGATCCTGGATGGCGGCAATGATGCTTGGGAAGCGGCGGGTTTCGAGCTTTTCAGCGGCCTGAATGTGCCCTCAAAATTGTTTGGGGAGGTCGTCGAGCATCGTGACGGTACCCCGAATATATCGGCAGAAGATCTGAAGGCGCGGCTGGACTCGGGCGATCCGACCATCATTCTCGATAGTCGCCCCATGGATGAGTATCACGCCATGAACATACCGACGGGGACGGATTGTCCCGGTGCGGAACTTGTCATGCGGGTCAAGGATATGGCGCCCGATCCGAGTGTGCCGGTGGTCGTGAATTGCGCCGGCCGAACACGGTCGATCATCGGCGCTCAATCCTTGGTCAATGCCGGCTTGGAGAATCCGGTCTATTGCCTGAAGAACGGAACGATGGGCTGGTATTTGGCTGGGTTCAAGCTTGAACGCGGTGCTGAGCGTGTTGCCCCCTCGCCCTCTCAAAAGGCAAAGACCTGGGGTCGTGCCGCTGCGGATCGGGTTGCGGCGCGGTTTGGCGTTACAAAAGCACTCTGGTCTCAGGTAGAAGTTTGGCGGGCAGAGCGCGACCGGACCACGTATCTGTTCGACGTCCGTGATCGCGAAGCCTATCTGGCCGGACATATTCCAGGTGCCGCGCACGCGCCGGGTGGCCAACTCGTCCAGGCGACGGATGAGTATATCGGCATCCTGAATGCCCGCGTCGTTGTTTATGACGAAGATGAGGTCCAGGCCGTTATGACCGCCAGTTGGCTGATCCAAATGGGCTGGAAGGATGTCTATGTGCTGGCCGGCGGCGTTGGCACTATGGGCTCAGAACAAGGCAGCGATGAAATCCGGGTGCCGGAGCTTGATATGCTGACGGCTCAGACTGTCAGTGTTGCGGATATCGGTAAGTATCCCGACGCGCCGATTATCGATTTCTCGCCCAGCCGCAAGCACCGGGCCGGTCATCCGCCCGGCGCGCGTTTTGCCATTCGGTCACGGGTAAAGGCGGATTTGACCTCCCTCTATCGCGGTGAATTGATGCTGTTCATCGCCGAAGACGAGCGGATCGCGCATCTGGCAAGCCATGACCTGATCCGATCCGGCATCCACCGCATTCGTGTTGTCAAAGGTGGCATGCCGGCTTGGCGCGCGGCCGGGTTGCCGCTGGAAACAGGCATTAAAAATCCGCTCTCCGAGATCGAGGATAACTTTTACAAGCCCTATGACCGGGAAAACGGGGTTGAAGAGGCGATGAAGGCCTATCTTGATTGGGAGATCGAACTTCTAAACCGTGTTGAACGGGATGGAACCCTGACCTTCCCAGAGTTTCCGGCAGCCTGAGCATGGGATCGCTCGGCCAGGCCGGGCGGTTTGCCCGAACGACGATGGCCGCGGCGCTTGATGTCGTGCTGCCGCCCCGCTGTCTGGCTTGTGGCGATATGGTGGCGGAATCGGGTGCCCTGTGCGGAGACTGCTGGTCCGATCTCACTTTTCTAGGCGACCCCTGTTGTTTGCAATGCGGCTATCCGTTCGAGTTGGATTTCGGAGAACCCGTGCGATGCGGTGCCTGTCTCGCCAAACCACCAGCCTATGACAGGGCCCGCGCCGCCTTTGCCTATGAAGACCCGATCCGCAGCATGGTGATTTCCCTGAAACATGCGGACAGGACGGATCTGGTGCCCGGATTGGCGCGATGGCTCACTCGGGCAGCCGGTCCCTTGATCGATGACGCAGATCTGGTCACGCCGGTGCCGCTGCATCCAAAGCGCCTCCGCCAGCGCCGTTTCAATCAGGCGGCGATGCTGGCCCAAGCCCTATCCCGTTCATCCGGTGTGCCCTATGCCTCCATGCTGATCCGGCGAAGACGGGATACCAGAAGCCAGGGCCATCTTTCACCGGAGGCGCGTCGTCGCAATGTCGAACATGCGTTCAGGATCGATGAACCGGATAAGGTCGCTGGGCGACGCATTCTATTGGTCGATGATGTTCTGACCACGGGCGCCACCCTAGAAGCCTGCGCCACCAACTTGAAACGTGCCGGTGCTGCGCGCGTGGACGCGGTGACGCTGGCCCGGGTGATCCGCCCGACCGCTGTTTCTTCTTCAGATGAAACCGCGCCCTTGTCATGAAGGTTTCATGCAGATTGGCTTGAAGAAAACCTGAAATCCATCGTATTTTTAGAGCCATTCAGGGATTCAGGAGGAGGGTGAGCAATGGCGCGCCGGGTTTCCGATGGAACATTGCTGCCGCTGGTCCTGGATCGGACGGATGAGACTCCGCTGCATCGGCAGCTCTATGATCAACTGCGACTGTTGATTCTGAGTGGCAGATTGGGCGGGGGTGCGCGTCTCCCCTCCAGCCGAACCTTGGCGAAGGAGCTTGGCGTCTCCCGCAACACTGTGACCGGTGCCTTCGATCAGCTTTTCGCGGAAGGCTATCTGGAAGGCCGTGTCGGCGCGGGATCCTTCGTGTCGATTGAACTGCCGGAAGACTCCCTATCGATCAGCGGGATATCCGGAAGTGCCGGGTTCGGGTCGACCGATGCCCCGGCGGCGGGTCGTCGGCTGTCATCCCGGGGGGAGCGCCTGTCCACCCTCCGCAGATTGACCCGCTTTGCGGCGACACGTGCGTTCACCCCGGGACTGCCGGATTTGGATGGCTTTCCCTTTGATGTCTGGTCGCGGTTGATGAGCCGAGCCTGGCGCCGTCCGCCGCAAAGCCTGCTCGCCAGCCCGGAACCGGCGGGCTATCCCCCGCTTAGGGAGGCTATTGCCGCCTATTTACGCACGGTGCGGGCGGTGCGCTGTGATGCGGAACAGATCATTATTGTCTCCGGTGCGCAGCAGGCAATCGGGCTCGCCGCCCATGTCCTGATGGATGAGGGCGATGCGGCCTTGATTGAGGAGCCCGGCTATTCCGGCATTCGCGGCGCCCTGATGGGGGCGGGCCTGGAACAGATCGCCGTGCCGGTGGATGAAGAAGGCCTGGATATTGATGCCGGCGAGGCGTTGGCCCCCCATGCCAAGATGGTCTGTGTCGCGCCTTCTCATCAATACCCGCTGGGTATCACCATGACCCTGCCCCGGCGGCTGAAGCTCCTGGAATGGGCGTCCCGTCGGGATGGGTGGATCCTGGAAGACGATTATGACAGCGAGTACCGCTACAGTGGTCGTCCGCTTTCCGCCCTTCAGGGTTTGGATCGCGAAGGGCGCGTGGTTTATATAGGTACTTTCTCCAAGGTGATGTTTCCCTCGCTCAGGATCGGCTATCTGGTTGCCCCGCCGGATTTGGCGGAATCCTTCAGCTATGCCCGTGCGGCGCTGGATGATCATCCCTCCACGGTTGCGCAGCCGGCGCTCAGTGCCTTTATCGAGGATGGTCATTTTGCCACCCATGTCCGCCGCATGCGCCGGCTTTATGCCAGCCGCCAGAAGGCTTTGGTGGCGGCGATCAACAAGATCATGCCGGATCTGCTCCGTGTTGCGGAGGCGGAGGCCGGCATGCATCTGGTCGCGCGCTTTACGCCAGAACTTTCTCAGAGGATGAATGACAAGGAAGCGCATCGCCGTGCGGCGGAGGCCGGAATTTCAACCACCGCCCTCTCCGGCTTCTATACCGTCCCGCCGAAGGATGGGGAGGCACGGGCCGATGGCTTGCTACTCGGCTATGCCGCTGTGCCAGAAGAAGAGGTTGAAACCGCAATTGAACAGCTTCGCGCGTCTCTTACAGGCGCATCGGAATGAGCCTTCCCTATCGTCTGCCCCGCAACGGTGCCCTGGTCGTTTTCGATACGGAGTTCACCGCTTGGGAAGGCAGTGTCGCCCGTGGCTGGTCCGGGCCGGGAGAGCATCGGGAGATCATCCAGATCGGCGCGGTAAGGCTCGATTGCGCGGCGGGATTTCGGGAAATCGAGACTCTCTCCGTTCTCGTGCGTCCCCGCCGCAATCCGGTGCTGTCGGACTATATCCAGAGCCTGACCGGCATCGACCAGGCGCGTATTGAGCGCGATGGGCTCGATTTCCCAACTGCCTTCGCGCAGTTCGCACATTTGTTGCGGGGCGCGCCGCTGCTGTCCTGGGGATGGGACAATGATGTGATCCTGGAAAATCTGTCCCTGCACGATATGTCGGCGGGGCTGTGGCCGGACAATTTCACAAATCTGCGCCGTGCCGCGATTGGATTGCATGGCGAGCGCTTTAAGGCGTGTTCGTCGGCAAGTCTGCCCCACCTTTTCGGCCTGCCGGCAGCCGAGAACGCTCATGACGCCCTGGAAGACGCCCGCGCCATTGCCCGGTCTCTGCCATCCATGGTCGAGGAGGGATTGTTCTAACCGACCGCCCTCAGAACCACCGTATTTCCCCACCCGGGTCACGCTGCCGCAGCCGAGGCGTCTTCTGTTGTGTGGCGGCGTTGCCAGATGGTTTGGGCGGTGTCGGCGGAGGCTTGGTAGTAGAGGTCGACTTCTTCGATTGCCGCCAAGAAGGCGCGGGTGGTGACACCGTCTTTGACCTCGAACGCATCGAAGCCGGTGCGTTGCATGAAGAGATATTGGTCACGCAGCACATTACCGATGGCGCGGATTTCGCCTTCGAAGCCCAGGCGTTCCCGCAGCAGACGGGCATAGGAATAGGCGCGGCCATCGGTGAAGGCGGGGAACTCCAGCGCCACGACCTGCAGACGTGGCAGATCGCCGGTGATCGCATCCGGATGCTGGTCGGCGCGCAGAACCACCCCGATATCGGCGGTGGAGGCGAGGATATCCTCCCGCTCCGCCTGCCAGCGTTCCAGGGAGACCAAAGCCGGGATATCCGCCTGTAACGGGGTGTCATCGTCATAGCGATGCCAGATATCGGCGGCCAGCGTTCCATTCTTGATCAAAGCCATTGGGTGGGTCTCCTTGCTTACACCAGCGTTATCGGGTGGCGGAGCGGACTGCCGCCGTTGTTCATGGCTCACGCGGCTTTCTCACCGTAGAGCCGTTCCTTGAAAGGATCGGCGCCGACACGGCTCAGGCAATCGATGAAGGGTTCTGCTTCGGACAGGCGAATGTTCAGGTAAGTGCGCACCACGGTTTCCACCGCATCAACGATCCCGTCCGCCGAGAAACCGGGGCCGGTGATCTTACCGATTGCTGCTTCATTATCCGGACGCCCGCCGAGGGTGAGCTGATAATGTTCCTCCCCCTTTCGATCGACGCCCAGAATGCCGATATGCCCAACATGGTGATGGCCGCAGGCATTGATGCAGCCGGAAATCTTAAGCTCCAGCGGCCCGATATGCGCCTGTTGCTCTAGATCCGCGAAACGGTTGGAAATGGCTTGTGACACCGGGATCGAGCGCGCATTGGCAAGGCCGCAGTAATCGAGCCCCGGACAGGCAATGATGTCACTGATCAGGCCACTATTCGGCGTTGCCAGCTCCGCTGCCGCCAGCGCCTGCCACAGCGCATACAGGTCGGATTGCTTCACATGCGGCAGGACCAGGTTCTGCTGATGCGTCACCCGGATTTCACTTTCCAACGCATAGCAATCCGTCAGATCCGCGATCAGGTCCATCTGGGCATCGGTCGCATCGCCCGGAATGCCGCCGACCGGCTTTAGCGAGATATCGACCGAGACATAGCCCGGAACCCGGTGCGGTTTCACATTATGGCGCACCCATTGGGCAAAGGCCTTATCCTCGAACCGCTTTGCCTCGAAGGCGACATTGGTATCGGCCAGGGTCTCGAAAGCTGGCGGCGCGAAATAGGCCTCAATCCGTTTCACCTCTTCAGGTGGGATATCGATGGAGGTGACACGGCGCAGCGCCTCCCATTCCTCCTCGATCATCCGGGTCAGCTCTTCGGTCCCGGTTTCATGCACCAGGATTTTGATGCGGGCTTTGTACTTGTTATCCCGCCGCCCCAGCATGTTGTAGACCCGCAGGATCGCTTCCAGATAGCTGAGAAGATAGTCCTTGGGCAGGAAATCGCGGATTTTCTTGGCGATCATCGGGGTGCGGCCCTGACCGCCGCCGACCAATACTTCGAAGCCGATTTCGCCCGCCTCGTTGCGTTTGATCGCCAGACCGATGTCATGAACGCGAATGGCTGCCCGGTCCTGCGCCGCGCCGGTTACGGCAATCTTGAACTTGCGCGGCAGGAAGGCGAATTCAGGGTGCAAGGTCGACCATTGGCGAATGATTTCGCACCAGACACGGGGATCTTCGATCTCATCCGCTGCTGCACCGGCATAGGCATCCGCCGTGGTATTGCGGATACAGTTGCCGCTGGTCTGGATCGCGTGCATTTCAACCTCGGCCAGCGCGTCCAGGATATCGGCGGAGTCTTCCAGTTTGGGCCAATTGTATTGGATGTTTTGCCGGGTCGTGAAATGCCCATAGCCGCGGTCATAGGTTCGCGCGATATGGGCGAGCTTGCGCATCTGAACCGCATTCAACGTGCCATAGGGGATCGCTACCCGCAGCATATAGGCATGAAGCTGCAGATAGAGCCCGTTCTGCAGCCGTAGCGGTTTGAACTCATCCTCTGTCATCTCGCCGGAAAGACGGCGGGCAACCTGACCACGATACTGCTCAACCCGCTGTTTGACGAAGCGGGCGTCGAATTCATCATAACGATACATGTCAGGCGACCTTCTGTGGGGAGTCCGTGGGAGAAACACAAGGAGATACACAGGGAGACACGGAGGACGATGAAATGAGAGGCGGGTTTTCGGCACTGTTCCGCGACTGGTTAAGCGTGATCTGGACCGTCGGGCCCAAGGCGCGGATGCGTTCCTTGTTCCGCAGCGGCGCAACGCCGTTCGCGGTTCGCGCAACCTCGATCAGATAAGCACCGGTGACCAGCTGTGCGGCTTCCGCATCGCGGCCCGCCCCTTCCAGATCAGCGATATCCGTCTCTGCCTCGACGGCGCGGGCTTCAGACACGTCCAGGGTCCAGTTGCCATCTTCCTTCAAGAACACGACCCGGCCATTGGACAGGCGATTGGCGGTAAGGGCTTGCAGACTCATTTCCATTCACTCCTGAGGCTTAACTGGCGCGCATGACGAGGCCGAGGGATGGGCGATCCGAACCGATGCCTGGAACAAGCGCCGCCGCGCAGCCAAGCTCGGTCAGGCGCGCATGGGCATTGCGACCATCGCCGCGTGCCAGCAAAACCGCGACACGACCGGCGGCGGCTTGGTCAGCGGCACTTTGGGGTCCATCGATGGCATCAACCACGAGGCGTTGCGCATCGCGTCGGGCGTAATCGAGGACAGGGTCGATATCGATGCCGTCATGCAGGATCACATCGGCAATCAGCATTGCTTTCAGCGCCTTTAACGTCAGGTGTTCCGCATCGCCCGGGCCGATACCAACGACAATCGCGCGGCCTGCCCCGGTTTCCTGCGCATCGGCATGGTTCAAGGTCGCCAACATGGCCTCACGGGCCTTGCTCTCCCGTCCCTCCAGCACATCGGCGGCAATGGGCCCGTCGATCACACGCTCCCAAAACCGCCGGCGGGCTGTCGGGGTTGTGATGACCTTGCTGACCGAGTTGCGGAAGTCCCGCGCGAACCGGGCAAGCCCGTCCAATCGCCGGGGCAAAACCGCCTCAATTGACTGTCGCACCCTCTGCGCCAGGATCGGAGAGGCCCCGCCCGTCGCCACGGCAACCACCACGGCGCCCCGGTCAACAATCGCCGGGACAGAAAAATCACAAAGCGCCGGGCGATCTACAGCATTGACCGGCAGGCGCGCGGCGCGCAGCAGCGTAGCATTCCGTATGGCATCAGCCTCACCATCATCCGCGACAACAGCAAAGGCAGCCCGACCGACATCTTTTTCTTCAACCGGACGTCGGAACACCTTGGCCCCAAGCGTCGCCGCTTCGGTGACCAGTGCGTCACCGGGGGTGGGTGCGAACACGGCGACATCGGCACCAGCGCGGATCAAAAGCCGCAGCTTGTTCAGCGCTGCGTCCCCTTCTCCCGTCAGGATCACCCGCCGGTCCTTCAGTCGCCAGAATGCCGGAAACAGTTCCATAACGTGTCCCGTTTCAACGCTATACGCGACGGGCCGATCCCTCCGCGCTCATATAACGGTGAATATAGGGAGTATTTTTTTATCTGCAAATAATTTATGTGAAATATATATTATACACATTTATTAGTGTTTTATAATGCCATTGTTTTAAAAGTAGTTTGGCGCCGGTCTTAAGCGCTGGCCGAGCCTTCGCGGCTGGTCGCGTCCACGCCAAGGGCGGCAAGAGCTGTTCCCACGATGTCGGAAGCAGCCAGCCCGGCTTGGGAGACCTGTATGTCCGGCTTGTCCTGATCCAGGAAGAGATCCGGCATCACCATGGGTCTGACCTTCACCCCTTGAACAAGATCGTTGCGGGCGAGGTAATCCAGGACATAGCTGGAAAAACCGCCGATAGAGCCTTCTTCAATCGTGATCAGAACCTCATGGTTCCGGGCCAATTGCGCGACGAGGTCTTCGTCCAGCGGCTTGGCAAAGCGGGCATCTGCGACTGTCGCGCTAAGCCCCATCGCGGCAAGCTCTTCTGCAGCCTTCAGCGCATCGGTAAGGCGGGAGCCCAGCGATAGAATCGCCACCGCCGTTCCCTCCCGCAGGATGCGGCCTTTCCCGATTTCCAGGACCTGCGGCGTTTCCGGCATGTCGATGCCCACGCCCTCTCCGCGTGGATAGCGGAAGGCTGAGGGGCGGTCGTCAATCGCGGCAGCGGTCGCGGTCATATGCACCAACTCTGCCTCATCAGCTGCCGCCATCACCACCATGCCCGGCAGGCATCCCAAAAAGGCGACATCAAAGGCACCGCAATGGGTTTGCCCATCCGCACCGACATAGCCCGCCCTGTCGATGGCAAAGCGCACGGGCAGGGATTGGATTGCCACGTCATGCACGACTTGATCATAAGCGCGCTGCAGGAAGGTCGAATAGATCGCGGCGAAGGGCTTATAGCCTTCTGTCGCCATGCCGGCGGCAAAGGTCACCGCATGTTGTTCGGCAATCCCGACATCGAAAGTCCGGTCGGGATGGGCATCCTCAAAGATATTGATCCCTGTTCCTGATGGCATCGCCGCTGTCACCGCGACGATTTTGTCATCCGTTTCCGCAAGCTTCGACAGGGTCTGTCCAAAGACTTTTGTATAGGAAGGCGCATTCGGCTTCGCCTTTACCTGGGTTCCGGTGACAACATCAAACTTGGATACACCATGGTATTTGTCATCCGATGCCTCGGCAGGCGCGTAGCCCTTGCCCTTCTGGGTGACGACATGGATCAGAACTGGGCCCGGATCCTTCGCATCGCGCACATTCTTCAAGACCGGCAGCAGGTGATCCAGGTTATGGCCGTCTACCGGACCGACATAATAGAAGCCGAGCTCCTCAAACAAAGTGCCGCCGGTGACGAAACCACGGGCATATTCCTCCCACTTCTCCACCGCGCGCTCCAGCGGGCGCGGAAACTTCTCAACAATCGTCTTACCGACATCCCGCAGGGACATATAGGACTTGGACGACAGCAACCGCGAGAGATAGGCACTCATCGCGCCGACGGGCGGTGCAATGGACATGTCATTGTCGTTCAGAATGACAATCAGCCGAGACCCCAACGCACCGGCATTGTTCATCGCCTCATACGCCATGCCGGCTGAGATCGAGCCATCGCCGATCACCGCAACGACATTGCGCTTTTCCCCCGCCAGCTCGGACGCCACCGACATGCCGAGGCCGGCAGAAATGGAGGTTGAACTATGCGCCGCACCGAAGGGATCAAACTCACTTTCCGTGCGCTTGGTAAATCCGCTGAGACCGCCACCCTGACGCAGGGTCCCCATGCGATCGCGCCGCCCGGTCAGGATCTTGTGCGGATAGCATTGATGCCCGACATCCCAGATCAACCGGTCATGCGGGGTGTCGAAGATGTAATGCAAAGCCAGTGTCAGCTCGACGACGCCAAGTCCGGCCCCCAGATGCCCACCAGTCTTGGAGACCGCATGGATCGTGTCCCGGCGTAGTTCATCGGCAAGCTGGGTGAGCTGAGCTTCCGGCACGGCCCGCAACGCCGCCATGTCCTTCAGGCTATCCAGCAGGGGGGTATCCGCATTCACGATCTTATCCGATCCTTAGGGCCTATCGGTCCATTAACACCAGTCTCATCATCATCCCGCCGGATCACCACGCCACTGGAAGGATTGGAGGTGGTTTCCAATCGTGGTGTTTGATCGCGGGGAGGGTGGAGCCTGGGCGACCTTTTCTTTTGTTTCTATCCGTCATCCTTGAATTAGCGCGCCAAACCCTGGAAAGCCAGCGAGAATCAGCGATCCGCAGTGATGTTAGTGGTCGCGCTCCACCACGAAACGGGCAAGTGCCCGCAACCCATCCGCCCGTTCGTCGAAGGAACCCAGATGATCGATTGCCTGATCGGCGAGCCGTTCGGCCTGTGCCCGTGCACGATCCACCCCCATAAGGGATACAAAGGTCGCCTTGCCCTGGCCTTCATCCTTCGCCACCGCTTTACCCAAGAGATCCGGGTTTCCTTCAACATCCAGAATGTCATCAATCATCTGGAAGGCGAGGCCCAGATCATGGCTGTATCCGCGCAGGGCTTCACGTCGTTGTGTGTCGGAACGACCAAGGATCGCACCAGCCTGACAGCCGAAATCGATGAGCCGCCCGGTCTTCAACCGCTGCAGCCGGGTTACCCCACCCATGTCGAGATCAAGCTGTGCTGCTGTCAGGTCGATCATCTGTCCGCCGACCATGCCATGCGCCCCGGCGGCCTGTGAAAGGGCTTCGACCAATTCGCAGCGCACCCCCGGTTCCCGGTGGGTCTTCACGTTGGACAGCACGGCAAAGGCACTGGTCAATAGTGCATCACCGGCCAGAATCGCCGTTGCCTCATCATAGCGCCGATGCACTGTGGGCCTGCCCCGTCGAAGATCGTCATCATCCATCGCCGGCAGATCATCATGGACGAGAGAATAGCAATGCACCATTTCCAACGCCGCCGCGACCCGGACGGCTGATCCGGTCGCGACCCCGAATAAACCTGCACTTTCCATGACCAGGAAGGGCCTGACCCGCTTGCCGCCGCCCAATGTCGCATACCGCATGGCCTCAACGACCCGGCGTTCCGGCGCGCCATCCTGAGCCAAGAGTCGGTCGAGTTCCGCTTCCACGGCTTCCGCCGTGGCGGCCAGGGCTTTTTTGATTTTGGTCATCGTTATCGCGTCAATCCAGATCGGCCGGTTCCGCCTGCGCGGCGCCATCCGGTCCAATAGAGATCTTTTCCACCCGCGCCTTGGCTTCCCGCAATTTCGCCTCGCAGTGCTGCTTCAGGGCAACGCCGCGCTCATAGATCGAGATTGCATCGTCGAGCGTACTGTCAGCCCCTTCCAGGCGGCGGACGATTTCTTCAAGTTCCTTCAACGCCGCTTCGAAACTCAAGCTGCCGATATCGGACTGTTCGCTCATCACTCACCCTTCCAAGTTTGTTTGATCCGTTATGATCTGCGCCGGATGATGTTGCAACGGGACTATCTTGCAACGAGGGGGCAGACGCGTCCAGAATGCGGCGGGTTTTTGACAATGATTAAAGGAAGTTTCCGCATGTCGGTCCTGTTGTTCAGCCATGCTGCCTGTATGGAACATGAAGTTGCCCTGGGCCATCCGGAGAGCCCGGGCCGCTTGCGGGCGATTGCGGAGGCTTTGTCAGCGCCTGAATTTGATGGCCTGGACCGGCGGGAAGCCCCGATGATCGATCCGCTGCTGATCGAATATGTCCATGATCCGGATTATGTCCGCGCCGTTATGGCCGCCTTTCCGGAGGAAGGCTCCGTCCGGCTTGATGCCGATACTGCGGTCAATCCGGGCTCTAAGGAAGCAAGCCTGCGGGCAGCGGGTGGCGTCGTCGCCGCAGTCGATGCCGTGATGTCGGGAGAGGCAAAGCGGGCCTTCTGCGCCGTGCGACCGCCCGGCCACCATGCGGAGCCGGATCAGGCGATGGGGTTCTGCATCTTCAATAATGTCGCCATCGGGGCGGTTCATGCCCAACGGGTCCATGGCGCAGAGCGGGTCGCTGTCATGGATTTCGACGTCCATCACGGCAATGGCACTCAGGCGATGTTTGAAAAGAACGCAAGCCTGATGTTCGCCTCAACCCATCAATCACCCCTCTACCCCGGGACAGGGCGGCTGCATGAAGCGGGGGTCGCGGGAAATATCGTTAATGCCCCACTGGAGCCCTTTGCCGGTAGTGATGCCTTCACCGCCGCAATGGAAGATCGCATCCTGCCGGCGCTGCGCCGCTTCGACCCCGACCTTATCTTGATTTCCGCCGGTTTCGATGCGCATGGCGAAGATCCGCTGGCGCAGATGATGTTGACGGAAGACGACTATGGTTGGGCGACCGAGGCGCTGATCGCGGTTGCGGAAGATTGCTGCGGCGGACGGGTGGTTTCTACGCTGGAAGGCGGTTATAACCTGTCAGCCTTGGGCCGGTCGGTCGCCACCCATGTTCAGGCGCTCGGCAAAGATCTTTAGTTATCAGCAAATAGTTTGCCGGCAAAATGGCGGTCCAGCCGCATGTCGTCGGGCATAGGGCTCGAAATCCGCGGCAAAAGCACCATTTTTTACGGTTTAGGCGTTTGGATACGCCGGAAACGCGGTACGATGGCCCGCGTTATGTGTGGGGAAACGGTATGACGTTCGGTAATTTTCGTAAGCTGATCTGTGGCGCCTTAGCCACTCTGGCACTATCGGGCATCTCTGGCGCCATGGCGCAAGGGGGACCGTCCCCGGTGGAGGTCGATACTGTGCGGGTCGAGCCCTTGTCACAGACCTTTCCCGTGCTCGGCCGGCTGATCGCGCGGCAATCCGGTGTTGTCGCCGCCCTGACCCGTGGTCCGGTCGCTGAAGTGCTGGTCGATGTTGGCGACCGTGTGGCGGAAGGTGATGTGGTCGCCCGGCTGGCCTTGGACCGGCTGGAACAGACCCGCGCTTCCAAGGCAGCGGACCTTGCCGAACGCGGGGCGGAACGGCGCACGGCAACCGCAGTGATGAGATTGGCCGAAGACGAAATGGCGCGGCTCGAAAAGCTCAAGGGCTCGGCAGCCTTTTCCAAGGCGCGCTATGACGACAAAAGGCGCGAAGTCGCCGTTGCCAAGGCCTCAATCGGCGAAGCGGATGCCGCCATCGCCCGGGCACGCGCCGATCTGCGCCTGGCAGAGATCGACCTGTCCCTTGGTGTGATAAAGGCGCCGTTTAGCGGTGTCGTCACGACGCGCTATATCGAACGCGGGGCCTATGTGAATGTCGGCGATCCGGCGGTGGCCCTGGTCAATGACCGGGACCTTGAGATCGAAGCGGATGTGCCCTCGAACCGGCTGGGGGGGCTGACCCCGGGCCGCAGTATTCAGGCGAGTTTAAGCGACACGCAGCGCCTTGATGCCGTTGTCCGCGCCTTGGTGCCGGAAGAAAACGCCCTGACCCGGACACGGCAGGTGCGGTTCATCCCGGCGATCGATGAAGCGACAATGGGGAAAGGCGCGGGACTGGCGGCCGGCCAGACGGTCAGCGTCTTGATTCCGGTCGGTGAAGCCCGCGATGTGTTGACGGTCCACAAGGATGCGATCCTGTCCCGCAGCGGCGGCGACAGCGTCTATCTGGTGGTTGATGGCAAGGCCATGCCGAAGCCAGTGACCTTGGGCGTTGCGACCGGTGATCGCTTTGTCGTCAAGACGGGTCTGTCGGAAGGCGATGTGACCGTCATTCGCGGAAATGAACGTCTGCGCCCCGGCCAGGCTGTTGCGGCGCCTGAGGGGCAAGGGAATCAAAGCGCTGCCGAACAATCGACGGATGGCTGACGCGCGGACCCCGACAGTGATACTAGATCCAGCGATACTGAATTAGGAACGAGATCGACCAATGGATATCATTCGCGCCGCCATCCAGCGCCCGACAGCTGTCGTTTCCGCCGTGATCATGGCGCTTATGTTCGGCTATGTCGCGTTGACCACGATTCCGATCCAGCTGGCCCCCGATGTTAACAAGCCGATCATCAACATTCGCACCTATTGGCTGGGCGCCGCGCCGGAGGAGATCGAGCGCGAAATCGTCAATGAGCAGGAAGAAGTCCTGAAAGGGCTGGAAGGGCTTCAGAAAATCACCAGCCGTGCCCGGGATGGCCGCGCAGAGATTGAACTGGAGCTGGCGGTCGGCAGTGATATGTCGCGCGCTTTGCTGCTGACCGCCAACAGGCTGGACCGCGTACCGGGTTATCCGGAAGAAGCCGACGAGCCGACCATGGATACCGCCGGCTCGGAAGACAACTCCATCGCCTGGTTCCGGCTGCGCCATGCGGATGGCACGGAACCGCCGATCCATACCTATGGGGATTTTGCCGAAGATATCGTCAAATCGGCGATGGAAAGCATTCCGGGGGTGGGGCAGGTCGATGTCTATGGCGGCGGCGCCAAGGAGATGCAGGTCATCGTCGACCCCATCCGGATGGCGGAATTCAATCTGACCGTTCCAGATGTGGTGAACCGGCTCCGGGATGAGAATGCTTCCATCTCCGGCGGCAAGGTTGATGAGGGCAAGCGGCGCTATATTGTCCGGACCGATAATGACCTGACGACACCAGAGCGTATTTCAGAAATCGTGTTGCGGACTGACCGCGACGAGGCAACTGGGCGCGTCGCGCGGATCACATTGGGCGATATCGCTAATGTGCAGTTCGGCTTCAAGGATTCCACCGCGGATATCCGCTCCGGCGGTTTTGAGGCGATCGCACTTTCCGTGAAGCGGGAGATTGGCGCCAATGTCATTGAGGTGATGCAGCATCTGCGCGACCGGCGGGACGAATTGAATGAAGGCGTCCTTGCCGCCAACGGGCTGAAGCTGGAACAGCTTTATGACGAGACGGTCTATATCAATTCCGCCATTGATCTGGTGATCCAGAATATCTGGGTCGGCGGGACCTTTGCGGTGGTGATCCTGCTGGTCTTCCTGCGCTCCATCCGCGCGACGCTGGTGGTTGCCCTGGCGATCCCTGTATCCGTCGTTGCATCCTTTGTTGCTATGGCAGCACTTGGCCGGTCCTTGAATGTGGTGAGCCTTGCTGGGATCGCCTTTGCCGTGGGGATGGTGGTCGATGCCGCCATTGTCGTCCTGGAGAACATCTATCGCCACCGTCAGCTTGGTAAACCGGCGCCAGAGGCCGCCTATCTGGGCGCAAGTCAGGTCTGGGGCGCGATCCTGGTCTCTGCGCTCACCACCGTAATGGTCTTCATCCCAATCCTGATTATGGAATTGGAGGTGGGGCAGCTGTTCCGCGACATCGCGGTTGCGATCTCGGTTGCGGTGATGTTGTCGCTATTGGTGTCGGTCACCGTGATTCCGGCACTTTCCCGTTGGCTCCTGAAGGGCAAGGTCGGGGACCCGACAAAACTGTCGCCGCCGTTGCCCGGTATCGATCATTTCGGGCGCGGCTTCATGCGCACGCTCAACTGGCTGACCGGCAAGGTCGTTCGCTCCCGTATGCTCGCGGCAAGCCTCGTCATCGTGATTACCGCATCGGCTGGGTATGGCACCTACCGGCTGTTGCCGGATCTGGAATATCTGCCGGAAGGTAACCGCAACTTCGTCTTCGGCGTGATCCTACCGCCGCCCGGCTATAATCTGGAGACCATGCGCGGCATGGCGGAACGGGTAGAGACTGTTGTCCGCCCCTTGTGGCGTGGGATGGACATGTCGACGGAGGAGCGGGAAGCCGCGATGCAACCCGACGCCCCGCCCCTGATGGAGACCTTCTTCTTCGTCGCAACGAATTCACGCACCTTCATGGGCGGCCGAACCGTCGACCCACGCCGGATCAAGGAGCTGATCCCGATCATGACCGGCCCGGTTTATCGGGAACCCGGCACCTTCGGTTTCTTCCGCCAGCCTTCCATTTTCGGACGCGGGATCGGCGGATCGCGCGCCATTGAGGTTGATATTCGGGGTCCCAGTCTTGAAACGGTCGTCGATGTTGCCCAACGCGCGGCGGGAATGATCGGGCAAAGCTTCCCGCGTAGCGAAGGCAACCAGATGCGCCCGCTTCCCGGCCTGGAGCTGGGCGCGCCGGAAGTGCAGGTCATCCCGGATCCGGTGAAACTTTCCGATAATGGGGTCTCCGCATTGGAGCTCGGCCTGACTGTCGATGCCTTTAATGAGGGCTTGCGGGTTGATGAGATCACGGTCGATGGCTCTTTGATGGATCTGACCATGAAGGGACCCAGTTCCGGCCTGACCCAGACACAGGGAATCGAAAATCTGCCGGTCGTCACAAGCTCCGGAACGATCCTTCCGGCAAACCAATTGGCGGAGGTGCGGGTCACAGCCGGTCCGACGCAGATCCGCCATACGGAGCTGACACGGACGATTACGCTGCAACTGACACCGAAGGGGGATCTGGCCCTGGGCACAGCGTTGGAAAAACTGAAAGCTGAGGTGTTGGAGCCGCTGGAAGCCTCCGGCCTTCCGCCCGGCGTTCGTATCGGTCTTTCCGGCACGGCGGATAAGCTTCAGGAAACCTGGGCTGAAATGCAGCTCGACCTGCTGCTGGCCCTGGTGATCGTCTATCTTGTGATGGCGGTGTTGTTCGAAAGCTTCATTTATCCGCTGATCATCGTGCTCTCCGTCCCTCTGGCCACGGCGGGCGGCGTGATCGGGTTGGCGGTTTTGAACAATTACAGCTTCCAAGCCCTCGACATGTTGACCCTGTTGGGCTTCGTCATCCTGATCGGGATCGTCGTCAATAATGCGATCCTGATCGTGCACCAAACACTGCACCACTTCCGGCAAGACGGGATGGAGGCTGCGGAAGCGATTTTGGAGGCAACGCGCAACCGGGTGCGCCCGATCTTCATGTCGACCCTGACATCGGTTTTCGGCATGGCACCGCTGGTGATCTTCCCCGGCGCCGGATCGGAAATCTATCGCGGGTTGGGATCCGTTGTTGTCGGTGGCCTGGCGATGTCGGCGGTGCTGACACTGGCGATCATTCCACCGCTTCTCTCGTTGTTCCTCGCCGCATTGGAAGGAAACCGCGCCAAGGTCCTGACCGAACGCGCGGCGAAAGACCCAACGCCGAACGCTGCGGAATAAGCTGGGGAATAAGCTGTATCGGGGTTCCTTCAGGCCTGATGCAGGACTACTCCAGGCTTAGTTCGCGCCAAGGCCTGCGCAGATTTCCGCGTAATCCTTGTGCTCGTCCGGGCGCAACATGCCATGACGGGCAAAGAAGTTGATATAGACCAGGGCGGAGTTGACCTTGAAGTCATCCCCATCGGCAAGGATTTCCATCAATTTCTGCCAGGGGACGAGGCGGTATTCTTCCACCTCGCCATCAGCGCCATAGGGAATGACATCTTCCGGCAATTGCAGATCAAAGCAGAAGATTTGGTCCGGGCTCAACCCGGCTTCGGTTTCATGCCGATAGGAAATACAGCCGACAGGTTTGGCACGGCGCGCATATTCTTCGGGAATACCGGCCTCTTCCCCGCATTCATCGATCAGGTTCTGCGTCACGGATAACCCAGCGGGCTGTCCGCCGCCGACGGAAGAATCCAGTTTTCCGGGATAGGTCGGTCGGTTGGCATCCCGCTTGGCGACCCAGAAATGCGGACCATCCCCCTTGCGCCAGACATAAGCAATGACATGAACGGACCAGGTCCGAACGCCGAAGAAGGGACACCCCGACCGTTCCATTTCGAAGAGCGGGTCCGTACCGAAATGCGGACGCACAGCGTAGCGTTCGTCCCGCCAGCCCTTGATATGGCCGTCTTCAGCGAGTTTTCGCTGGGCGCCATCCAGGACTTCGGTAATCTCATCATAGCCATGAACGGCTTGCGAGAAGTCGACGCGCCTTGGACTGATGCTGAAGCAATCCAGCCCGGACAACAGCCCGACCTGAGTGTCGCGTACCCAACCGATCCGCTTACCCGCCGCATAAAAGGGCAGGTAATTGAACATCTTCGCGTTGTTGCACGCGTGGATCCTATCCACCAAAGCCATGCGCTGTTTCCCCGTCAATCGCCCTCATCGCATCCTAACATATGCAAGCGCCAAAATGGGACAAGGCCGGCACTTTGAATATTTGACGCAATGCGAACTCGTCCACATAAGGCGGTCCAGTTGAGGACTTACCCCGATCAATCGGCGCTACCGCACGTCAAAAAGATACAATAGAACCCCCAGCGTTATCGCAGATAACGGCGTCGACATAAAGATCGCGGTTGTGGCCAAGGCTTGGCCCGTGCTGTAGCGGCTGGCAAAGACGAAGACCATGACACCGACGGGTTGGGCCGCCAGCAACACTGCCATCTGCAGGGAGAGGGCATCGAGGCCGAAGACCTCATGCCCCAAAAGGAAGACCAACGCTGGGAAGATGACCAACTTGCCGGAGACCATGAAGATGGACTGGGATATCCGACCGGCTATGCCGTAGCGCACCATCGCCGCACCGGCGATGAACAAGGCGGAGGGTGCGACCGCCCCTTGCATCATGCGGGTCAGGGATTCGATGGGGCCCGGCACGCCAATCCCGGAAAAATTACTCGCCAAGCCTGCTGCTATTCCGATCAGAACCGGGTTGCGGGCCAGGCTTTTCACGATGCGCAGGGCAGGCGCTTTGAAGCCACGCTCACCATCGCTGGCGCCAACCTCCATCAGGATCGTGGTAACGGAAAAGAACGTAACGCCATGGACCGAGAGTAGGATCAGGAAAGGCACGATCTTCGCTTCGCCATAGGCTGTGATCACCAGGGGCAAGCCAACCAGCACCGAATTCCCGAAGGCGAAGCCCATACCGGTAACGGTGCTTCCCCCAAAATCCCGCCCGAACCCCATCCGGGCGATCAGAAAACCGAAGCCATAGAGTGCCAGACCCGCGCCATAGAAACTGGCAAACAAGCCCCAAGGCGGGGTCTCGGGAAGGTCTGTCGTGCCGATCGTGCGGTAAAGCATCAGGGGAATGGCGAAGTTGAAAACGAACGTCGCGACGCCCTTTTCAGCGTCTTCACCAAACCAACCCAACTTGGCAGCAGCATAGCCCAGGGCGATGACACCAAAGACCGGGAATAGAATTTCGAACAGGATTTCCATGATCGCCGACCATGCTCCCGTTCTCCTGGGCCGACAAGAAGGCGCGGCGAAAAGGCGCGGCCACCGGTACCAGCACCGTGAAGACCCGCCAAGTCTTGCCTTTCAGGCCAACAAGTGCGACCAAGCACAGAGTGAGTATGGCCCAACCGGCCAGGTGCAAAAACTGGGTTAGCCTCAATCTATGTGAGGATTCCTGAGGGGTTTGCCGGAACATGAGTGATCTTTGGATATTTGGCAGGCGCCAGGCGGCACGGGTTCGCTATCGTCATGGCGGTTTTAACGCCACCTTTCCCATGAACTTCCATACTGTCGAAGAACAGGCCGGCTTGTTCGTAGAACGCGTTGCCGCGCAAGAAGCTGCTGATCGTGCCCCTTCAGCGGGTGCTCCCGTCGAAGGGCGTGAGGCCGGCAATGTCATTGCCTTCCAGCCACGCGCCGACCGTGGATCACGCGGGGCACAAGCAGGAGAGAACCGCCTGGGCCGCAGACCTGCCCCGTTCTCCGGTCCAAAGACACGCGACTAGGCGGACGTTTTATGACGCTTGAGCGACTGCAGGATTATCGCGATCACGCCCTATTGGTGTTGGAAGAGAAACTGGTCCAGAACGGCAAGGCGGCGCCGGATCTGCTCACCAAATATCAGCATCTGGCCCATGGTATTGCCTGGATCGCCGCTTCAGTTGAAGCCGCCATCGCAATTGACGCTTGGCGTCAGCGGCTTTCCGATGCCGGCCGGTTGGGAAGCCTGGAAACGGATATCGCGCGCCTGGCTTTTGGAGAGATCTGCGCCCGTCTGATTGGCGGCCTGCCGATGTCCCAGATGGAAACCGCCCGTCCCTGGGAGTTGGGATTAGCAGGGCCGGCCCGCATGCTGGCGATGGACGAAGCTGTCGCCGAGGCCCTGGATGCTGCCGGCGATCCGGCGCTTGTCGCTCGGATCGCCCAAGCACTTGCCGATGGTGCGCGTCCGGACCCTGGCGATGCCAATCCGGATCTGGCACCGATCCGGGATCAATTCAGCCGCTTCGCTGCAGCAGAGGTCGCGCCCCACGCCCATCGCTGGCATCTGGAAGACCGCTTGATCCCGGATAGTGTTGTCCAATCCGTCGCTGATCTGGGCGTATTCGGCTTGTCCCTGCCGGAGGAATTCGGCGGTCTGGCGCTCGGCAAACAGGCCATGGCGGCAGTGACGGAAGAGTTGAGCGCGGTTCATCTTGCGACCGGCTCCCTGGCGACGAGGGCGGAGATCGCAGGAGAACTCATCTCCGGCAACGGGACAGCCGATCAAAAAGCGCGTTTCCTGCCGGGTATCGCGGATGGGTCCATCCTGCCAACGGCAGTTTTCACGGAACCGGATACCGGATCAGATCTGGCGCGCCTGAAAACCCGCGCGATGCGGGATGGTGATATTTACAAGGTTCAGGGCGCCAAGACCTGGGCCACCCATGGTGGGCGCTCTGATTTGATGACGTTGCTTGTGCGGACCGACCCGCAATCGACCGATCACCGGGGCCTCTCTATGCTGTTGGCGGAAAAGCCCCGCGGCGATGACGCGACACCTTTCCCCGCGCCCGGCATGACGGGCGGCGAAATCCGCACCTTGGGCTATCGCGGCTTGAAGGAATACGACATTGCCTTCGATGGGTTTGAAGTTTCGGCGGATAACCTGCTGGGCGGGGAAGAAGGACAGGGTTTCCGGCAATTGATGTCGACCTTTGAAGCGGCGCGAATCCAAACCGCCGCCCGGGCCGTCGGTGTGGCGCGCAATGCCCTCGATCTCGGCGTTGCCTATGCGGTTCAGCGAAAGCAGTTCGGGCGCCCAATTGCAGAATTTCCAAGGGTCGGCGGTAAGCTCGCCCGTATGGCCGCGGAGATTGAACTTTCCCGCCAGCTCACCATGCGGGCGGCCGCCGCCAAGGATACGGGCCGGCGCTGTGATGTCGAAGCGGGCTATGCAAAGCTGCTTGCCGCACGCTGCGCCTGGGCAGCGGCGGATGATGCCCTACAAATCCATGGCGGCATCGGCTACGCCTTGGAAACCCCGATCAGCCGTGTCCTCGTGGATGCCCGAATCCTCAACATCTTTGAAGGGGCGGGCGAGATTCAGGCCCAAGTCATTGCGCGTGGCTTGGTCGGCAGGCGCAATTAGACGGAGATTGAAAACCGGCGACGGTGTTCTTTCGGCGTCAGACCGGTGATCTTGCGAAAACTGCGGCGGAAGGCGCTGGTGTCTTCATTGCCGACCTGCCAGGCGATCTGGAATTCCAGGGTCGTCAGATCGCCGCCGAGGATGCGCACGCTGCCTTCATGTCCGCCCTGGGCTTTGCCTATGCCCAGATCGTGTCAGCGGAAGCCTATCTCTCGGAGGCGTAATAGAGACGTATAGGCCTAGAGACGTAGAGGCCTAGACGAGATAGTCGGCATCGGGGCGCTGCCGTCCCTCGCGGATTTCATCGCGCCAAAACTCGACCGTGCGGGATAATCCTTCTTCCAGGCCGAGCGCTGGTTTCCAGCCCGTCGCCTCTGCCAGCCTGTCGGCAGAGGAGATGAGCTTGAAGACTTCCGACTTCGCCGGGCGGATGCGGCTGGCATCCTCGACAATGGGTTTGTTGACCCCGGTTGCCCGGCGGATGATCTCAACCGTTTCCCCAACCGAGACCGCGTGCCCGGTACCGGTGTTATAGGCGGTCCCGAATTCGACCGTCTCCGCCGCTGCAATGGCCGCAAAGGCGTCAGCGGTGTCTTCCACATAATTGAAATCACGCATGGGAGAGAGGTCGCCGAGCTTGATCTCCTCACAGGCCGGGTCAAGCGCCTGCCGGATTGCGGTCGGGATCACGGCGCGCTCGCTTTGGCGTGGCCCGAAAGTATTGAAGGGCCGCAGGATCACGACCGGCAGCTCAAAAGACCGCGCATAGGCTTCCGCCATGTGATCGGCGGCGATCTTGCTGGCGGAATAAGGGGATTGCCCCTGCAAGGGATGATCTTCGGTGATCGGTTCGAACAGCGCGGTGCCATAGACTTCGGAGGTTGAGGTATGCACGACCCGCCCCACCCCGGCATCTCGGCAGGCCTCGAAAACATTCAGAGAGCCGGTGACATTGGTGTCGACATAGGATTGCGGCGCGACATAGGAAAAGGGAATGCCGATCAGGGCGGCCAGATGCATCACCACATCCTGGCCATCACAGAACCGCCGCATGAAGAAACTGTCGCGGATATCGCCGGCTTGGATATCCATTGCAGCGCGGATTTCCGGATCGGTGCGATCCAACCAGCCGGCGGAGCCGAAGGGGTTGTACTGTACCAAAGCCCGGACGTTGGCGCCGTCCCGAACCAGTTTCTCAGCCAGACAAGACCCGATGAATCCGTCCGCACCGGTAACCGCTACCTTCTTTCCCGCTAAAGACCCCACGTCCGCTTCCTTCCCTAGTCAATCACTGGGCGCAGTTAGGCCCCGCACTGTCCGGGAAATCAAGCCTCTAAGATTCGTCGTTTTTCTTCAGGTCCAGGGAGGCCGAGTTCATGCAGTAGCGCAATCCGGTCGGCGCCGGACCATCGGGGAAGACATGTCCCAGATGGGCGTCGCACCGGGAGCAGACGACCTCCGTCCGCCGCATGAAGAAGCTGCGATCCGAATGCTCTGCAACCGCCTCATCAGAGACCGGCTGGTAAAAACTGGGCCAGCCCGATCCTGAATCATACTTGTTGTCGGAGGAAAAAAGCGGTTCCCCACAACAGACGCAGTGATAGGTGCCGCTGTCCTTGCAATCGTTGTATTTTCCGGTGAAGGCGCGCTCGGTACCGGCCTTGCGGGTGATCTGGTATTGCTCAGGCGTCAGCTCCGCCTTCCACTCCGCATCGGACTTCACGACTTTGCCGGTCGTTGATTTGTCAGCCATGGAATTTTCGGACATGGAATTTTCGGACATGGGATGCTCCCCCATCGTTAACATTCGACGCTATCGATATGGGCTGAAAGTATGGGTGAGGCAAGGCTGGGGCCAAACACCTTTCCGCGATCACTCCGGGGTATCGATGATCCGGCGGGAGATATCTTCCAGCCGCCGGTCCCGGAAGCCGAGCGCGCGCAGGGCATCAACAGTGTTGCGCAGATAGTCACGACAGGGGCCAAGATCGCCGACGGCGCGGCCTATGATGTCCGCCGCCTCACCATTCGTCAGCTTGCCCGCATAGCGATCGCTATCCCGGCGCATGACAAAGGCAATGGCGTGGAAGGGGCCGTCTGCTCCGCGCAGCTTCACCCAGGTCGGGCGGTAAGAGCCGGCCAGCATCTCCCGCGACCAGATCACATCCAGCTCTTCTTCCAGGATTGCCGGGTCGCTTTCGTCGATCCGGAATGCCACACCGGTGCAGGACCCCCCACGATCCAGCCCCAGAACCAGACCCGGGCAGTCCGGCGAGCCGCGCCCAATTGGTGTCTTCAGGCAGAATGACCGGTGATAACCGAACAAGGTTGCCGAGCGTTGCTCAACGAAATGAAAGGCCGGGTTCCAGATCAAAGACCCATAGCCGAAGATCCAGACGGAACCGCTGTCAGGCCGTTTCGCCAGCGTGGCATCACGGGAAGCCTGTCGCTCCTCCGCCGACAAGGGAACAATCAGCCCTTCGCGCGCCGCGCGCTCAGCAATCTCCTGAAAGATCCCTTGTTTGATGCCATCCCGGCCATATGTGGTCATGGAATCCAATCTCGTATCGTCTGTCCTGCCATCCAGCCTGAACGTTAGGCGCTCAATCGCCCCGGCTCAAGCCGCCTCAGCCATAGGGACATCGACCAAGATCAGTTCCGCGTCGTCAGTAATCTCGATATCCAATGCTTCCACATTCTCTACAGACACGCCATCGCGTGCGCCGATCTCGACACCATTGAGCCGAATCCTTCCCCGGGCCGGCACCAGATAGGCGCCGCGATCCGTGCCTAACGGATGGGTGATCCGGTGTCCTGCCTGGAATGTTCCCGCATAGAGCGTCGCGTCCTGGTCAATCTCAACGGCGCCTTCGATCCCGGACTGACCGGATGCCATTGGGACCAGGGTCCCGGCGGCATCGCCACGCGGAAAGGTGCGGGTTTCCCAGCGCGGGGCGTTACCACGGCTCTTGGGGATGATCCAAATCTGGAAGATCTGGGTGTCCTCGTCCTCCAGATTATACTCGCCATGCACGATCCCGGTGCCGGCGGACATCACCTGAATATCGCCGGCAACTGTCCGGCCCTCATTTCCCAGGTTATCGCGATGAGTGATCGCTCCGCTGCGCACATAGGTGACGATTTCCATATCCCGATGCGGATGTGGATCGAAGCCCGTATGAGGCTTGATCGTATCATCATTCCAGACTCGCAGTGGTCCCAAACCCATTCTACCCGGGTCATGATAATGACCGAAGCTGAAATGATGCTTCGCATTCAGCCAATCGATCTTGAAATGGCCCAACCCGTCAAACGGCCTTACATCGATGCTCATTGTCTCTGTCCTTCTCCCCTGTGCTGTTGGACTATCCGAGGCCATCCATAGTGAAATGATGGCGGAAACATAATTGTTTTTTCTTTCGCGTTAATCCAGCATATTGGAAACCTATTGTTTCCTAGTATGAGGGTATTCCCATGCAGGACTTAAGTGGAATCGCGATTTTCGTCGCCGTTATTGATGCCGGCAGCTTCACCGGCGCGGCCGAAGCACTAGGTATGTCAAAATCTGCCGTAAGCAAGCAAGTCAGCCGGCTGGAATCACGCCTGGGCGCCCAATTGCTCAATCGGACAACACGTCGGTTGAACCTGACGGAGGTTGGTCGGGCCTTTCACGAGCGCTGCAAGCGGATTGTCGAACAGGCGGAAGAGGCGGAACTGGCCGTCACAAACCTTCAGGATTCGCCACGGGGTCGCTTGCGGGTGACAGCGCCGTTGAGTTTCGGTATCGCCTATCTCGCCGCCGCACTACCGGATTTCACTGCCGCCTATCCGGATGTCACCGTTGATATTGATTTCAGCGATCGCCGGGTCGATATCCTGGAAGAGGGCTTTGACCTCGCCATCCGCATCGGGGTTTTGGAGGATTCAAGTCTGATCGCGCGGCGCATCGCCAGCTGCCGTCGCTCTCTCCTGGCCTCACCGGATTATTGGCAGAAACATGGTAAGCCCACCCATCCGAGTGACCTGGTCAATCATGAGTGCTTTTCCTACACACTTCTTACCCTGCCGAATATCTGGCAGTTCACCGATCCGATGTCGCGGGAGCTGATCTCTGTGAAAGTGACGGGCCGCCTGTCGTCCAACAATGGCAATGTGCTTGGTCTGGCAGCGGCGTCCGGCCAGGGCTGCGTGCAACAACCAACCTTCATCTGTCGCGATCTGATGGAGAAAGGCACTCTGGAACCGGCGCTGGAGGTTTTCGAACCTGAACCGGTCGGCATGTATGCGATCTACCCGCCGGGCCGGCATCTTTCCGCAAAAGTCCGGGTCTTTATCGACTTTCTTGCGAAGCGCTATGCAGGCCCTGAATCGGCCTGGCGCTAACCTCGATTCAGATTTGGGTTTTCATGCAGTTTAGAATTATTATATATAAAGCTGTTCGGATGGAATGCGCTGGAGCCCGCTTATGGCCAAGATGACTGGAAGAACCGGTATGTCTGACAGTGTTGATGATATGATTTCTGCTGATGCGGCTGATGCGACCGCGGCTGATGTGACTGCTGCTGAGACCGCATATGAAGCGCAAAACCTGGAAAGATTGCGCGATGCGGGACTGCGTCCGACGCGTCAACGCCTCGCCCTGACCGGGTTGCTTTTCGATAAAGGCGATCAGCATGTCACCGCCGAATCGCTGCATGGCGCGGCGCGGGATGCGGATATCAAGGTCTCTCTTGCCACGATCTATAACAGCCTCAATCAGTTCACAGACGCCGGTCTGTTGCGGGAGGTTGTCGTTGCGCCCGGCAAGTCATTCTTTGATACCAATATGGCCCCGCATCACCATTTCTTCATGGAACGAACCGGGGAGTTGATCGATATTCCCTTGGAGTCCGTTGCCCTGTCGGCGATGCCGGACGCCCCGGAAGGAACGAAGATTGAGCGGGTTGATGTGGTGATCCGCTTGGCAAACGCCTGAGCGGATTAATCTCTTCGCCAGCCTTCCTGCCAACCTCCCAGCCAGTCTCTGCGGTAATCTCCCCCCCGATTTTCCGGCGCCATAAAAGTTTTTTATTTAGAATAGTTCCAATCTATTGACTTTGCGTTTCGACGCACTCATAGTCTCTTCCGATCCCGCTAGCCGGGGTCACAAGGGAACAATTTCCATATTCATTCCTATCGAGAGGAGAGGATCATGTCGCTCGCGGGCAGCAAGACCGAAGGCAATCTGAAAGACGCATTCGCCGGTGAAAGCCAGGCCAACCGCCGTTATCTCTATTTCGCACAAAAGGCTGACATTGAAGGCTACAACGATGTCGCCACCGTTTTCCGCTCAACCGCGGAAGGTGAGACCGGCCACGCGCATGGTCACCTCGAGTTCCTCGAAGAGACCGGCGATCCGGCCACCGGTGAGCCGATTGGTGACACCTCCAAAAACCTGAAAGCGGCGATCGCGGGTGAAACCCACGAATACACCGATATGTATCCGGGCATGGCTCGGACCGCTCGCGAAGAAGGTTTCGACGAAATCGCGGATTGGTTCGAAACGCTTGCGAAAGCGGAAAAGAGCCACGCTGGCCGTTTCCAGAAAGCTCTGGATTCGCTCGACGGATAATCCGACTAGGGTCTCGGGGGCGGCTCGACGGGAACCGCCCCTGTTATCCTTCCAAAACACTGTCTCACGCGACAATAGCAAGATGATGCCTGATCAAATCGGGGCCGCATCTTCCTATTGCCAAGAGCCAGGCAGTTTTGAATTGAGCAGTTTCGTGTTGCGCAGCTTCGATCTGAGCAGGTTCGAGTTAAGCTGTTTCTAGTCGAGCTGTTTTGAATACGGGAGACGATGATGAGTGAAGGCAGCCTTGAAGCGCCGATCCGGCACCCAATCGATTGGCAGAACCCGGATTTCTATGACGAAGCGAAGCTGGATGATGAGCTGCGCCGGGTCTTCGACATCTGCCATGGCTGTCGGCGTTGCTTTAATCTCTGCGACAGCTTCCCGCGCCTGTTCGATCTGATCGACGAGAGTGAAAGCGGCGAACTGGATACCGTCGACAGCGCCGATTTCAAGCCAGTCGTTGATGCCTGCACGTTGTGTGACATGTGTTTTATGGTGAAATGCCCCTATGTGCCGCCGCATGAGTTCAATCTCGACTTCCCCCATCTGATGTTGCGTTATCGCGCGATTGAGAAACGCAAAGGCATGGTCGGGCAAGCTGAACGTCAGCTGACCATGACCGATCGGAACGGGAAGCTCGCAGGCCTCGCCGCCGGGATCGCCAACTGGGCCTCCGATAGCGACAACAGCCTGACCCGGCCCCTGATGGAAAAGACGCTTGGGGTTCATAAAGACGCGGCGCTGCCGAAATTTGTTGGCAAGACGTTGATGTCCCGCGCACGCGCCAACCCACCGCAAGCGGCCGCCGATGCCCCAGCGAAAGACCGCCAAGCGGTGATCTATGCCACCTGCTACGGCAACTACAATACGCCGGAAGTGGGGGAGGCTGCGCTTAATGTGCTCGCCAAGAACGGCATTGCCGCCGAAGTGGTCTATCCCGAATGTTGCGGCATGCCGCAAATGGAACAGGGTGATATCCAGACCGTTGCCGACAAAGCCCGCGCGGTCGCCAAATCACTTAAACCGCATGTTGAGGCTGGTAAGGACGTGATCGCTCTGGTCCCATCCTGCGCCTTGATGCTGAAGTTTGAATGGCCGTTGATCGTGCCGGACGACCCGGATGTGGCCGCGCTTTCCCGCGCCACCCGCGACCTCAGCCAGTATATTGTTGAGATCGCCAAATCCGACGGCCTCGCAGAGGGTATGCAGCCACTGGATGGCGGCATGTCGGTCCATCTTGCTTGCCATGCGCGGGCCCAAAATATGGGCCAGAAGGCAGCGGAAATGTTGAAGCTGATCCCAGACGCCAATCCGACGGTCGTGGAGCGTTGCTCCGGCCATGGCGGGTCTTGGGGCATCATGAAGGATAATTTCGAGGTCGGCATGAAAGTGGGCCGCCCGGTCTATCGCCAGATGAAGGCGAATGGCGCATCGAAATATATCGCATCCGAATGTCCCCTGGCAGGCATGCATATCAAGCAGGGCATCGATCAATCGGCCAAGGAAGGCGATCCGGAACCGGAGCTGGTGCCCCATCCGATTATCCTGATGGCCAAGGCCTACGGCTTCTGATCCGCCGGAAAGGACGACACGCAGGCAGACGCGCCGGAACAATGCGCCTCTTGTCGTGTGTATCTTTAACAAGCCCGGCCCTTATGCCGGCATAAGTGGAGCAAAATTATGATGGCTGTGAAACGCGAGATCACCCGTGACGATATCCTGATGCCGGAAGCCTATGGTCCGCTGCGCCAGCAGAGACGGGCGGAATTGGTTGCGCTCAAAAAACCTCGCCGGATTGAGATCGGTCCGGTCGCGACGGCCTATTTCGAATGCTATGAGACGATGCTGCATCAAATCCATGAGATGCTGTTCATCGAAAAAGGCGGGGAAGAGCAGATCGCCGATGAGCTGTCAGCCTACAACCCGATGGTGCCGAAAGGCGCAGAGCTGGTTGCGACCGTGATGTTCGAAATCGACGATCCGGTACGCCGCACCAATTTCCTCGCCCGGCTCGGCGGGGTCGAGGAAACCATGTTCTTCAAATTCGATGGCGAAGAAGTCGTCGGCCAACCGGAAGAAGATGTTGATCGGACCACGGCGGATGGCAAGGCCTCCTCTGTCCAGTTCATCCATTTCCCCTTCACGGCGGAGCAGATCGCGAAATTCCGGAAACCCGACACTCAGGTCATCGTTGGTTTCAAACATGATGCCTATGCCCATATGACGGTCCTGAATGAAGCCTCACGGGAAGCCCTCGCCCGAGACTTCGACTGACATTTGCCCCGACATTCTTCATCCCTACCCCCCTTTGCGTGAGGGTTTAGGTGGGGGTGGGAAACATCGCTGTCCGTGATACAACGATAGTGGATGGAAACAGGATGCCTTCCCGCGCCGCTGTCAGGCGAAGGGGGCGGAAAGAGGAGCAAAACGGATGTCGGCGCGCAGTCTTGGGCTTTCGGATGAGTTGCATGCGTATCTCTTATCAGTCACAGCCCAACCGGATCCGATCTTCGAACGATTGAAGGCGGAAACCCTGGCGACCGAGCATGGCGGCATGCAGATTTCGCCGGAGCAGGCACAATTCATGACGCTGCTCGTCAAAATGCTGGGTGCCCGCCGGATCATTGAGGTCGGCACCTTCACTGGCTACAGCGCCATGACCATGGCCCGCGCTCTGCCGGCGGATGGGAAATTGATCGCCTGTGATGTCAGCGAGGAATGGACCGCCATTGGCCAGCGCTATTGGGCAGAGGCCGGGGTCGCGGACAAGATCGATCTGCGCATCGCCCCGGCGCGTCAGACGCTCGATGCCCTGATTGTAGGCGGCCAGTCCGGCAGTTTCGATATGGCGTTTATCGATGCGGATAAGGAAAACTACCCCGCCTATTACGACCGCTGTCTGACCCTGATCCGCCCCGGCGGTCTGATCGCCATCGATAACACGCTTTGGAGTGGGGCTGTCGCAGATAAGAGCGACCAAACCCCCGACACCCGCGCCATCCGCGAAACCAATGCCGAGGTCCATAAAGACCCCCGCGTCGAAAGCTGCCTGATCCCCATTGGCGACGGCTTGATGCTGGCCTGGAAGAAATAGCGGCACCGAACCCGACACAACCTCACAGCTACTGCACTTTTTTAGCGAGTGTTTTTTCAAGAAACTCCCTATATGATCGAAAGGGTCCAGTTTCTTCTTGGCACTGTGAGAATGTTCCCAGAAACAGAATCCATTCCAGATGTGGTTACCCTGCGTGAGGCGGCGGGTTCTGCTGATGATGCGGACAGAGTAGAACATAGCAACTTTGTTAAGCGTGTTTCCAAACTTCTATTATCCGATGAAGACCTAGCACCACAAAGAAGAGGGCCGGTTTCCACAGGCTGGGTCGTTGGATTAACGGGCCCTTGGGGTAGTGGAAAGTCGACAGCCCTTTCAAGCATTCGACGGCATACTGAGGAGCGGTTAGAAAAAATTCGGCTTCGGCAAGGGGCTGACGCGCGACCTGTCCTCGTTGTTGAATTCAATCCCTGGCTCTATTCCGGCCCTGAAGCGATGCTCGGCGCTTTCCTGAAGACAGTTTTTGCAGAAGCGAAACGAAGAACCGAGGACTACAAGCGATTAAAAGCGTTTAGCAAGCTGGGCGACACTGTCCGCAAGGCCGCACAAGATTACGGCGGGCTCTTAGGAGTGTTCAGGCTTGGTCTTGAAAAAGTCATTGCACAGGCAAGCGTCCAATCCATCGACGAAATCCGCACAAGCATGGACGAAAAGCTGACGGAAACGGAAACATCCGTGATCGTGCTCATTGATGAAATCGACCGCCTGTCAGACAGCGAGGTTCGGGCGCTGGTTCAAGTAATAAAGTCGGTCGCGGATTTTGAGCGCTTCTCTTACCTACTCGCCTATGATCCCGACCGGGTCGCAACCGCTCTCTCTGAAGGCAATGATCTTAAACACGGTCATCAGTATCTTGAGAAGATCGTTCAAGTGCAGACACGACTGCCGCGAATCGATGAATCCGCCTTGGTTCAAATTGCCGTTAATCAGCTTTGCCGGACTACGCGGGCCTACAAGGTAGAAGCCTATGGCCTAAAACGGGAAGAGTGGGAGGACGGCCTTTCTGACCTTTTAAGAACACTCATTCCAAACGTGTTGAAGAGCCCTCGCGATATCCGGCGGATGTCGACCTCCTTTGAAGCGCGATTACCGTTGATCGGGCATGAAGTGGATTGGGACGACCTTATCCGCTACTGCGCGCTTGAAGCAAAGGTGCCGGTTCTTTCCGAGCGGCTGCAGACCGATATCGCTAAAGTAACCGTCGATGGCAAACGCGAACTTACAGAGCGTTTCTTAACGCCATCGCAATACACTCTTGCTGATGAAGACATCCTTGCCCCCTTCCAAGACGATGCTGCATTGAAGGATCTTTTACACGAGCTCTTCCCGGCCCTTCAGGAAGAGGACACAAGTGAAGTCGTTCGGACAGATACCCATCTCTGTTATGAAACGCCGCTTACCACACTCCTGAACTTCGAAACAGAGACCCGTATCGACGACGAAGATTTATCTAAACAGACGAGTAAGCTTCTGACTTACGCGGAACTTGAGACCGCTTTGGAAAGCCCAGGCGACACACTCTACCGGTTGTTGGAGCGTGCCAATAGCGACGGGAAAATTCGACATGCAATCCTCAGGGTTCGAACGATCCTCCATCACCGGTTCGATGACTATGATGTTGGGGAGGTTTTACGCGTCGTCGGGCAATATTTCGACCGGCCTTTCAATCCCATCGAAAGCAACAGCTGGAACGATTGGGCGGAACTGACGTCGGTATTGGTTCGCGCGGCGATGACCCGACATATCCGCAACGACTGGATCGGGTCAAACTACGTCAAAAACTTGATCGAAGAAGGCCAGATTCACTTACCAGCCTCTCTCCTTTGGCATTGTGCGTTGTCGATTGGGCAAGAATTCACGATGAAGGACAGCATTGAGTTTATCCAACCATTTGGACATTCCGAGCTTGTCACGCTTTCTGAAAGCTACAGAGAACGTACCCAAGTCATGAACAATAAAGACAAGAAGTTTCTTTGGTGTATCAAAAGCCACTATCCCTTTTTCGCATCGAGTCTTAGAAACCCGCATACGTCCATATTTGATCTCAACAATGAAGAAAGATTCCCCGCGTACGAAATATCAGATTATGACATGTATGGAATTCTGATATTGAGGGCACGGTCTGAGACCTATCGGACGATCCATAGTAACCGTGAAATACATATGCAGCGTTTTCTTCCAGACTTGAACTTGCGTGAACTATGGCGCGACTATCGATCCAGTGCCCGTGATTCGACATCACCGATTGAGGTCGCAAACAGGTATGCACAGACACTCAGCAGCTCGTAACATGCGGGCAACAGCCCTAATCTTCTCATCATCCTTGGCGCATCCTGTGTTTCGTTTCATACTCGGCCGGCTAAGTGTCCTTGGCGACTTCATTTTGGATCTGGAGGGTAATCGGATGAGCCGCACGGTTTTCATCAATGGGCGTTTCTGTAAGCCGGAGGAGGCCACGGTCTCGATCTTTGATCGGGGACTGTTATTCGCCGATGCGATTTATGAAGTGGCCGGGGTTATCGATGGGAAGCTGCTCAGCTTTTCCACTCATATGGCGCGGTTGGAGCGCTCGCTGGGTGAGATGAAAATGAAACGACCGATGAGTGATGAGGAAATCCTCGCCACGATGCGGGAGATGGTGCGCCTGAACGAGGTTAAGGAAGGGCTGGTCTATATGCAGATCACCCGGGGTTCGGACGGTGATCGGGATTTCCTGCCCAAAGGGGGGGCGGAGCCGACGGTCTTCATGTTCACGCAAGAGAAGAGCGCTGCGGAGACCCGCGAGAATGATGAGGGCATCGCCATTGTCAGCGGCCCGGATATCCGTTGGCGTCGGCGCGATATCAAAACCGTCGGATTGATGGGCAGCGTCTTTGCCAAGATGGACGCGAAAGAAGCGGGCGGCGCCGAGGTGCTGATGCATGAAGACGGCTTCGTTACGGAATGCGGCTGCACCAGTTTCTATATCGTGAAAGACGGCACCTTAATCACCCGACCGCTGTCCAACGACATTCTGCCCGGCTGCACCCGCAAGAGCCTGCTTGCTCTGGTCGCGGAAAACGCCGTCGCCCTGGAAGAACGCAAGTTCACCTTGGATGAAGCCCGCGCTGCGGATGAAGCCTTCATCACCGGCGCGTCGACCTATATCTGCCCGGTAACATCTATCGACGGGATCACACTTGGTGATGGCAAACGTGGCCCGGTCACCAAGCGCCTGCAGGAAATCTATATGGACTATGCCCAGGCTGACGCGATCTAAAGCAAATCCCGAGCGGTCCAATCGGAACGCGACGACGCATTTGCGCAAGATAAAACCAAAGCAAATCCCGAGCGGTCCAATCGGAACGCGACGACGCATTTGCGCAAGATAAAACCAAAGCAAATCCCGAGCGGTCCGCCCGGACCGCGACGACGCATTTGCGGAAAACAATACCAAGTTAAATCCCGAGCGGTCCAAGCGGATCGCGACGACGCATTTGCGCAAAACAAAAAACGGGACCGGCAAACGCCGATCCCGCTTTGTTGTCTCAGCGAAAGATCGCCAAAATTAGTACATGTGCTGACCGCCATTGATCGACAGCGTCGTGCCGGTGGCAAAGGCGTTGTTGACCAGGAACAGTACTGAATCGGCGATTTCCGAGGCGGCACCCAAACGGCCAACCGGGATGGTCGCGATGATTTTCTCCAGAACCGCTTCCGGCACGGCGCGCACCATGTCGGTGTCGATATAGCCCGGCGCGATGGCATTGACGGTGATGCCAAGCTTCGCATTTTCCTGGGCCAGGGCTTTGGTGAAACCATGGATGCCGGATTTTGCGGCGGCGTAGTTGACCTGACCATATTGGCCGGCCTGACCGTTGATCGATCCGATATTGACGATCCGGCCCCATTTACGCGACCGCATGCCTTCGATTACGGCGCGGCTGCAGTTGAAGCAGGATCCCAGATTGGTATCGACGACCTGCTGCCATTGCTCGGCAGACATTTTGTGCATGGTGCCATCACGGGTGATACCGGCATTGTTGATCAGAATTTCAACCGGTCCCAAATCCACTTCGATCTGCTGGATGGCAGCAGAGACGGCGTCAAAATCGGATACGTCGAACTTACTGACTGCGATCCCGGTTTCAGCCTTGAAGGCATTTGCTTTCTCATCATTGCCGGCATAGTTCGCGGCAACAGTGTAACCGGCATCCCGAAGGGCCGTTGAAATGGCCGCACCAATTCCGCGCGTGCCACCGGTAACCAAAGCGACTTTAGACATGGATAAATTCCTCTCCTCCCAATGCGCCGCAACCGGCGCCGTCTTTTAGCGATGCATGATACTATAGAAGACCAATGTCATATCTGCGACTCCCGCCATGACACGTGGGGGTTATATGCTGCAGTGCAGCAAAAACAACGCGGTGATTCGTCACGGGGGTCGCTAAGACCCCAACAACCCGCTTAAAGCTTGCGAATCAGCTCCGTCAACTCGTCGCGCTCAAAGCTCAGGTCTTCAACATCATCAGGATCTTCTGTTGCTTTCAGACGAAAAACGATGGTCCGGACGACCTTTTCCATTTCTCCCCCGATCAATCGGCATTCCCCCTGTGACAGGTCATCCAGGACCACTTCCTGATTCATCATCAGATCGGCAAAGGCATCCATGTCATGCTGGCCAAGATCGACCAGCCGGGCGTCGAGATCGACCCAGATATCTTCCCAGCGTTCAAACAACGCGCGGTGTGCGGTCCCTTTCCCCTGTCCCGGGGTTTTTTCCAATGTCTCTTCCAACTGCACCATAAGGCGCACGAATTGCCAGACATCCAGGCGAAGACTGCGGGTCCGCCCGCTCGGTTCTTGATTGGCCATAGGAGGGTTCCTGTTTCCTTTGAAGATGCCTTGTCGCGAAATCGTCAAATTTTCAACGCAGTTGTGTAACAGAACAGTCCTATCTAAGCGGTTTCGTGCATAGGGGGCCGTTTCATACCCCGTCCGACATCCTGTCTGACAACCGGCCTTCTTATATGTCGAGAGGATAGCGTTAACCATGGCTTTCGTTGCTACCGATGAAAATGTCGCCGAATTAGCGGTCCGTGAGATCGAAGAACGCGTCGAACTGGTCCGTCTGGCGATGGATAAATTCGCTGTCGCTCTGATGCGAAGCAGTGCGGTTGGAACAGAATCCACAGTCTCGGTTCCTGATGAAGAAACCGCGTCCATCTTCCGCGCGGCGCTGGAAAACAGCTCCAAGTCGAAGCCGTCTCACCGGTTGATTGATGTGGTGGTCGACAATGGCTGATCAAGCGATTTTGGAAAGCGTCGATCTTAGCGAAGCTGCGGATGTCGACGATGGCAATTGGGAAATCCAGGCAACCTTCGGCTGGATTGACGATATGCTGGAAGAACTGGACCGGGATCTGGCGAAGCTTTCGCCGCTTAAGTTCCTGAACAGCCTATTCGGCGGTCGAAGCTAAGGCTGTTACCAAACGGGCTCTTTAACAGACGGGCCCTTTAACCAGACGGGCCGACAAGACGTCGCGTTGCTGCCTAATCGCTGACCCGCCAATAGGTTTCTACCAACGCCCCCTCTGGCGGCGTTCCAAGTTCCAGTTTTCCGTCATTGAGGGTCATAAGCCGGACGACAATAGACAGTCCCAAACCAACACTGTTGGATCCGTCCGTCACCAACGAATCGCTTTGGGCAACAAAAGGCTGCCCAATATTCTTGCGGACAGCTTCAGGAAAGCCGGGACCATCATCGGCTATCGACACGACCAACCAATCGCTCCCGTTCTGTTGCTGGGCCGCCATGGAAACCGTGATGTCCTGACCGCCATGTTTCACGGCGTTCCCAATCAGGTTCAGCATGACTTGCAGAAAGAGGCGTTGGTCAGCGAAAACACCACAAGCCATTGACGGCATTTGTGCTACCTTAATTCTCGACCCTGCCTGCGTGCACAGCGGGTCCAAATAGGCGATCGCCTCCTCTACCTTCGGAAGCGGGTCGAAAAGTTCAAGATTGACCTCTGCCTTCCCGGCTTCAATTCGCGAGAGATCAAGCACATCCTGGATCAGCGTTGTCAGATGTTGACTGCTTGAGAGGATATTCTGGAGATATTCCTGTAGTTTCTCCGGTGACTCGCGAAGACTTGGGATCGAAAGCAGGGCTTCGCTCATCCCCTGAATCGCATTCAGGGGGGTGCGTAACTCGTGGCTCATGGACGCCAGAAATTCAGACTTTGCCCGATTGGCCCGGTTCGCTTCATCATGGCTGTGCATGAGTGCCAGTTCATTTTCTTTTTGCTTGGTGATTTCCCGGCCCGACCCGCGATAGCCGGTAAACGCGCCGTCATCGTCATAGGCCGGTCCGCCACTGACCTCCAGATACACTTTCCTGCCATCCAACCGAATCCGATGATGCTGGAAATTTCTGAAAGGCCTTCGCTCATTCATCGCGGTGATCAAGCCTTCATAGGCCACTGGATCAGCACCCGGCGCGCCAATATCTTCTCTCGTTTTACCGATAAAGGGCTCCGATGGGCTTCCGATTACCTCTGAAAAGCGGCTTGAGAACCAAGAGAACCGCAGAGCCGAATCCGTTTCCCAAAACCAATCCGAACTAACCTCTGCAAAGTCACGGAAGCGTTTCTCCCCTTCGCTCAGGGATTGGAAAAGGCGCACTCTCTCAAGTTCAGGCCCGATGCGCACGGCGACCAGCCGCAACAGGCGCAACACGGCTTCCGGATCGTCCATTGCTTCATCATCAATGACGCCCAATAGTCCAAGTGGCGTTCCCCCCACACCCCATAAAGGGACGCCGGCATAACTCTCCGCGCCCATGTCCTGCAACTCAACATCGTCTGGAAACAATGCCCGTACATTCTCGGCAAAGCAGGCTTCCGATTTCCCTATAATCTCGTTACAGGGTGTTCCCGTCAGACTATAGGTAATATTCTCGACTATTTCCCCACGGCAGAACAGGGCCGTTGTTCGGAACCGAGTTGGGTCCGCAGGCATCAGTGATCCACAGAAAGCATAGGAAACGCCCAAGCTATTGCTCATGCGTTTAACGAGCTCAGCTAGGAAAACAGGGGTTTCCAGGCGCCACGCGTCCAGAGCCATGAACCGTAGAATACCATCGACCGCACCATCACTACCCTCGTAGTCGGCGTCGTTAATTTCCAAAGTTTGGTCGCCCTCAGACGTCGGACCGAGGCCGGTCAGCAAGTGTCTTTCTGGCATAGTGTGGCAATTTTCCAACCTATTAGTGAAAAAAAGATTAACAGAATGTGCGCGTTTTGCATAGTAACCTGCGCGCGCGGCCCCAAAGTCCCGAAATTGGTTTTCATGCTCTGGTGCTCCGTGATCTAATCCGAACCCATGGCGGTAAAGAACATTCTTTTCATTATGGTAGACCAACTGCGGGCCGATTGCGTCGGTGGTCTGCCGGGTTCGAAGTTGGCCACTCCCCATTTGGAAGCAATGGCCGCGCGGGGCACACGCTTCACCAATGCCTGGTGCCAAAGCCCGATTTGCGGCCCGTCCCGGATGAGCTTTTATACCGGACTTTACCCTGCGACCCATGGTGCAACTTTCAATCAGGCCCCCTTGGATGCCGGGGTCATGACCATGGGCGATTACCTGCGGCCCTTGGGGTTGCGGGTTGCGCTGGCCGGGAAGACTCACGTCCGTGCCGACCGGGATGGCATGGCGCGGCTTGGTCTAGAGGCACGGGAGGACCATGGTGTCACCGTGGCCGAAGGCGGCTTCGAGCCCTGGTTACGCCATGATGGTCTGTACCCGGACAATGGGGATGGAATCGGCAACCCGGACCTTGCCTATAACCAGTATCTTCGCGCGCAAGGTTATGAAGCCGGCAATCCGTGGCACGACATCGCGAATGCGGGTTTGTCTGAGGATGGGGAGACGCTTTCCGGCTGGTATCTGCGCAATGCCGCCGTCCCGGCCCGGGTCGACCCCGCCCATTCGGAGACCGCCTGGACCACCGACAAGGCACTGGACTTCATCGCCGAAATGGATGATGCGCCCTGGTGTTTGCATCTCAGCTATATCAAACCCCATTGGCCCTATATCGCACCGGCGCCCTATCATGCCGCTTTCGGGCCGGAAGATGTGTGGGAAGCCAATCGCGAGGCACAGGAACGTCACGCGGGACATCCCGTCCATCTGGCCTTCATGGAACATGATGAGAGCCGGCAGTTCTCCCGCGAGGCCACCAGGCGGCTGGTGATCCCAACCTATTTGGGGTTGGTGCGGGAGTTGGATGACAATATCGGCCGATTGATGGCGCGCCTTGACGCCATGGGGCGGCTTAAGGACACGCTCATCGTACTCACGTCCGACCATGGCGATCTGTTAGGAGACCATTGGCTGGGAGAGAAAGAACTCGCCTTCAGAGAATCCGCGCAGATTCCCTTGATTGTCTATCACCCCGACAAAAAGGGGGCGTTTCTGCGGGATGATCCGGTAGAGGCTATTGATCTGGTCCCGACCTTCATTGATGCCCTGGGCGCGCCGGTGCCCGGTCATCGCTTGGAAGGCCGATCCCTATTGCCCCTTTTGGGAACTGATGCGGCAGCGACCGGTTGGCGGGAGACACTGGTTGGTGAGCTTGATTACGCCCCCCGGCAGGCACGCCGATCGCTCGGTCTGGGGCCGGATCGGGGACGGCTCTGGTCGGTTCGGACCGATCACTGGCTTTATGTCCATCACCTCGACCTGCCTCCGGAGCTGTATGACCTGCGTGTTGATCCCAGTGAATGCCATGATATCGGGCGCGATGCGGATTTCGAACCGATCAGGCGCGAGATGAAGGACAGGCTTTTCGAGCATCTGATCAATCGGCCGGTCCAGCGAACCGCCACGCCCGACTATGTCGAAGCTCAGACCGATGACTGGGATGCCGGTGGCCGGATCAAGGTCGGAATCTGGTAGCCGGTGTTACCCGCCTGACCGCTATTGCCGGACAGGCGTAGCCTTTTCCCGTGCATCCACCCATCGGACATAGAGCCCGGCCAAGAGGCCTAGGGCGGAGCAGACAAGCATGATCACCAACATGGTCATGCCCGGATCGCCGACTTTGAGGGCATACCCGGTCGTCCAGGTTACGATGGAGCCCACCGCCACCGCCATCGCGCCGGACAAGCCTGCCGCACTGCCGGCCAGTTGCGGGCGGATGGCAACGGTGCCGGCATTCGCACTGGGGAAGGTGAGCCCGTTCCCGATGCCGACAAAGATGGTGCTGCCGAACAAAGTCAGCTCATGCACAATCCCGAGGGACAACAGGATCAAGCCTGCGGACAGTCCCGCACAGGCTGCGACGCGCCCGATCAGGATCATGGTTGTCAGGGGCAGCCGCCCCCCGAAGCGCCCGGACAGGAAACTGCCGAACAGAAAACCACAGGTGATTGATCCGATATAAAGACCGACCTTCGACGGCGGCACGTCCAGGACCGTGTGCGCCACCAGCGGTGCGCTGCTCAAAAAGACATAGAAGGCACTGACGGAGAAGGCGGCGCAGAGGCTGTATCCCCAAAACCGGCGGGAGCGCAGCAGTTCTGGATAAGTGCGAAATTGCTGTCCCATGGTGCGCGACGGGGTCTTGTTCGTCTCCCCCAGATCGATCCAACACAACGCGAATAACAGTATGCCCAGCACTGCGAAGACAAGAAAATTCGCCCGCCAACCGAACAGTACATCTAATGTCCCGCCCGCCATTGGCCCCAGGATCGGCACAATCGCCATCGCCATGGAAATATAGCCCATCCGGCTCGCCGCATCCTGCGGCTCATGGGTGTCGCCCACCACAGCTTTAGACAAGGCATAGCCGGAAATCACCCCGGCCTGAAGGAATCGAAAGACCAGAAATGTCTGCACCGTTTGCGCCATCATGCAGCCGATAGAGGCCATCGCGAACAAGGCCATGCCGATCAGCAAGACAGGCCGCCGCCCAAACCGATCCGACAGAGGGCCGACGATGATCTGGAGGACCGCCGTTGCTGCAAGATACCCGGCGACAGACAGGTTCATCAGCGCGTAGTCGACCTGAAACTCGACTGACATTGCCCCCAATGACGGCAGAAACATGGTGAGCGACAGGGTCGAGACCGCCGTCAGCAGCACCAGGGTCACCATATGGGGCGGCCTCTTCGCGGCTCGTATCATCTCTCTGTCTCCTTATCAGCATTTGGCATTGGAAAATGATGCATAAAAAAACGCCCCCGAGAGTATCGAGGGCGCATGGGGTTCCGTTATGGATGCCGTTGCGATTAATCGCGACGACCCATGCACCTTCTCCCGACGATGACGAGCATGTTCTGCATCATTGCCAAAACTGTCCTGAATGGTTGCAAGGGAAACCCTAGGCGTCCTAGCTTAACCCGTCAATGACGAGAAAAACGTCTATAGAGACCGGAGGATACAATGCCTGACCAGGTTTACACCGGCCATTGCCTATGCGGGTCCGTGCGGTATGAGGTGCGCGGTGCGCTAACGGATATCCATGCCTGTCACTGCAGCCAATGCGTCCGGCAGAGCGGTCATTTTGTCGTTGGCGCCGGTGCAGAGCGAGAGGCCTTTCACATTCTCTCCGAAGAGGGGCTGAAATGGTATCAATCGTCAGACTATGCCCGGCGTGGCTTTTGTTCCAACTGCGGTTCCGCCCTCTTCTGGGATGATGGCAAATCAGCCATCGGCATCAATGCCGGCAGCCTTGACCAACCAACGGGATTGAAACTTACCCACCATATCTTCGTGGATGAGAAGCCGGATTATTATGAGATTACCGATACCCTGTCGAAATTCACACGGTACGATACGCCAATTGATCAGGCTGACTGAGGCCTTGGCCGGCTACGCCTTGGTGTGTGATCTGTCATGAAACAATAACACCCTGCGGCTGGTGATTGCTTTGGTGATGCCATAGGTTTTCTGCTTCCCAAATTTGAACCACGAATGGCCGGCATGACAACGAACGCAGCATGGCGATACTGGAATCCGACCGAAATTCTGTTCGGTCTTGATGCTGTGGATGGGATTGGCGGAAAGATTGGCGCTGGCCGTTATGTGTTGGTTACCTATGACGAGCCCGTCTTTCAGGCAATGACGGACCGCGTCATTGCTTCCGCCGGGAAACCCGCCGCCGTGATCAACGGCATCACAACCAACCCCGACTATCCGGTACTAGAGGCGGCCTGCGCTGATTACGCCACTGCGCGTCAAGCCGGCCCCATTGATTGCATCATTGCCTTAGGGGGCGGGTCTGTCATTGACGCGGCGAAAGTGCTTGCGGCAGCAGATGGCGATTTCGCGCGCGTCCGACGGTATTTGGAGACCGGCGACGGTGTCGCGGACTTAACCGCCACACCCATCATCGCGGTTCCGACCACGGCAGGGACAGGCAGTGAAGTGACATGCTGGGCGACGGTTTGGGACAGTGCCGCTGGAAAGAAGCATTCGCTTGCACTGCCGGCCCTCTATCCCCGCACAGCGATTGTGGATCCGGGGCTGGCGCTTGGTTTGCCCCGTGCGTTGACCGTCAGCACCGGCTTGGATGCCTTGTCGCACGCGTTGGAGAGTTTGTGGAATGTAAACGCAAATCCAGTCTCCGCCAGCCACGCGATCAGCGCGGCAAAAGAGATCTTGGATGTGTTGCCGCCGCTGGCCGATGACCTGCAAAATAGTGACCTCCGAACCCGCTTGGGGAAAGCGGCGACCATGGCCGGGCTGGCTTTTTCAAACACAAAGACAGCACTGGCCCATTCACTCAGCTATCCGATCACTCTGCATCATGGCGTTGCGCATGGGATAGCCTGTTCCTTCAGCCTGCCGACGGTCATGCGTTGGGTCGCGGGTGCGGATAGCGACTGTGATGCCCGACTGGCCGCGATCTTTGGCCAAGACTTGAATGCAGGCGCGGACACTCTCCAAGCATTCCTGGAAACGCTTGGTGTTGGGACGGTACCGGCGGATCATGGTGTCCGTGCAGAGGAATGGCGATCCCTGGTCGAAGATGCGCTTGCCGGGGCAAGAGGCCGCAATTTTTTAGGGGATTCCGCCGCTGTTCTGGCCGATCTCTAGGCCTTCAAGAACCAGTCGACAGACGCACCCTCATTAGCCCTCAGCGGGCTTGGCCGCGATCTGAATTCGGGGAGGTGTATTCCGGGTATGTGGTTGGGGCGGTATTATACGCCGTGACTTCATGCATCTTCTGCCCCGTCGTCAGGTTGCAGGCAGAGAGCGCAAAAACAGCCATACAGCTCAGCAATACAATTCTCATGGGGACAATTCCTTGTTCCTGATCGTGCCGCTCCCGAGGTCACTTTCCTGGACATATTCAATGCTACCTCAGAATCAACCCTCAAGGGAGCCCCGTGCTATAGTTTCAGCAAAAACTTAACAATCTTGCGGGTTTTTTCGGAGAACAGGCTCGGTGTGAAGTAACTGCCGGCAGCGCGTTTCGTGATCTCCCCCAATGTCGGGTAGGGCGCGATCAGGGCAGCGATTGCCCCCATTTTCTGACGTTGCTGGACAGCCATGATCCAGGGCAGCAAAAGCTCGCCCGCCTTTACCCCGGCAATCGTCGCGCCCAGGGCCCGGCTCTTCTTATCAATGATCACTTTCAACAGGCCATGGGTTTCCCGTTCCGCCGTGGCCCGGTCATTCTCAGACAGTGACCAGCGCAGAACCTGGAAATTGTCCTCGCCCAGGGTCTCCCGCGCCGTTGCCTCGGAAAGCCCGACATGGGCCAGTTCCGGATCGGTATAGGTCACCCAGGGAACCGCGCGATAATCCACCTTGGCCCAGAACATCTTGAACAGTGTCTGCCGGATGACGATGCCTGCATGATAGCCCGCCATATGGGTGAATTGATATCCACCGGAGACATCACCGATGGCGAAGACTTTTCGGTTTGTCGTCTTCAAATGGGCATCGACCGCAATGCCTGAGCGGTTAAAGGCGATACCGGCCTTGTCCAGATCCAGGCCATCTGTGTTCGGACGTCGCCCGACTGCCATCAGTAGATGGGAGCCTTCGATGCGGCGCGCCTCGCCATCTTTCTCAGTCAGCACTGCGATGCCGCCACCAGACATGGGTTCCACAGCGGTAACTGCTTCTCCCTCCCGCAGATCCAGGCCTTCCTGAACCAGACGAGACTTAACGATATCAGCAGCTTCCGGATCATCTTTTCCAAGGATTGTCAGCATTTCGACAACCGTGACCTTCGCCCCCAATCGCCGATGGGCTTGCGCCATTTCCAGGCCAATCGGCCCGCCGCCGATCACCACCAGATGCTCGATTGGTGCGGCATTATCGAAGATTGTCTCGTTGGTGAAGTAAGGTGTCTTGTCGAGCCCTGGGATCGGCGGCACGAAAGGACTGGATCCGGTCGCGACCACAAAATGCTTCGCTTTGATTTCCTTATCGCCGGCCACAACCCGATCACGCCCGGCGAAACGCCCTGCAGCCTGGATGACCGTGACGCCAAGCCCTTCGAAACGTTCGACAGAATCATGCGGCGCTATGGATGCGACGACACCCTGCACATGGTCCCGCACCTTGGACCAATCGATAACCGGCTCGGAAGCGAGAACGCCGAAGCGTGCGGAGGAACGATGAGCCTCCGCAGCATGACCGGCGGCTAACAGCGCCTTGGACGGGACACACCCATAATTCAGGCAATCGCCCCCCATCAGCCCTTTTTCGATCAGCACCACTCGGGCGCCCATCTGCACGGCGCCCGCCGCAACACTAAGCCCGCCGGAGCCTGCGCCGATCACACAGATATCTGTTTCAATCTTTTCCATCGTTTTCCCAAACAGTCGTCTCTCCGCCGACTACTTAGGCTGCGGAGTGGGTCTGGGGAAATCACAAGGCCGTCAGTGGATCGTTATAGGCTTTCGTCGGCCCCAATCCCCGTGCCCAGACCGCCACCCCCCGGCAGGTTCAACAGAACCCGCCGATCGCGGGGGATGGTCTGCTTTCCCATACCCTTGAGTGGCGTTCCATCATCCAGTGAGATGGATCCCGCGAGGCCGTCGCCGCCACCGCGCCGACCCCGTGCCGGGTGCTCAATCCGGTCGAACAGGGCGAAGATCGCGAAGGGATGACCATCGGCATGGCCAAGTTCCATCACCTGCCCATCCCCACCGCGATACTCTCCCGCACCGCCGGAGCCGGGGCGCAGTTCTTTCTTATGAAAGATCAGCGGGGCAATGGATTCGGTGATCTCGACCGGCGTATTCCGGACACCGGATGGGAAAGCCGTGGCATCCAGTCCGGGCTTGCCGGGTCGTGCGCCTGTCCCGCCTGAATGGAAGATCGTGACAGAGAAACTATCCCCCACATCCTCTCCCCCCGTTGCGCCGACAGCGCCTTGGCCTCCCAACAGGCTTGGGTTCCAAAGGCTGGAAGACCCTTCTGCCGGGGCGATGCCCGGAACCGCTTGATCCAGGCAACCGAGCACCACGTCGGGCAGCATCTGGCCGGTCACATGTCGCACGGTCACGGCAGCCGGGCGCAAGGCATTCAGGATCGAGCCTTCCGGCGCGGTGATGCGGATGGGCTCCAAAGACCCGGCGTTATTCGGGATGACATTGCCGACGACACTGCGAATGCCGAAGGATGCATAGGCCTGGCAATAGGTCAGCGGCACATTGATCCCAAAGGCGGATTGCGGCGATGTTCCCGCCCAATCCACATCGATGGCATCATCCCCAATCGTCAGCCGGGCTTTGAGGAGGATCGGACTGTCATAGCCGTCCACCCACATCTCATTCTTAAACACCCCGTTGGGCAGCTTGGCAATCTCCGCAGCCATGGCGGCGCGGGAGGTCTCGATAATATGCTCCCCAATCCCATCGAGAGAGTTCAGCCCGAACTCCCCCATGGTCTCCAGAAGTCGAGAGGCCCCAACATCGTTGGAGGCCGCAAGCGCATAAAGATCACCGATCACCTGCACAGGTTCGCGCACATTGGCGCGGATGATATCCAATGCGATGTCATTCGGCTCACCCGCCTTGAAGAGCGGCATTTTCGGGATGCAGAGCCCTTCCTCATAGACCTCTCCCGCATCCGGGCCGAAGCCACGCCCGCCGATATCAACCACATGGATGGTAGAGGCAATGGTGCCGACAGCGGTGCCTTGTTGGAAGACGGGTGTCACCACGGTGAAATCGAACAGATGCCCGGTGCCCTCCCAAGGATCATTGGTGAAATAGACATCACCCTCTACCATCGTCTCTAACGGAAAGGCCGCCATGAAGTGCTGAACCGACGCGGCCATGGCATTCACATGGCCCGGCGTGCCGGTGACGGCCTGGGTCAGCATCCGCCCCTTGGCATCGAATACACCGGCGGACAGATCACCGGCTTCCCGGACAGAGGTTGAAAAGGCGGTGCGGATCAAAGCCTGGGCCTGTTCTTCCACGGCCTGGATCATGCGGTTCCAGATCACCTGCTCCCGCAGCCCCTGCGCCCCGCCGGCTTCCTTGCGCTGACTTTCATTTAACCGGGAGAGGATCAGATCCCCATTGTCGGTCATCTGTGCGACATAGCCCGGCGGCAGAATCGTGGTGGTCTGAGCCTCTGTGATCGCCGCCGGTCCGGGGAGAACACCCCCCGCGCTTAGTATCTCCCGTGCCACGATGGCCGCCTCGCTGCGCATCGCCGCGCCCGGAAAACTGATTGTCCTATCTTCATCACCTAATTCGGGAAGATTGCCGGATATTTTGTCGGTTTTGGAAACAACCGTGTTCGTCGGGGCTTCGACGGTCAGGGACCAGGTCAGCACTTCAATCGCCAATCCGGGCACGATGCGGCCATATTGCCGGGCATATTCCTCTTCAAAGCGCTGGGCGATATGGGATTGCAGCGAGGCGTCCAATGTACCGCCCGGGAGTTCCACCTTGATCTCATGCCCCTGACCGACATAGCGCGCATAGGCGTGGCGCTTTTCAACCAAATCTGCGTCCGGCGCGCCCAACCGCACAACAGCAGAGGCTTCTTCCGCCATATCCTGGAAAAGCCCGTCCAGGATTGCCGGCTCCAGCGCGTCGAGATGTTGGTAGCGGCTTCGAACCACCTCATAGGCAACGGGCGCAATCAGGAAACCGACCGCCGAGCCAACCCCTGCATTTCCTGGGATGATCACCCGATCAATGCCAAGTTTTTCGGCCAGCCGAACCGCATGCAGGGGGGCAGCGCCGCCAAAGGCGATCATCGCGCGCCCTTCCAGTTCCAAGCCGCGTTCCACCGCATGCACCCGGGCGGCGGAGGCCATATTCTCGTCCACGATTTCGATGATCCCAATCGCCGCATCCAGGGTATCGAGGGACAGTGGGTCACCGACCTGCCGGTCAATCGCCGTCGCGGCACCTGCGGCATCCAGGGTCATGGTGCCGCCGGCAAAGCCTTCCGCCGCAAGACGCCCCATGGTCAGATTGGCATCGGTGATCGTCGGTGCCTCACCGCCGCGTTCATAGCAGACGGGGCCGGGTTCCGAACCGGCGCTTTTGGGGCCGACCTGAATGCGGTTCAACGCATCAACGGAAGCAATGGAGCCCCCGCCGGCCCCGATCTCCACCATCTCAATCACCGGGATTTTTACCGGCATGCCCGATCCGCGCATGAAGCGATGGGCGCGGTCGACTTCAAAACTGCGGCTCAACAAGGGTTCTCCCTTGTCGATCAGGCAGATTTTGGCCGTCGTCCCGCCCATGTCGAAGGATAGAACACTGTCTTCCCCATGCCGGCGGGCGATGTCGGCAGCCAGGATCGTCCCGCCGGCCGGGCCGCTTTCAACCAGGCGGATCGGATGTTCAGCCGCCGTCCGGATCGTGACTAGGTTCCCGCCGGAGGTCATCAACAGACAGGGACAGCCGAAGCCTTCCGTCGCCAACCGGTCTTCCAGGTCATGGAGATATTGGGCCATAAGCGGGCGGATATAGGCATTGGCCACGGTCGTCGACTGCCGTTCATATTCCCGGATTTCCGGGCAGACATCACTGGCGAGCGAGATCGAGATATCGGGTAGCCGTTCGCGCAGAACATCGCGGATTCGGCGCTCATGATCCGGATTGGCATAGGCATGCAACAGCCCAACCGCGACGCTTTCGACACCTTCTGCTGCCAGGATCTCGGCGGCGGCTAGGATACTGCCCTCCTCCAGCGGCGTGATGACCTCGCCTTTGAAATTGACCCGTTCGGTCACCGGCAGCCGCAAGGCGCGCGGGACAAGCGGGGGCAGGCGGTCCGCTTGGATATCATACTGATCGAAGCGATTTTCATAGGCGATTTTCAGGGAATCACGATGGCCTTCAGTCACGATTAACGCCGTCTTGGCCCCGCGCCGCTCTATCAAGGCGTTGGTGGCCAGCGTCGTGCCATGCACGATCAACGACACGTCCTCCGGGCGCGTATTCGTCTCCGCCAGAATGCGGCGGGTGGCTTTCAGGAAACCGTCGGCCGGGGCGCCATGGGTCGTCAGTTCCTTCAGCCCAAAATATTGCCCGTCCTTTTCAATCACGGCATCGGTAAAAGTACCGCCGATATCGACCGCCAGTTTAATCGCCATTCTCTCGCACCTCTGTCTTGGGAGCCTGTTGATCCGGCGACGATAAGCCCTTCGAAAGGCAAAAGATACTTTTGTGACGGCGGATTTGTTTTCCTCAGCGGAACAAGGCTTTTTTGGTTTGCATACAGGTGTGTATGGAGCTAATGCGGAATTCCGGCAACGTCGAAGGTGTGTCTCTTCGGCAAGGCTGGCTGTAGAGGAGACAGACGATGCGGGAACGGACGGGAAGACGGGGTTCAGGCCGGCGGCGTGGTGGAAACGCCGATGCGGGTGATGCGATTGAGCTGGCGACAAAGAAAATTAACCAGCTTGAATGGCGCGCGGTGGAAAACCCCTATGGCCCGATGCGAGTCCTTTCCGACGAAGCGATTGAGAAGATCCACGAAGCCTCGCTGACTGTGTTGGAAGAGATCGGCATTGACTTTCTGAACCCGGAAGCCCGTGACGTCCTGCGCAAGGCCGGCGCCGATGTCGCTCCGGAAGGCAATGGGGAACGGGTCCGCATGGATCGCGACCTGGTGATGGAGAAGATCGCCAGTGTCCCGAAGTCCTTCACGCTTCACGCCCGCAATCCGGCTCATAATCTGACCATGGGTGGCGGACATATCAATTTCTGCGCGGTGGCCAGTGCACCCAATTGCTCGGATCTGGATCGTGGTCGGCGCCGGGGTAACTTTGAGGATTACGAAAACTTCCTGAAGATTTCCCAACAACTCAATATCGTGCATCTGCAGGGCGGCTATCCGGTGGAGCCCATCGATATCCCGCCGCGTGTCCGGCATCTGGATGCGCTGGCCTCCATGGTGAAACTCACCGACAAGGTTTTTCATGCCTATTCGCTGGGGCGGGAGCGGATTACCGATGGCATCGAAATCGCGCGGATCGGCCGGGGTGTCTCGCAAGAACAGATGGATCGGGAGCCGAGCCTTTTCACCATCATCAATTCGAACTCACCACTGAAGCTCGATATTCCGATGCTGAACGGGATTATGGAGATGGCGCGGCGAGGCCAACCCTTTGTGCTGACCCCCTTCACGCTGTCCGGGGCCATGGCGCCGGTCACCATCGCGGGCGCGCTGGCACAGCAGAACGCCGAAGCGCTGGCGGGGATCGCGTTCTCCCAAATGGTCAATCCGGGTGCGCCGGCGATGTATGGCGGCTTTACCTCCAATGTTGATATGAAGTCGGGCGCACCGGCCTTCGGAACGCCGGAATATACCCGCGCCGCCATCATCGGCGGGCAGCTGGCCCGGCGTTATGGATTCCCTTATCGCTCCAGCAATGTGAATGCCTCCAACGCGCCCGATGCCCAGGCGGCTTATGAAAGCGAGATGGCAATCTGGGGAGCGGTACTGGGGGGTGCCAATATGGTGATGCATGGCGCCGGCTGGATCGAAGGTGGGCTTTGCGCGTCCTTTGAGAAAGTGGTGATGGATGCGGAAATCCTGCAGATGATGGCCGAGTTCCTGAAACCCATTGAGGTCACGGACGAGACCCTTGCCATCGATGCCATGAAGGATGTCGGCCCCGGCGGGCACTTCTTCGGCACGCCGCACACGCTGGCCCGCTACGAAGATGCGTTCTATGCGCCGATGCTGTCCGACTGGCGGAATTTCGAAACTTGGGAGGAAAGCGGCTCCATCGACGCAACAAAGCGGGCTAATCAGATTTATCACGATCTGCTCGCCGAATATGAAGCGCCAGCCCTGGACCCCGCCATCGCCGAAGAACTCGACGCCTTCGTCGCCCGTCGGAAGGAAGAAGGCGGCGCGCCGGAGGAATAGAAGGACTCCCATCCGATCATGAACGCCGGTGTTCTCGGTGCCCCCGCAAAAGCAGGGGCCGAGACGGGCCTTATCCGCGCCTTCACAAGTCCTGAGCATCTCTCGGCACTGGAGAGTTCTCTCGCTGCCTGATTAACTGGGTGTCCTCTTACTTCAATTATATACTGAAAACACCCATGGATATTTGGATTCCCATCACCGTCTTCGCGGCCTTCATGCAGAATCTGCGCTCGGCGCTGCAGAAGAAGCTGACCGGGTCGCTGTCGACGGGCGGGGCGAGTTTTTCGCGCTTTGTGTTCGGGCTGCCGGTCGCGGCGGTCTATGCCGGCCTTATCCTGTCGACCAGCAGCGATGAGCCACCCCGGCTGAACACCCTTTTCTTCGTTTATTGCGTCATTGGTGGGACCGCGCAGATCGTCGGGACCGCCTTGCTGGTCGGGTTGTTCAAGCATCGGAATTTCGCGGTCGGCACGGCCTATTCAAAGACAGAGACCGTGCAGACCGCCCTGTTCGGCATCATTGTGTTGGGCGAAGTCATTCATGGACAGGCGCTGGTCGGCATCCTGGTTAGTCTGACCGGTGTCGTGGCGATCTCCCTCTCCCGGGCCGGGGCATCGCTATCGGGGCTGGCACGAGATCTGGCGAGCCGCCCGGCGCTGATGGGGATCGCATCCGGCGCCTGTTTCGGGATTGCCGCCGTCTCCTATCGCGGTGCGGCGCTGTCGCTGGGTGGGACCGGCTTTCTGGGGCAAGCGGCAACGACACTGGTCACGGTCCTGACCTATCAGACGCTGGCCATGGGTGTCTGGCTTGCCTGGCGGGAACCGGGGCAGGTCACCGCGACGATCAAGGCCTGGCGGGTCGCCCTTTTAGCGGGGGCGAGCGGGGCGCTTGCTTCCATCGGCTGGTTCACCGCCATGACCATTCAGAACGCAGCCTATGTGCGTGCGTTGGGCCAGATTGAGTTGGTTTTCACCTTCGCCGTCTCCTGGTTCTATTTCCGGGAGAAGTCCAAGCCGTCGGAAGTCGTGGGCGTCGTGCTGATCTGCGTTGGGATTATCCTTCTGGTGGTGTAAACCGGCAGCCATGATTATCACGACGACAGAGCGCCTGATCATTCGCCGGTTTGTTGAGGCGGATTACGATCGGCTCCTGGCCCTCGTCACCGATCCGATTGTCATGCGCTACAACACCGATGGGCATGGCGACGCAGCCTATGCCCGCGCCCGGCTGTCAGAGGCAATGGCCGATCCAGGTCCGGCGCTTGGCACCTGGGCTGTTCAGACCAGTGATGATCCTGCCCTACTAGGTTATGTCAGCCTGTTCCGGGAGGACCCCGCCATGGCGGAAGACGAGGTCGAGCTCGGCTATTTCTTCCTGCCGGAACACTGGGGCAAGGGCTACGCGCCCGAAGCTGCAAAGGCCCTGATCACCCACGCCTTCGCCACCACCAACACCACCCGCATCCTGGCCATAGTTGACCCCAGCAACACCCGCTCCGCTACCGCTCTAAAGAAGCTCGGCATGACCAGAACGGGCACCACCCAAGCCAAGGGTATAAAACCGGGGGATTGGGTGTTTGCGGTGGAGCGCAGTAGTATATAGTTGTACTCTCGTCTTGGAGGTCGCGTGTTCGAGTTATTTGGAAGATTGTGCATATTAGCAGGGATGCAATGGTGCGCCCCTGATCCAAACATTGTGGCATCCTCGCTTATTTTCGAAAGGTGTTTAAACAGAATCGAATCCGGTCAATCGTTGAACTACGAAGGTTTGGAGACACTCAAGCCTTCGACCTTGCCAACCGAAAATCCGTTGTGGACAGGCAGACGGTGGATCGAAGGTTCGTACGGATTCAAACTTCTCGAACCGAAGAATGGGCAAGCCGATCCAGTCTTGTTGGGTTGTCGCGCAGACCTAGAACCGAGCCCCACAGGTATTCTTGAGGGGTTCTCAGTTGCCTTAATTCGTGATTTTGAACGTTGGATAACAGAATCAGAGGAAAGCCAAAGTTATCGTTTAGCCGATTATTGCGGGCCAAAGCCGGAATATTTTATCCGAGTTTTTGAAAGCATTCAGCCCAATCCGCGGGGAAATTACCTGCGAGGATTCTTGCTCGTTAACGATGAACTCTCTTTAAGGACATTTGTCGTAACCGAAGTCGGCCCGAAACCAATGGAATGCAATTCCGAAACTGGAAGAGTTCAATAGCTAACCGGGATCAATCCATTGCAGGCCAGACAAATCCCCGCACCCCTCTTTCATTGCGGTGCACAAAGGCGTAAAAAGGCGGGCAATTGGATGACATGATCGGACCAGCCCGAAGAGGGGGCCCGTACCCCCCGGTCCGTCGGGCTATGACGCCGTAAATTAAGGGGATACACTCGATGGCTACCGGCTCTTACAGCAAATACCTGGACGAGATTGAAACGCGGCAACTGCAAGGGCTCAGCCCGAAGCCGATTGAAGACAGCGCGCTTCTGAAAGAGATCGTCGCGCAGATCCGGGACACCGCGTCCGAGCATCGCAAAGATTCCCTGCATTACTTCATCTACAACACCCTGCCCGGCACCACCGCCGCGGCGGAAGAAAAAGCCAAGTTCCTGAAGGAAATCATCCTGGGACAGGCAAGCGTTGAAGAGATTTCACCATCCTTCGCCTTTGAGCTTCTATCCCATATGAAGGGCGGACCGTCGGTTGATGTGCTGCTGGATCTGGCGCTCGGCGATGATGCCGGGATTGCCAAGGACGCAGCAGAGGTCCTGAAGACCCAGGTTTTCCTCTATGATGCGGATATGGCCCGTCTGAAAGACGCCTTTGAGGCCGGGAGTGCCGTCGCCAAGGATGTCCTGGAGAGCTATGCGGATGCAGAGTTCTTCACCAAACTGCCGGATATCGAAGAAGAGATTAAAGTCGTCACCTATGTCGCAGCGGAAGGGGATATCTCCACCGATCTGCTGTCGCCGGGCAATCAGGCCCATTCCCGCTCCGATAGGGAATTGCATGGGAAGTGCCTGATCTCTGAAGCCGCGCAGAAAGAGATTGAGGCGCTGAAGCTGCAACATCCTGACAAGCGTGTGATGCTGATTGCCGAGAAGGGGACGATGGGGGTCGGATCCTCCCGCATGTCGGGAGTGAACAATGTCGCGCTATGGACCGGCAAAAAGGCCAGCCCCTATGTGCCCTTCGTCAATATCGCCCCGGTCGTGGCCGGCACCAACGGCATCTCGCCGATTTTCCTGACCACGGTCGGCGTGACCGGCGGGATCGGGATCGACCTGAAGAACTGGGTCAAGAAGACCGATGCCGATGGCAATCCGATCCTGAACAATGACGACAGCCCGGTTCTGGAACAGAAATATTCTGTTGAGACCGGCACGGTGTTTACCATCGACACCAAAAACAAGACGCTGAAGAATGAAGCAGGCGACGAGGAGCTGGTGGATATCGGCGCGTCCTTCACCCCGCAGAAGCGTGAGTTCATGAAGGCCGGCGGATCCTATGCCGTCGTCTTCGGCAAGCGCCTGCAAGCCTTCGCGGCGGAGACCCTGGGCGTTGAGTTCAAATCCGCCTTTGCTGCGTCGAAGGTCGTCAGTCATGAAGGCCAAGGCCTGACGGCGGTTGAGAAAATCTTCAACCGCAATGCGCTGGGCGTGCCCGAAGGGACGGTTCTGCATGCGGGCTCAGATGTTCGGGTGCGGGTGAATATCGTCGGTTCCCAGGATACAACGGGCCTGATGACCTCGCAGGAACTGGAAGCGATGGCGGCCACCGTCATCTCCCCAACACTGGATGGGGCCTATCAGTCGGGCTGCCACACGGCCTCTGTCTGGGATTCAAAGGCGCAGGCGAATACGCCGAAGCTGATGGCCTTTATGAATAAGTTCGGGCTGATCACCGCGCGGGATCCGAAGGGTGAATATCACGCCATGACCGACGTCATTCACAAGGTGCTGAATGATATTACGGTCGATGACTGGGATGTCACCATCGGCGGCGACAGTCATACGCGGATGTCCAAAGGCGTCGCCTTCGGGGCGGATTCCGGTACCGTTGCCCTGGCGCTGGCGACCGGGGAAGCGACCATGCCGATCCCGGAATCGGTAAAGGTTACCTTCAAGGGCCAGATGGCGGACTATATGGACTTCCGCGACGTCGTCCATGCCACCCAGGCGCAAATGCTGGATCAGTTTAACGACAACGTCTTCCAGGGCCGCATCATTGAAGTGCATATCGGCACCTTGCTGGCCGATCAGGCCTTCACCTTCACCGATTGGACGGCGGAGATGAAAGCCAAGGCGTCGATCTGTGTTTCTAATGACGACACCTTGATCCAATCGCTGGAAATCGCAAAAGGCCGCATCCAAATCATGATCGATAAGGGCATGGATAATGCGGCGCAGGTGCTGCAAGGCCTGATCGACAAGGCGGACCAGCGGATTGCCGAAATCCAGTCCGGCGAGAAACCGGCCCTGTCGCCGGATGCCAATGCGAAGTACTTCGCGGAGGTTGTCGTCGATCTGGACGCCATCAACGAGCCGATGATCGCCGATCCGGACGTCAACAATATCGATATCTCCAAGCGCTACACCCATGATACGATCCGCCCGATCTCCTATTACGAGGCGGAGAAAAAAGTGGATCTCGGCTTCGTCGGGTCCTGCATGGTGCATAAGGGCGATATCAAGATCGTTGCCCGGATGCTGCGCAATCTGGAAGAGACCTATGGCGAGGTGAAGTTCAACGCGCCATTGGTTATCGCCGCCCCGACCTACAACATCGTTGATGAGTTGAAGGAAGAAGGCGATTGGGATGTCTTGCGGAAATATGCCGGCTTCGAATTCGATGATGTCTCACCGAAACAGACGGCGCGGACCGAATATGAAGACACGCTCTACCTGGAACGCCCGGGCTGTAACCTCTGCATGGGCAACCAAGAGAAAGCGGCTAAGGGTGACACGGTGATGGCGACCTCAACCCGCCTGTTCGAAGGCCGGGTGGTTGAAGATTCCGACGACAAGAAGGGCGAGTCTCTGCTGGCCTCGACACCGGTCGTTGTCCTTTCCACCATCCTTGGCCGGACCCCGACGCTGGAAGAATACAAAACCGCCGTCAAAGGCATCAATCTAACCAAATTCGCCCCGCCAACAGAATCCCTGGCGGGCCAGATTGCGGCACGGTTTTAGGCACGATCTTGGGCTGGTCTTAGACCGGCTTGCGACTGGCTCTAACTAAACCAGACACCGCAGTTTCCTCGTGCCCCCTCGCGATGGCGGGGGGCACGAGGTCTGTGTCCCTTTGAACAACCGGCCTCGGAGCGCCAATTTCAGGCGCGGTTGTCGTGGGCATTTGCTTGTTGCGGAAAATGAGCATGCCGTCTTTCAGACCCGATTGACGGAGTCTCGAAAACAGCGTTTTGGTACTTCCCTAATTTCTGAAGGACACCCCATGCCCCAACCCAAAATTCGCCCCGCTGTTTCCTCTATTGAAGAGCAGCAGATTCTGTCTGTCGCCAAACTGGCTTTGGGGAATCCGGATGTTATTCCGCTTTGGTATGGGGAATCGGATGTCGTGACCCATGCGGATATCCGGCGCCCGGCGATTGATGCGTTGGAGCGGGGGGAGACGTTTTATTCCCACAAGACGGGCACGCCGGAGCTGCGGCAGGTCTTGGCGGATTATATGGCCGGTCTCTATGACATTTCCCTCGATATGGAGCGGGTGAGTGTCACGGCGTCCGGCATGGCCGGCATTCAGATGGCCATGCAGGCGGTTTTGGAGCCGGGGGACAACGCCATCATCGTGGCACCGCTTTGGCCAAATGCCGAATCCACGGTGCGCGTGATGGGGGCGGAGCGACGCTTTTGCATGCTGGACTTCTCCGATGCGCAAGGCTGGGCGCTTGATCTGGAGAAAATGGCCGGGATGATCGACAGCAATACCCGGATGATCTTCGTCAATTCCCCCAACAACCCAACCGGCTGGGTCATGCCGTCCGAGCAACAGGCAGCCCTTTTGGAACTCGCGCGGGAGCGGGGTATCTGGATTGTCGCCGATGAAGTCTATGGCCGCATGGTCTATGACGGGCGCGCCGCGCCGAGCTTCCTGGAGCACGCCCGGCCCGACGATCCGCTCTTCGTCGTCAACAGTTTCTCCAAGGCCTGGGCGATGACCGGCTGGCGGATCGGCTGGGTCACACATCCGGAATTTCTGCCGGGGTCGGAGATGAGCTTCACCGACCTGTTCGGAAACCTGATCGAATTCGCCTATAGCTGCGTTCCGCAGTTCCTGCAGCGTGGCGCAGAGGCGGCAATCCGCGACGGCGAGCCCATGGTGGCCGATATGATCGAACATTGCCGGCGCGGGCGCGACATCACAGCCCAACGCCTGCCCAATATTCCGAGGGTGGAAGGGTTCCGCACCCCCGATGCGGCATTCTATGCGTTCTTCCGGATAGCCGGGACAGAAGGACGGACGCTTGCCTATGCGCAGGATCTGGTGCGCCATGCCAAAGTCGGCATCGCCCCCGGCACTGCCTTCGGCCCGTCAGGCGAAGGCTGGTTCCGCCTCTGCTTCGCACAAAGCCCGGAACTCCTATCGGAAGCCTATGATCGGATCGAACGCGGTCTGCGGGACATTCCATAGGCCGGCAATTTCGCGCAATTCTAGCGTTTCGCAGGGGTTTTGAGGGCCGGGGGGACTGAGTTCCCTCTTAATCTGAGCCGTTACTGCGCCTTAATCGAGATATGCCAAACCGCAATCCTGGCCCGAACCCAATAGATGGATTACGTAGGGCAATCTTGGAGTGCTGATAGAAGAAAAGCAGATAAGGACTATGTTGTAGCCAAAAGAAACTTGACATAAACCAAGATATCGGGATATCTCGATATATGGATTTGGATAAAGCACTCACCACCCTCAATAATCCTGTTCGGCGCAAGATTCTTCACTGGTTGAAGCATAGGTCGAACTTCCCAGCGGCGTTGCCGGAACATGCTGGATTGGATGGCGTGTGCGTTGCGTATATCCAAGAGAAAGCCGGTCTCTCGCAATCGACGATCTCAAATTACATGGGGCTCTTGAAAGAGGCAGGGTTAGTGCTCTCCGAGCGCCATGGGCAGTTCACTTTTTACCGGCGAAACGAAGACGCGATCCGCGCGCTGTTGCAGGCGTTCGAGAAAGAGCTGATCGAGCTTTAGAGAGTAAGGACTGGATTTGCAGCGGTTGGTCCCACGGCCGATAAATTAATCGGTAAATCGAAATATATCGATTGGAGAAAGATGATGACGAATGTCCCCTCAAGCTCCGATACCCTTGATGTTCGGGGTTTTCTCGGTAGCTCGCTAGAACTGCCTTGCGGTGCTGTTCTAAGAAACCGGATTGCGAAAGCGGCGATGTCGGATTCACTCGGCAATGGCGAAGGTGACCCGACCGAGGCACAAGCCCGCCTTTACGAGCGATGGGCAGAGGGCGGTGCGGCAATTTCCATAATCGGCGAAGTGCAAGGGGATCCCAAGTACCCGGAAAAACCGGGTAATCTCGTGTTCGGACCTCAGAGCGACAAGAGGGCAATACAAGAGCTGGTAACCCGCGGCACGGCCAAGGGCACGCATCTTTGGCCACAATTGGGCCACGCCGGGGCTCTATCGCATCTGCCGTTGAGCGACCCGAAGGGTCCGTCGCCGCTAGACATGCCTGGCCTTCAATGTGCTGGGATGTCGATAGAAGAAGTAAAGGAACTTCCCTCCCTGTATGCCGAGGCAGCTTTGTTTGCGAAGGAGGTGGGCTTTACCGGTGTGCTTGTCCACGCCGGACACGGCTTTTTGCTAAACCAGTTCCTGTCGCCATTGTTCAACCACCGGGATGATGCATACGGCGGATCCGTCGAGGCGCGGTCGAAGATAGTCTTGGCGATCCTGGAAGAAGTCCGGCGCGCCGTCGGCGCATCATTTCCGATCGGGATTAAAATCAACTCTACGGACAAACTTGAGGGTGGATTGACGGAAGATGATGCCTTGGAGTTCGTGCGCTTGCTCGACACCTCGTCGGTTGATTTGATCGATATTAGCGGCGGAACCTACTTCCCCGGCGCAAAGGCAAGTTCCGAGGGCACATCAAGCGGCGGCCCGTACTTCATGGACTTCGCACGACGGGCAAGGGAGGTGACCAAAGTGCCCCTCATGTTGACCGGCGGCTTTGCGCGTCGGGACCAGGCTGTTGAGGCACTGTCCAGCGGTGTGATCGACGTTGTAAGCCTGGCCCGGGCCATGGTCCTTAACCCGAGCCTTGCTGCCGACTGGCTGACGGATGAAGGCGGCGATCCAGCGTATCCCAAGTTTGACTCACCACCCAAGGGCGGCGTGACGGCATGGTACTCCATGCGATTGACCGCTCTGGGAGAAGACAACGAGCAAGCGTTCACCATGGATCCTGCCATGGCACTAAGGGACTACGAAGAGCGCGATGCACGACGCGACATCTTGTGGATGGCGAAGTTCAGTTGATCTCATAGATTTGATGGAAAAATTTGCTCGGGCGATGATCGGGTTTCAGCGGGCATGCTGTTCAAGGTTCTCTTCATGCCCCCTTGATCGATAGCGGATTATGGCTTCGTTGCGCCAGACGTGACCTGTTCGAGTCGATAGGTAAGCCGACAGTTACTGCCGGATTTCTTATACCCTTCCGCGGCGCCGTTCTCGATGGCCAGCGTTTCAGATTTATACTTTTTTCCTCGCCAGAATATGTCGAGCGAGAGGCTGTCGGCTGTTGCCGACCTGATCTTTAAGGTTACAGCATCCTTGTTTCGCGCTTCGATGCGGATTTGGCCCTTGCCGCCCACGAGCGTAAACACGCCCTCTCCCTTCGGCGGGGGCATTTTGTAGGGGCAAAACGGCGCCAATGTCTGTTCCAGGCTTGTGACGCCGCGTATATAGGCCTTCCATTTCCCATCCATTGGATTTGTGGATACGGGATTCAACGTCGCAACTTGTCTTTGCTCTTCGATGCCCTCGATTTTGGCCTGCGCCAGTGTCGCGTAGCTGCCATCCGGAAACTGATCCAGATAGGCCTGAAGCTCGGCTTTCGTCTTCGATCCTTTGACTTGATTCCAAAATGCCGTATCCGCATCGACGTCGGGCGATTGAACTGCGGTAGTCACCGCTAATTGTTGTTGTTCCGCCGTCGTAAGAACATCGATCCGCGCCTTGGCCAAGGCGGCGAATGTCCCATTGGGATACTGCGAGAGATAGGCCTCGAAATCTGCTTTGTTGGTCGAATTCTGGATCGCTTGGAAAAAAGCCGTTTCTGAGTGCGATGCCGCAGCATTTTGTTGTTTTGTCAAAGCGGCGATCTTTGCCTGTGCAAGCCCGGCAAAACTGCCATTCGGGAATTGCTTCAGGTAGCTTTCAAACAATGACGGCTCTGTCGCGTCCTTGATCGAATTCCAAAAGGTGAGCTCAACCGTGTTATCCGGTTGGACCGGTTTGGATGGCTCAGACGCGGCAACCGGTTCGGGCGCTTTCTCACGAAAGAAGAAATCACCGGTAAGGGATGAGCTTTCCCAAGGCACTTGCGCGCCGTCCGTCCAGTCCATCACGGCGACACGGACGGTCTTGAAGACTTCCTCGACCTTGGCGCCCGGCGTTTGGATTGAGCGGGCCAGCGCACGCGTGTAGGGGCTGTTGAGTCCCCGGCCATCCGCAGCCACCTTCCCAGGCGAGGTGGAATACGCAATGAACGTCCCCGATGGCGCATCCATGCGCGCCAGGCCCGACCCGCTGGAGCGAGTCGCCGCCTTATAAGGATTGTTCCGGCAGGCATCCATCACAACGATGTTCAGGCGGTTGCCCGCACTGTCCAGACTGGTCAGCAATGTTGATGCGGGAAAGCCTTCCAGCTCGACATCCAGCTCATCCTCGATCTGGGCATCGACGGGGATCATGTAGTTTTCCCCCTTCGACTGGATTCCGTGACCGGCATAGAAAACAAACCCCACCGCATCCTCGCCCGCGTCGCGCAGGAGAGATCCAAACTTCCGCACCGCACGCGCCATGCGTCGCCGGTCCGCGTCAATTTCCTCCACCACGTCAAACCCAACATCGCGCAAGGTCTCTGCCATCAGGGCGGCATCATTCGGCGGATTGTTGAGAGGTTGGCTCGCGTAGCTGCCATTCCCGATGACCAGGGCGACTCGCTGCGCGGCCTGAACCGGCGCTGACAGAACGACCAAAAGAGACAAGAACAGGGGCGCTATCCGTGTAAGCGGGGACATAGCGGCGACTCCCAATGATGGCTTTCGTAGTCGCCAGTGTGTCACGACCGTCAATTGACTTCAACGTGCGGCGTTTTACTCCGTTCCGCCGCGATCCTTGTGCGAATGCGCGACAGGGTGGTTTTGGCGGGATATGTGGATGTTGCGCGCGCCGGTGCGCCCTAAACCTTTTTTAACAGCTCCGTTGCCAGGGCGCGGATTTCTTTGGCGGCTGTGGAGGCTGGTTTGGTTTCTGTGGCGGTGAGGCCGTGGGCCATGGCGTCGGGGTGAGCAACGCGGTTGCCGAGGGTGGATTTGGCGACCCGGACTTCATAATCACCGAGACGCGTGATCATCCGGGCGGTCAGATTGGCGCGGGGCAGGACGCGGTTGAGGACGATCAGCGGCGTCGTCTTTTCTTTGGCGGCGAGCGCCAGCGTCGGCTCGGTCGCCCAGACGTCAAGCGGGCTCGGCTGGGTCGGGATGACAACCAGGTCGGCGGGACGGATGGCAATCTTGGCGTCCGTATCTGCATGCGGCGGGCTGTCGATGACGACGATGTCATGATCGGCGGCAAGCTTCTCAACGGCTCGGGCGGCGCGCCAACCGGTCACCGCTTCGAAGGTCAGGCCCGTTTTGTCCTCACCCAACGCGGCCTCCCGCACCTTGTACCAGGCGGAGAGAGAGCCCTGAGGGTCGATATCCAGCACCGCGACCGATTTCCGCTTTGCCCAGGCAACCGCCAATGTGGCGGCGAGGGTCGATTTCCCGGCGCCACCCTTTTGCTGGGCGATTGTGAAGATTTTAGCCATAGCGTCACCTTGGTCGGATTGGACCCTCGAAGAAGTCGATCCGTCAGTCTAACTGGAAAATGCTGCATTGCAACATGAGCCTCACGCGGCATCGGGACGCAAGGTTTCCGGTCCTTTCGATATTGCAGGCCGGCCCCGCGCGCGCCATAACCCGCCTCCATGACTGAGATCACGACCGTCATAGCGCCTTTGGATGGCAAGAGCCTGGACCGGGGGGCAAGTTTGCTGCGCCAGGGGCGGCTTGTCGCATTCCCGACGGAGACGGTGTATGGCCTGGGCGCCGATGCGGGCGATGATATGGCCGTTGCGCGAATTTTCGACGCCAAGGGCCGCCCCCGCTTCAATCCCTTGATCGTCCATCTGCCGAATATGGCTGCGGTGGAGCGGCTGGTTGAGGTCACCCCCTTGGCGCGACGGCTGGCGGATAGTTTCTGGCCCGGCGCCTTGACCCTGGTATTGCGCCGCAAGCCGAGGGCGCGACTTTCTGCCTTGGTGAGTGCGGGGCTGGAGACGGTGGCGGTGCGCTTGCCGGCGCATGGTGGCGCGCGGGATTTATTGCGGCTCGCAGACCGCCCCATCGCCGCGCCGAGTGCCAATGCCTCCGGCCGCTTGAGCCCGACGGAAGCCCAGCATGTTGCTGCTTCACTTGATGGAAAGCTCGACCTGATCCTCGATGGTGGGCCCTGTGCGGTGGGGTTGGAGAGCACCGTGGTTGATGCGACCGGGGAGACACCGGCACTGCTGCGCCCGGGCGGCATCGCGGCGGAGGCGATAGAGGCCATTGCCGGTGGGCGGCTGGTGGTTGCGGGCAGCGACGACACCGCGCCGGCGTCTCCTGGGATGCTGACCAGCCACTACGCCCCGGGTCTGCCGATCCGGCTGAATGCGGAAACGGCACAGGCAGGTGAGGCCTTGATCGGCTTCGGCCCGGCCCGCGACGGGGAGGCGGCCAATCTGTCGCCAAGCGGCGATGCAATGGAGGCAGCCGCCAATCTGTTCCGCCTGCTCCACCGCCTGGATGATCCGGCCCGATACAGCAGCATCGCCGTCGCCCCGATCCCGCAAGCCGGGTTGGGCCGCGCCATCAACGATCGCCTGCGCCGCGCCGCGTCCTGAACACCTGACGCGGAACCAGTCTGCGCTGATTAAAAAAGCGCGTTAGATCTAGTCCCCAAGCGCCTTGGTGGCGATTTCCGTGCAGTCGCGGCTGAGGCCCTCGGTGGCGAGAACCCGCTCCAAGGTGCCGCGCATCAGGGTCTGTCGGTTCTCGTCGAAGCGCCGCCAATGGCCCAGCGTGCCGAGCATGCGGGCGGCGACCTGCGGGTTGAGTTTATCCAGCGTTAGGATGCTATCCGCCAGGAAGTCGTAGCCCGCTCCACTCTCCGCATTGAAGGCAACGGGGTTCGCTGCCGCGAAGGCACCAATGACGGACCGCACTTTGTTCGGCTTCTTCCAGGAGAAAACTGGATGGTCCAGCAAGGGCTTCAACCGATCCAGCACGTCGGGCAGGCGGCTGATTGCCTGAATGGCGAACCATTTATCCATCACCTGCTCATCATCGCGGAAGCGGGTTTCGAAGTCGGCCAGGGCTGCCTCCCGCTCCGGGCAATCGATGTCATTCAAGACGCTGAGGGCGGCCATCCGGTCGGTCATGGTCGCGGCCCCGTTATAGCGCGTCTTGGCTAGTGCCACGGCTTCAGCACGCCCGGTCGCACCCAGATAGGCAAGTGCTGCGGCGCGTAAGGCCCGACGACCGGCACTCACCGCATCGATGGCACTTTCCGCATTCCCCAGATCTGCAGTCGCATGGGTCATCAAGCGGTCCCATAGAGCCTCCCCGATATGGCGGCGCAGGCCCTGGCGGGCGGCGGCGATGGCATCCACATCGACGATCCGCATCTGCTCTCCCAGGAACTCTTCGCTGGGCAAGGCGATGGCAAGCGCGCGGAAATCGGGATCAGCGTCCGCGTCATCCAGCATCAGCGCGAAGGCATCGATAAAGGCGGGGTCGATTTCCGCGTCCCGTCCTTCCTGGATCGCGGCGATCCGATCCAACAACAGGGTGACGGCGAATTGCTGCCCGGCCTCCCACCGTGCGAAGGGGTCACTATCATGGGCCATCAGGAAGGCGAGATCCGCCGGCTCATAGGCAGCACGTAGATTGACCGGCGCCGAGAACCCTCGGTTCAGCGACGGCACCGGCTTTTCGGTCACATTCTCAAAGACAAAGCTCTGTCGGTCTGTGGAGAGCTGCAAGGTCGCGGTCGTGCCCTGATTTTCACCACCAATGATCAGCGGCATCTCCTCGCCTGCTGCGTCCAGCAAGCCGACCCGTATCGGGATCAACAACGGTGCCTTTTTCGGCTGACCCGGTGTCGGTTTGGACGATTGGGTCAGTTCCAGCGACAGGGTTTGTGCTTCGGCGTCATAGCGCCAACCCGCCGTGACCTCCGGCGTGCCCGCCTGGCTGTACCAAAGCTTGAAGTGATCAAGGTCCGTCCCGGTCGCATCAGCCATGGCGGCGGCGAAATCATCGCAGGTGACAGCCTGCCCATCATGACGTTCGAAATAGAGCCGCATGCCGGCCTGGAAGCCCTCTTCCCCCAGCAGGCCGTGCATCATGCGGATGACCTCAGCCCCTTTCTCATAGACGGTCGCTGTATAGAAGTTATTGATTTCCATATAGCTTTCCGGGCGCACCGGATGCGCGAGCGGGCCCGCATCTTCCGGGAACTGTCGGGCGCGAAGGGCGCGGACATCCTTGATCCGGGTCACGGCGCGGCTGCGTTCATCGGCAGAGAACTCCTGATCCCGAAAGACGGTCAGTCCTTCCTTCAGGCTCAGTTGGAACCAGTCGCGGCAGGTGACCCGGTTGCCGGTCCAGTTATGGAAATACTCATGCCCGACAATGGATTCGATATTGGCGAAATCGGCATCTGTCGCGGTCTCCGTATCCGCCAGAACATATTTGGCGTTGAAGACGTTGAGGCTCTTATTCTCCATCGCGCCCATATTGAAATCGGAAATGGCGACGATGTTGAAGATGCCGAGATCATATTCCAGACCGAAGCGGTCTTCGTCCCATTTCATGGAGCGGATGAGCGAATCCATCGCATAGCCGGCGCGGTTCTCGTTCCCATGTTCGACATAGATGCGCAGATCAACGTCCTGACCGGACCGGGTGGTGAAGCGATCCGCAATATGGGCCAGATCGCCGGCAACCAGTGCAAACAGATAGCTCGGCTTCGCGAAGGGATCATCCCAGACAGCCTCATGCCGTCCGTCCGGCAGATCGCGGCTTTCGACCAGATTGCCATTTGACAGCAAGACCGGGCAGTCAGTTTTCGGCGCGCGGATCGTCACCCGATAGGTTGTCATCACATCGGGCCGGTCCGGGAAGAAGGTGATGCGTCGAAACCCTTCGGCCTCACATTGGGTGCAGTAGATCCCATTCGACTGGTAAAGCCCTTCCAATCGCGTATTGGCGACCGGCGCGATCGCAACTTTCGTCGTCAGGACAAAATCGCCTGCAGGGACCGCAGCGATGGTCAGCCCGGTGTCGGTCAGGACATAGTCCGAGGCTGCCAGGGGCGCGCCATCAATCGCGATTTCCAACAGATCCAGGTCTTCACCGTCTAACGACAGTGGCGTCTCACCCCTATCAGCCCGCGCAAGCTCCAGCCGTGTCGCGACCAGGGTGCGGTCTGGATCAAGGTCGAATTCCAACGCCACAGAGCCTATGCGAAAGGCGGGTGCGGCATATTCGGACAGATGAATGACGGGTGGCTGTTCGGTTTTCATATGATGGATATCCTGAAAGCTGTTTGGCTTACACATAGGGACGGTGTCTTTATCAAGAAAGGGCTCCGTCGTCGAAGGTCAAGATTGGGCTTAACGAATAAATGTCTCCACATAATCCGCACCCAGGCCGACCTCTTCCGCCATCCAATCATGTTCTAGATAAAACCAGCGGCCCTTCAGAACGAAGCAACGGGCGATGGCCTGCCCGATCCCGCTTGTCCCACCGGTTACGAGAGCCTGCTTGGTGGTCGACATGGTAAGAATTCCTCCCGCCGGTTTAGTGCTTTCGATGATAGGACGAGCGCCGGCCCGGTTGGTCAAGCAGCCGTTTGGGAAAAGGCCTGTTCCAACCAGTCAGAGAACAGCCGCGCTGCCTCGTTCTCACCAGCTGTCGGGGGGATCAGGTAATAGCCTTCCGATAGCGGGATTGAGAGATCGAAGGGCTTGGCCAGGCGGCCGGATGCCAGGGCTGTATCGCAGATAACATCGTGGCCCAGCCCGATGAATCCCTGTGCTTCGACCATGGCGAAGACCATGACATAGGTGCTGGCCTGATGGATAATTGGCGCCGGATCCGGCATTGCGGCGCCCGCCTGTTTCAACCATCCCGGCCAGCCACCGGAGATACCGGCACAATCCACCAGACGATAGCCGAAGATATCCTCGGGCTTTTGCAATGATGACACGGCTGTCGGTGCGCAGACGGGATAGGCCGATGCATCGCAGAGCTTTCGGATGCCAGGTCGCTCCCACAAGCCGGAGCCGAACCTGATCTCGACTGTGCTGAAGGGGCGGACCAGTTCCAACGGCCAGAGCACATTGACGACATTCAACCGGATCCAGGGGTGGGTGCTGAGAAAATCCCCCAAACGTGGGGCGAGCCAATTGATTGAAAAGGCCATATTGGTCTGGATCGTCAGTTCCGCATCCCCTTGGCCCCCACGGATCATGCGGGTGACATCGGCGATCTGGGCCAGAGCACCCTCAAGTGTCGGCAAATAGGCGCGCCCCGCATCGGTCAGCTCGATCCCGCGCGCACGGCGCAGAAACAACGGGGTGCGCAGATAGGTTTCCAACCCCTTGATCTGTTGACTGATCGCGCTTTGGGTCAGGGCAAGCTCTTCCGCCGCTTGGGTAAAGCTTAGGTGACGGGCCGAAGCCTCAAAGGCGCGCAGCCAGTTGAGAGGGGGGAGTTCACCACTATCCAATTTCGCCCTCCAAACCTATTTTCCATTAGCGATACATTAGCAATCATAATGTCATGACGTGAGATTAGTCGTTTGCGCGATTGCCTGCAATTCACGAAACTCTGCGGATAGAAACGGTCGAAGCCCGATCGTATGCGCGGAGGTTCTGACATGTCGCTTGCTGAAGTTTCCCCGGATTATGATCCTCATCTCGAAGCACGCCGCGATCTGGCAGCGGCACTGCGATGGGCCGTGCGATACAATCTGCATGAAGGCGTGGCCAATCACTTCAGCTTTGCGGTCAATGATGATGGCACGCAGTTCTTGCTGAACCCGCGCAACCGGCATTGGAGCCGCGTGCGCGCCAGCGACCTGGTTCTGCTGGATGCGAATGATCTGGATGGGGATCAGACATCCAAAGTCGATATCACCGCCTGGTGCATTCACGGGGCGGTCCATCGCCAAGTCCCGCGCGCCCGCTGTGTCCTGCATGTGCACTCAAAATACGCAACCGCACTCGCCTGTCTGAAAGACCCGCGTCTGCCGCCGATCGATCAGAACACAATGCGTTTCTACAACCGCTTTGCTTTCGACCCGGGGTTCGACGGTATGGGCTTGGGTGAGGAAGCAGAACGCCTGCCAAGCATGTTGGCGGATAAGGATGTCCTGTTGATGGGCAACCATGGGGTCATGGTGTGCGGAGAAACCGTCGGCGGGGCGTTCGATGCGCTCTATTACTTTGAACGCGCCTGCGAGACCTTCTTCACAGCAAAATCTTCGGGTCGGGAGCTCTTGGAAGTTAGCCATGAGGTCGCGGAAAAGACCGCGCGCCAGTGGGAAAATTATGACGAACTCGACTGCGCCCATCTGGCAGAGCTTCGCGCGATTCTGGATGAGGAAGGCTCAAACTACGCCGATTGACGCGGGTTCAGGACGAGCCGTGTTTCCCATCAGAGAATGAGGCGATCATGGGACCAATGGCACAGTATAAGGCCGGGGATACCGGCCTTAAACCGAATGCGTTGACCTCTGGCATCAAGCTTGACCGGGCTGTTTTGAAGCAGTTGGGGGAGCGGAATGATGCCGATGGGTTGAAATGGCTCGCGACCTGGGCGGTGTTCCTGATCGTAACCGGCGGGGCGCTTTATTGGACCCTCTACGCGGCATCGTCGCCGTTGTGGGTCATCCCGGCGACCATTGCTTTCGGATCTGTCCTGGCGCTGCCCGGTTATGCGCTGTCTCATGAATGTGCCCATGCGACCGCCTTTAGAACCAAATGGCTGAACGAGACCTGCTATTGGGTCGCCTCGCTGATCTATTTCGAACCGCCGCATCACCGTCGGATCGCCCATGGCCGGCACCACAGCCATACCTGGGTCGAAGGGCTGGATGCGCAGATCACCTTTCACAGCCCGATGAAGTTTTGGGGCTGGCTACAGGAAATATCCGGCATCGGGCAGTTGATTTATTCCATCGGTCTGGTTCTTCGGAACGCGGTTGGGCGGCCGGATGCCTATCAACGCCGCTATTGCAAACCGGAAGATCTGAGCCGCATCCGACGGGAAAGCTGGCTCTTTGCCGCGATTCTGTTGGGGCTCGCTGTGGTGGCGATTGCAGGCCAAAACTGGATCGTCACATTCATTCTGTTGCCGCGCTTGGTTGGTGGTGTGGCGATGGGCTATTTCGTCGTGCTCCAACATGCGGAGGCCGAGCGGAATACACCGGATATCCGGGAGTCCACCCGCTCCGTCTCAACGACCTGGTTGGGGCGGTTCCTCTATATGAATATGAGCTACCACGTAGAGCATCACCTCTACCCGTCCATTCCCTTCCACGCTCTGCCCGCGCTTTCTGACGCGTTGGCGGGGCAGTTGCCGGAACCGGACCCGGGAACATTGCGGACGAATTGGGAATTGTTGAAGCTGGTGGTGCGGCGAAGCCTGGGACGTCCCTCCCGCTCTGCAGTTATCCGACAGGCGGCGGGACTGAAGCCGGCAGAGTAATCAGCTCTATATTCAGCTCTTCGGCACGATCAGCATTTGCGGCGTTGGGTGATCCATCGTGCGAATATCCCACTCGTATAGCCCCATGTTGCCTTGCCGCGATTTTGAATCGGCGTTGTCGGAAACAACCTTGGCCGCCGTCCAGATCTTGACCTTGCCCCATAGCTTGAAGCCCTTGGCCTTCAGCTCGCCCTTGATATTTGCCGGAACCGCGCCGCCGACAACTTGCATATAGCCCTGCTCGTTCAATTTGATGGCCATCAATTTTCCACGACGGCTGGGAAAGGAAAATTGCCTGACCCTGGCAAGATTGCCTTGCTTCGAATAGCGCACCCGATACTTCGCTTGGGAGATATAGGTGACTTCCTTGAAGCCCTTATCCCGCTTCATTTCATTCGCATAAATCTCAGCATATTCCTGGATTTGATCGCCTTCCAACTCGCCCTTGCCGATTCGCTGGAGCAACTGCAGTTGGGTCAGATACCCTTCATACTGAAAAGAAAACCGTCCGTCCGGGCTGACTTGCATGGAGGCTTCGAAGGCGCTTGGCAGAAAACAGCCGGTTAACAGCAAAACCGCCGCGGTGGCGGCCACTGCGCGAAACGCGGAAATCACAGTCATGTCTTGGCCCTCATCATTATTCTGCCGTCAATGCCCATACCCGTTCCTGCCCTGTCCCCTAAGGTGACAGATATGGGGCAAGCTCGTCCAGTCCTTCCGACCCTTCCAAGCCGCCTTCGCGTGTCGCAACTGCAAACCATAGGCCATCAACCGCCACCGCCAGACGCCGGGCCAGATAGGCGGGGTCGTCGGTGTCAGGGAAAGCCTCGATAAACCCCTGACGGAACGCGGCTTCCTGACGGCAGCGGCTGGCGGCAAGGATGCGGGCGAGGCCTGGTTCATAGGGCGCCTTCAAGGCACAGGCTGTCCAGGCTGCCGCCCGCGCCGGGGTCAATATCGCCGGATCCAGATGCGCGGCGACCGCCGCACTCAAGCGCGGTGTGCCAGCCTTGATCGCATTGAGATAGGCGATTGAGATCGGCCGGCGCAGATCGCGCATGGTTGCTTCGATCAGCCCCTGCTTGTCACCGAAATAGTGATGCACAATACCAGGGGAGATTTCAGCGCGCGCGGCGATGCGGGCAACGGTCGCCCGCTCCAGCCCATCTTCCGCAATGGCGCGCGCGGCTGCATCCACCAACTCCGCCCGTCTAATCTGATCCAGTCGTGCTCGTGCCATGTCACTCTAGTTTCTT